>NZ_JBHFHW010000012.1:0-11399 GCF_057333975.1 Stenotrophomonas sp. AGC87
CTCAACCCCTTCTCGACCATGCTCCGCACCAGCAGCCTGCGCGCCGGTGCGGTCACCACTTTTTTCGCAACGCATCCTTGATGACGTCGTTCTCGAAGACCTGTTCTGCCAGTAGCTTCTTCAGGCGTGCGTTCTCCGCCTCCAGGTCCTTGAGCCGCTTGGCGTCGGGCACGCTCATGCCGCCGAACTTGCTGCGCCACAGGTAGTACGAGGCCTCGCTGAAGCCGTGCTGGCGGCAGAGGTCCTTAATGGGCATGCCGGCCTCGGCTTCGCGTAGGAAGCCGATGATCTGCTCTTCGGAAAAGCGCTTCTTCACGTCCAATCTCCTTGTCATTGAGGATTGGACTCCAAACCGCTTCGCTACTCAATCTCGGGGGGACGTCGGGGCCACGAAACCGTCCCACGACGAGACGGTTATGCCCAGCTGACGCTTCACCGCATCCGGGTCGAAGTGGCTACGGTGTGGCACCTTGATGGCCCCGCTAGCATTGCCCAGCGCGATGGACAGGGTGTTGTTGCAGACCACCCGGACCGAGGTGAACTGCGCCGTGGTCGCCAGTGTGCCGTCACAGGCCGTGGCCAGCAGCAGGTAGCCATCCACCTTGTCGCGGCCCTTCAGCGTCGTGCTCTGGCCGGTGCGGGCCAGCGCCCAGAACTTGCGGCCCTCGCGCAGCACCCCGGCGCTCTCAAGCTCGAACCCGGCGTTGGCAGTCAGATCCCTGTAAAACTCCAGGATTTGGCCCGGCTGCACCACTTGGAAGCGCTTGGAGACCACCGACAGCGGCTTGCGGGTGTCGGAGCGGTACAGCACCTTCTGCTCAGGGTACGAATGGATAGCGCTAGTGGCATCGTTGCCAGCGACATAGCGCACTTCCGCCTCCTCGATCTTCCAGTCCATGCCGGCTTGGCACTTCCAGGCATCAATGGGCTGCTGCGGTGCAAGCCGGCTCCCCAAGCCATGCCACGGCCTCTCGCCGGCGTACGCCATTGTTTCAACTAAATGCATCTCGTGCTCCTCGTTTATTGGCGGCACAAACGCATAAGGCCCGAGCAATGCCCGGGCCTTATGCGAGGTACCAAGTTGATCAGAAATCAGTCGAACGGCTCGACCATGCAGGAACATCTGCTGCAAACCGCGCTAGCCGTGCTCTTAATGATCCCCGCCAGAACAGCGGTGGCCACCGCCATAATGCAGTGGACCAACTCTACCCTGCTCCTCATCCTTCTCCGCTCCTGAAAATAGGCTACTGCGGCAGCGTCATGCCCGAAGCCAGTTCCTACCAGCTTCGAGGGGGTAGTATGTGTTTGAAATCTTGTTCAATCCTTGTGAAGCCGGCTCATTTCACTCCCCAGCTCGTTTACAGCCGGCGCCGGGGCGAACGCCGAGGCTGGCCAGACTTGGCACCGTCAGCCAATTGGGCAGCGTGTTGAATGGAACATCTAGGTCCCTCATAGCGTCAGGGCCGTTGGACTCTGCCACCGTGCCCGTCAGCCTCGAAGGACCGCAGGCGGCTGGCTGTGGCTCTGCGAAGGACAAGTAGTCCTCTCTAAGCAATATGCGTTCGGCAACGACACCTGCCGAAGAGCGATCGACCAAGGATGGCGCCTGGCCCCTTGGAATCACGCCAACCACCTCTATCGGTTCGGCGGGTCTAGCAAGCACCAGACTCTAGCCCCTTCTCATCGCCTCGATCTTCGACATCTGCATCCTTGGTAGCCCACCGAGCTGTAGAGAGTACCGCCGGCACTCTACAGGGATGGAAAGCGACCCGATAAGGGAAACACAGCAGTCGACACAAACTCAAAGAGGTCCGGGTCACTGCAGACAAGCGGCCATGCTCCAGCACACCCCAAATTAGGAGGGCTGCCCAGGTGTCGGCACAGGACCTTCCTTACTCAGACTAGATATCCGTGGCCGTCCTTTAGCATCCAAAGCAAGCCAACCTGCCGTGGCATACCAGATGGCATACCAGCGAGGCGGGAAATTAAAAAAGCCCATAAAATACAGGAACTTAGTTAATATGTCTGGCGGAGAGAGTGGGATTCGAACCCACGGAAGGAATGACCCTTCGCCGGTTTTCAAGACCGGTGCCTTAAACCGCTCGGCCATCTCTCCATTCGGCTCCCGGCCTCCCGGGTAGCGCCCTATTCTCGCATGCTGTGGGCCATTTGCCCAAGGGGGCTGCTGCTTCCCTGCGCTCGGATAACGGGCCCGCGCGGGGGCTGGCCGTAAGCGGGGTCGCGGAACCGAATGGGGGCGAGGCCCGCCTTGAAACAGTGCAATGCACGACTCGGGCGGCATCTACAGCGCAGCGGCCGATGCACCCGACTTTGCAAGAAATTGCATTCTAAAGAACCGGCCCTGTCGCCTATCGTCGTGTACCTGCCCCCCATGCATCGACCCCCGAATGAAAGTCATAAAACTCGCCCGCCTCCGCCCCATGATGCCGCTGGAGACCGTAGCCAGTACGTTCGGTAAGCATTGGGTGGCACCCGGCCAGGACGGATACGTCACCTGCACGCCAGGCAGCGTCGGTGCACGGCTCGACGCTGAAGGCCGCGTGGGGTACATCATGTTTCTGCGCACCTTTCCCGAGCACGTGGTGATCGAAGGGCTGCACATTGGTATGCACCTTTGCGCTGCCCTCGCTACGCGGCCGGCACTACAGTTGGCAGAAAGAGATGCTGATGAACTTGTTGGCTTGTCCAGATACTGCGACGTCACGGGCGACGGCTACCGCTTGAACGTGGGTGTGCAGGATGGGGTAGTCCGGAGCATCGAGCTTTCCCAGCCAATGCCGGTGTATCGAGAACGTGAGCTACCAGTAGCCGACCCAAGCCTGACCCGGGCGTTTGATCTAGATCTCGATCCCCAGCAGGTGCTTGCGATGCGTGAACGCGGCCCGGAATGGGCAGCTGGATGGACGCTAGGCCTTCCTCCAGGGATCACCCCTGAGCAATGGCCGTTGAGCCCGGCGTACGGATACCCCTTGCGGCACGCATTTACGCTACACGTCCCATCGGACTACCGCACACAAGGCCAGCACTTGGTTGGCCTTAGCCTGTTTGTCGATGCTCAGTTCGAGGAATTAGATGCTAGCGATGAGATATCGGCCTTCTTTGATGCTCCGCTCTCACCCGAAGCACCCACGGACAAGGCCCTTCTTCCGTTCTGGCAACACCTCCATGCCCGGCACCCTCACCACCATGATATGGAAGATGACCTCGGTACACGCTACACCGCCATCTGGCTGACCCAGGAAGAGTTTGACGCTCAGCTGTGCCGGCCACCGACGCTTGCCTCAGCCCATCTTGACGGTTCGCCATGCTGGATGACGGAGAGTTACGCCGATTGCCTCCCCGACTCGTGGCTCTACACACGAAACAAGGAAACATCGCTGGACGGTGCAGAAGCGGGCTGCGTATCAGGCATAAGCATCGCCTTCCCCATACGATCAGCAGTCCGCGACAACGACCCCAATGTTGGCAAACCTCCCCGCGAGTGGGAGAACGAGTGCGAGGAGAGTGGTTACATTCCCGCATATAGCGACAAGGGCAACGAGCTTGATCTAGGCCGCTGGACTGAACTGGCACACCTTGGTGGCACCATGGTGCCCAATCAGGGCTACCCCGATTTTGGGCCCTACTACCTTGAGTTCGAAGAGGCCTTCGGTGGCTTCAACTTCGGGGGCGGGAATGCCCAGCTGGATCTGGAGAAGATGCAGCTGGATTGGGCATGCGGGTGAGAGATTCACGCTGACGCAATTGAAAAGGCCCCGTCTTGCGGGGCCTTTTGCTTGCAGCTGAGCAATGCACGAGATGGGCGGGGCTCACCCCGCATCCACCGCCAACGCACCCAATGCACTGGCCTTGATCTTTTCCTTGGCCCGCTCGCATGCCCCACCACAGTCCAGGCGCGAGGCCTCCAGCTGCGGCGGCAGGTGTTCGGCCAGGAAGTCGATGAACACGCGCACCGCCGGCAGCAGGCCGCGGCGGGAGGCGAACACGGCGTGGCAGATGCCCTGCGGCAGCGACCAGTCCGGCAGCACCACTTCCAGTTCGCCGTTGCGCACGGCGTCGGCACAGACGGTCTCTGGCAGCATGGTGATGCCGAAGCCATCCTTGACCATGCTCTGCAGCAGCGGGAAATCGAAGCCGGCCACGCGCGGCTGCAGGTCCACGCGGCGGACCGCACCTTCGGGGCCGTGCAGTTCCCAGCGCTGACGGGCTTCGTCTTCGCTGATGCTCAGGGTGACGTGATTGGTCAGCTCGTCCGGATCCTTCGGGCGGCCCGCGCGATCGAGGTACTTGGGGCTGGCGACCAGCAGTTCCTGCACCTGGCCGAAGCTGCGCATCACCAGGCTGCCATCGTCATCCAGGCGCGAGCGCACGCGCAGGGCGACGTCGTAGCCTTCATTGATGATGTCCACGCGGCGGTTGCTGATGTTCAGCTGCAGCCGCACCTTGGGGTACTGCGCCAGGAAGATCGGCAGCAGCTTGGGCAGCTGCATCTGCGCAAGCGAGACCGGCACGCTGGCGCGCACCAGGCCGCGTGGCTCGGCGCTGAGGCGATCCACCACCTCACGCGCGGCCTGGGCCTCGGCGAGCATGGTCTGCGCGTGGCGATGCACGCTGGTGCCGACGTCGGTCACCGCGAAGCGGCGCGTGGAGCGCTGCAGCAGGCGCACGCCCAGGTCGGTTTCCAGCTGGCTGATACGGCGGCTCAGGCGGGATTTGGGGATGCCGAGCGCGCGTTCTGCTGCGGCGAAGCCACCATGATCCACCACCATGGCGAAGTAGTAGAGGTCGTTGAGGTCTTGCATACCGAAGTTCCAGATATAGAACAATACGTGGTATTCAACCACCTTTATTCCAAACAGGCAACAACCTAACCTGTTCTTCGTCGGCGGCGCCTTGCCCCGCCCCTCCCCAGAAAACAGGTGATTGCCATGAAGCTTCTTCACATCGACGCCAGCGTGCTTGGCGACAACTCGGTTTCCCGCCAGCTCTCCGCCGCCGTGGTCCAGCAGTGGCGCGACCAGGTGCCGGGCCTGGAGGTGAGCTACCGCGACCTCGACGCCCAGCCGGTCCCGCACCTGCGCAGCACCTCCCTGGCCCAGTCCGACCCGGCTGAAGTGGCCGACGCCGAGCAGGTCCTGGCGCAGTTCCTGGCCGCCGATGTGGTTGTCATCGGCTCCCCAATGTACAACTTCAGCGTCGCTTCCACCCTCAAGGCGTGGATTGACCGCCTGGCCGTGGCCGGGCGCACCTTCAAATACACCGAAAACGGCCCGGTGGGCCTGGCCGGCGGTAAGCGCGTGATCGTGGCCAGCAGCCGCGGCGGCCTGCATACCGGCGCCCCGACCGACTTCCAGGATCCGTACCTGCGCCAGGTCTTCGCCTTCTTCGGCATCGACAACGTCGAATTCGTGCGGGCCGAGGGCATCGCCTACTCGCCGCAGCACCGGACCGATGCGATTGCGCAGGCCCTGGCCGCGCTGCCGCAGCCGGAAGCACTCGCCGCGGCGTGAGCCGGGCGACCCACACCGTTCCCTCCCCCTCGTCGTGACGGTGTGGTGGTGGGACGCCGGTTCTCTCTCCCCTGCCGGCGTTCCCCTGATGGCCCCTTTCGGGGCCATCTTTTTACCTGCCTACGGGTACCGCGCCGCTGGCGGAGCGCGGCCATCGGATTACCTCAAATCACAGTGGCGCGCTGTCGGGACATCCAGTGTCATGCCATCGCCGGTACAGGCCGCGTTGATGGTCTCGCCTTTGCGCAGGCCCGCTGCGGCATTCGTTGTCAGCCCCATCAGCACCACCCGCGCGTCCGGGCCGGCGGCCAGGTGGACCACGGGTTGATCCAGGAAATCGCTCTGGATGGCCACCACCTCACCGGAGATCAGCAATGCCTTGCCTTTGTAGAGCACGTCGGCGGCGATCTCATTGGCCTGATAGTCCAGATACAGCTGCCGGGCGGCCAGCTCGAGCGTGGCGGCCAGCACGCTGATCGCATCGCCCTCTGCCTCGGCAGCATGCGCGTTTTCCCGCGGGCCGCTGACCGCGCTCAGTGCGCCAGCAAAGACGGCGATGCCGGCGAAGTACACCAGCGGCGAGACCATCAGTGAGAGCAGCAACGGGGCGATGCCTTTGCGGGCCCCACCGTGGGACATCGCCACGATCGCCAGAATGAAGGCCGCCAGATTCAGCGGCCAGCCGATGAAGAACCCCAGCCCGGGAAAAGGAATCAGGAAACACAGCCAGGCGATTGCCAGGAGCATCCACGCGGCAGCCCCTGCCGGATGGGAGGGCGGCTTTGTTGCGGCCACTGCGTTCACGGTGGTTGTCCTGCGGGAAGTGAATGACGTTGGCCATCGTCCTGTCCGCACCGGTGCCGGAGTGGACGCAGGTCACATCCAACCGCCTCCGCCGGAGATTCCCGTAACGCGCCCTTCGCCCTCAGCGCCTTGAGGGCAGAGGATTCCGCGCTGGAGGGGGCGTTCATCTGGTGATCGATGGCGGTGCGCCCCGACAGCGCAATGGAGGTCCGCCCTACCTTGGGAAGACCGGTCCCGGAAGCGCCGGAAATGACGCATTCAACCCATCGAGGTCCGCGCACATCGCTATGCTGGGTCATCCATCTTTTGATCAGCGCCCATGGATTACCGCGTCATCGCCGCCCACCGCAGCGAATTCCCACATCCGATCACCCTGCAACCCGGCGACGCACTGCAGGTCGGCGAGCGCTATCAGGGGCCCGAGGGCTGGGACAACTGCTATCTGTGCCAGACGCCGGGGCAGCAAGCTGGCTGGGTGCCCGCGCAGGTGATCGGCCGCAACGCACAGGGCGATGCGGTAGCGGCCGAGGCTTACTGTGCGCGCGAACTGGATGTCGACGTGGGCCAGCAGGTGCGCGGTGAGCGCGAGCTCAACAGCTGGGTGTGGTGCGCGGTGGTCGGCGGCGCGTCCTCTGGCTGGGTGCCGATGGGCGTGTTGACGCCGATGACGCCCCGGTAGAACCACCCCATCGGTGGCTGCCGTCCGGGTCATGCATCACCTGCAGCCACCCATGGGGTGGCTCTACCGGGCGCCAACAAAAAACCCGCCTTTCGGCGGGCTTTCTTCATACGGTCACAGCGCTGGATCAACCGATGATCTCGACTCCGCCCATGTAGGGCTTGAGCGCATCCGGCACGGTGATGCTGCCGTCGGCGTTCTGGTAGTTCTCCATCACCGCGATCATCGCGCGGCCAACCGCCACGCCGGAGCCGTTGAGCGTGTGCAGCAGCTCGGGCTTGCTGGTTTCCGGGTTGCGCCAGCGGGCCTGCATGCGGCGCGCCTGGAAATCACCGCAGTTGGAGCACGAGGAGATCTCGCGGTAGGTGTCCTGCGAGGGCAGCCACACTTCCAGGTCATAGGTCTTGATGGCCGAGAAGCCCATGTCGCCGGTGCACAGCAGCACCTTGCGGTACGGCAGGCCGAGCTTCTCCAGCACGACTTCCGCACAGCGGGTCATGCGCTGGTGCTCTTCATCGCTCTGCGCCGGGGTGCACGCGGCGACCAGCTCCACCTTCTCGAACTGGTGCTGGCGGATCATGCCGCGCACGTCGCGGCCGCCACTGCCAGCTTCGGCACGGAAGCACAGCGAATGGGCGGTCATGCGCAGCGGCAGCTGCTCGGCATCGATGATCTCATCGCGCACGATGTTGGTCAGCGGCACTTCCGAGGTCGGGATCAGGTAGCGCGTGGATTCGCCTACGGCGGTCTTGAACAGGTCGTCCTCGAACTTCGGCAGCTGGCTGGTACCGCGCAGCGACTCGGCGTTGACCAGCGCCGGCACATTGGTTTCTTCATAGCCGTGCTCGCCGGTGTGCAGGTCGAGCATGAACTGCGCCAGCGCACGGTGCAGGCGCGCGATCGGGCCACGCAGCACGGTGAAGCGCGAGCCGGACAGCTTGGCCGCGGTCTCGCCATCCAGCCAGCGGTTGCGGGCGCCCAGCTCGACATGATCAAGCACCGGGAAATCGAACGCGCGCGGGGTACCCCAGCGCTTCTGCTCGACATTCTCCGACTCGTCCTTGCCGGCCGGCACATCCTCGGCGGGCAGGTTCGGAATGCCCAGCGCGATCGCTTCGATCTTCTCGCGCAGCGCATCCAGGGCCACTTCCGAGGCCTTCAGCTCATCGGCGAACGCGGCCACCTCGGCCATGATCGCCGAGACATCTTCGCCCTTGGCCTTGGCCTGGCCGATCGCCTTGGAACGGCTGTTGCGCAGGCTCTGCAGCTCCTGCGTGCGCACCTGGATGCGCTTGCGATCGGCTTCCAGCGACTCCAGCCCGGAGACATCCAGCTCGAAACCGCGCGAGGTGCGCAGGCGTTCGGCAAGGTCGGCGGGCTGTTGGCGGAGCAGGGCTGGATCGAGCATGGCGGCAGAGGGGTCTACGGATTCGGAGGGGGATTATCGCCTGTTATGCGTTTTTCTGCCGCCGGTTCATCCCGGGCGTGGCAGAATCGCGGTGATCCATACGGTATGCCCCATGTCTGCTTCCCGCTCGACTTCTGGCAAGAACATCACCTTCCACCTGCCCCGCCGCAGCCTCGTGATCGCCGCGATCGCCTTCGGCGTGGGCCTGCTGCTGTTCCTGGTGGTATGGCTGAGCAGCCGCAACAACGACTTCTACAAGGCCGACCCGGCCGCGCAGACCCCCGCCCAGGTGGCCGAGGTGGTGCCGCTGCCCGAGCCGCTGGCCGCTGCCGCCGGCTCCAGCGACATGCCCGACGCCAAGGCCCCGCCGGTCAACGAGGAAAAGCCGCAGCTGGTGGAAACCGCCCCGCCGCCACCGCCGGCCGCCCCGGCTGCACCCGCCGCGCCTGCCGCGCCGACGGCCATGGCGCCCAGCGACCGCCCGCAGCCGATCGCCGGCCAGTCGCCGCCGCCGAGTTACCCGCCCGCCGCATTGCGCCGCGGTGACAGCGGCACGGTGGTGGTGCGCGTGGATGTGGACGCTACCGGCTATCCCTCGGCCGTGACGTTGATCCAGCGCAGTGGTTCACGCGACCTTGACCGCGCGGCGTCCGATGCGGTGCGTCGCTGGCGTTTCCAGCCGGCGCAGAACAACGGCGTGCCCGTGCCTGGCAGCCTGGAAGTGCCGTTCGACTTCACGCCGCAATGATTCATCGCCGCATCACGCGGCGATTTCGCAACGGCTCAGCAAACTGAACCTTGATGGGAATGCAGTCATCGCGTTGACGGTGCGCTGACACATCCGCAACCGTGTCCGGGCAAGACTGCGGGTGTCACATCGACACCAGGAGTCAGCCATGAGTGTTACCCATGCCCCGGACATGCCCCGCTCGCCGCAGCATCAGCGCGACGTGATCGATGAGCCCCACCCTCGCCGCACCTCCCCTTGGTTGTGGGTGGCGTTGATCGTGGCGATGTTCGCCGCCGCGCTGGTGTGGCTGCGGTATGCCACCCCGGGCGATACGAACGACGCGCCGGTGGGCCAGCGCATGTTGCCCGCCACCGAGACTGCACCGGTGGCGACCACGCCGGCACCCGCTGCGCGCAAGGCCACGCCGGCTGTGCGTAACCGCGAGGCCCGTCCGCTGGCAAGCAACGCCAAGCCCGCCTACCCGCGCACTGCCCTGCGCAGCGGCGTGCAGGGCAGCGTGGTGGCCAGCCTCAACGTGGATACCCGCGGCCAGGTGACCGAGGCGAACATCGTGCAGCGCAGTGGCACGCGTGATCGCGATCTGGATCGTGCGGTGCTGACCACCGTGCGCGACTGGAAGTTCGAGCCGGCGATGAATAACGGCCGTGCCGTGGCCAGCGTGGTGCGCGTGCCGGTGGATTTCCGCACCGAGCGCTAAGGTGATGCGCTGAGGCGGAAACGAAAAGGGAGGCCGATGGCCTCCCTTTTTTGTTCTGCGAAGCACCGCGTCCGCGCGAGGTCAAGGTAGTGCCGGGCGCTGCCCGGCAACCACGCATACCTGACATCTGGAAGCAGCAGCCCGGCAGAACCCGGCGCTACCTCAGCCGGCGCGAAGCCCGAAACCCGCGCCGGTCGCCAGACCATCGAAGTCCGGGAAGGACGTCGCCACGTTGGCGATGTCATTGACCCGCACCTCGCCGCTGCTGAGCTGGCCGGCAATCGCGAAGGCCATCGCGATGCGGTGATCGCCGTGGCTCTCGATGGTGCCGCTGCCGAGCACGGCGCCGCCGTGGATCGTGGCGCCGTCATCGGTTTCATCCACCTGCACGCCCAGCGTGCGCAGACCCGTCGCCATCGCGGCCAGACGATCTGATTCCTTGACCCGCAGTTCGGCCGCACCGCGCACCACGGTCTGGCCCTGCGCCGCTGCCGCCGCGACGAACAAGGCCGGGAACTCATCGATCATGTCCGGCACCAGTGCTTCGGGAATCTCGGCACCGTGCAGCGGTGCGTAGCGCACCACCAGATCGGCCACCGCTTCCCCACCCTGCTCGGCATGGTTTTCTTCGGTGATGTCCGCGCCCATCAGGCGCAGCGCCGCCAGCAGCCCGGTACGGCGCGGATTGAGGCCCACCGCGCGCAGGCGCAGTTCCGAACCCGGGATCACGCTCGCCGCCACCAGGAAGAACGCCGCCGAGGAGAAATCGGCCGGCACCACGATATCGGTCGGGCGCAGGCGCTGGCCGCCACGCAGGCGTGCCTTGCCCGGCGAAAACTCGATATCCACGCCGAACGCGCGCAGCATGCGCTCGCTGTAATCGCGGGTCGGGTGCGGCTCGGTGACAGAGGTTTCGCCATCGGCATACAGACCGGCCAGCAGCACGGCGGATTTGACCTGGGCGCTGGCCACTGGCGAGGCGAACGTGATGCCGTGCAGCGCCTGGCCGCCATGCACGCGCAGCGGCGGGGTGCCATCGGCCTCGGTATCGATCTTCGCGCCCATCTCGGCCAGCGGACCGGTCACGCGGCGCATCGGGCGGCGCGACAGCGATTCATCGCCGACCATCACCGAGTCAAACGGCTGTGCAGCCAGCAGCCCGGCCAGCAGACGCATGCCAGTGCCGGCATTGCCGCAGTCCAGCGGGGCGCTCGGTGCCTTCAAGCCATCCACGCCGACGCCGTGCACGATGCGCTGCGAGGGCGACGGGGTGTCGATGCGCACGCCCATCTGCGAAAAGATCGCCGCGGTGGCGCGGGTATCTTCGCCTTCCAGAAAGCCATCGATACGCGACACGCCATCGGCCAGCGCGGCAAACATCACCGAGCGATGCGAGACGGACTTGTCACCGGGAATGGTCAGGCTGCCCTGCAGGGGCTGGCCCTTGTGGGCGATCCAGTACGGAGATGCGGTCATCGGAAATCCTAGGGGGCGGGGCGCCGCGGCGGCGATGCAACGGTGTACGGGAG
>NZ_JBHFHW010000012.1:11460-24702 GCF_057333975.1 Stenotrophomonas sp. AGC87
GTGTACGGGAGAAGCCGCAGCGCCCCTCGGGGCGCCGGGCCGGGCGCAGCGCGCGAGGCGGCTACGCCGGTCGGATCAGGGCACGGCGACCGGATAGGAGCCGAGGATCTTGATCTGCGCCGAGTGGGCTTTCAGTTCGGCCAGGGCCGCCTGCATCCCCTCGTCGTCGACATGGCCGGCCAGATCGATGAAGAAGCCGTACTCCCACTTGGCGTTGTGCGAGGGGCGCGACTCGATCCGGTTCATGCTGATGCCATGCCGCGCGAACGGGCTGAGCACGTCGAACAGTGCGCCGGGCTTGTCGTGGATGAACACCAGCACCGAGGTGCGGTCATGGCCGGAGGTCGGGAAGATGTTGCGGCCGATGACCAGGAAGCGCGTGGTGTTGTCCGCGTCGTTCTGGATCGGCTTGGTCACCACCTTCTTCAGGCCGTACACATGCCCGGCGCTCTCGCCACCGATCGCGGCGGCGTCATCGGCATTGCGGGCGCGGCGCGCGCCTTCGCCATTGCTGGAGACGGGAATCTTCTCGGCCTTGGGCAGGTTGGCGCGCAGCCACGAGGAGGTCTGCATGAACGACTGCGGGTGGCCATAGACGCGCTCGACATCCTCCAGCCGGCCGCTGCGCGACATCAGGTACTGCTGCACGCGCAGTTCCACTTCACCGCAGATCTTCAGGTTGGAGGTCAGGAACATATCCAGGGTGATCTGGATGGTGCCCTGCCCCGAGTTCTCCACCGGCACCACGCCGAAATCGGCGTTGCCCGCTTCCACTTCCTGGAACACTTCTTCGATGCTGGCCAGCGGCAGGCCCAATGCCGAGCGGCCGAAGTGCTTGAGCACAGCCTGCTGGCTGAAGGTGCCTTCCGGACCGAGGTAGCCGATCTTCAGCGGCTCCTGCTGGGCCAGGCAGGCCGACATGATTTCGCGATAGACGTGGACCAGCACTTCATCGCTGAGCGGGCCCTCATTGCGGTCCACCACCATGCGCAGCACCTGCGCTTCGCGCTCGGGGCGGTAGTAATCCACGGCGGCAGCGAGCTTGCCCTTGGCCTTGCCGACCTGGTGGGCGAAGTTGGCGCGCTCGGCGATCAGTGCCTGGATGCTGCGGTCGATATGGTCGATCTTGGCGCGCACGTCCGACAGCACGGGCGCGGCAACGGCCGGTGCAGCCTCGCGCTTGGCGGCCTTGGCCTTCTTCGCGGGGGCAGCCGCCTTGGGCGGGGTCGGTGCCGGCTTGGCGGCCTTGGGCTTGGCGGGTTTGGTGGCCATCTGGGTTCCAATTGCAGTGGGGCGGCGAGCGCCCCGGGAAAAACGAATGCGTCAGCCGTTGCGCTGCTGGAAATCGCGCATGAAGGCGGCCAGCGCCTGCGCGCCCTCCACCGGCATGGCGTTGTACAGCGAGGCACGGATGCCGCCGACCGCCTTGTGACCCTTCAGCGCGAGCAGGCCGGCCGCTTTGGATTCACTGACGAAACGCGTATTGAGCGTGTCATCCGGCAGGAAGAACGGAATGTTCATGCGCGAGCGTGCGGCCGCGACGACCTCATTGCGGTAGAAACCGCCAGACTGGTCGATCGCCCCGTAGATCAGGCCCGACTTGACCGCGTTGCGGCGCGCGAACTCTTCCACCCCGCCTTCGGCCAGCATCCACTGGAACACCAGCCCGGCCAGGTACCAGTTCCAGGTGGGCGGGGTGTTGAGCATGGAATCGCGGGCGACGTGCGAGCGGTAATCGAAGATGTCCGCACGCGGCTGGCCGCTGCGCTCAAGCAGGTCGCGCCGCACGATCACCACCGACACGCCGACCGGGCCGAGGTTCTTCTGCGCGCCGGCATAGATCAGGCCGTACCGGCTGACATCCAGCGGCTCGCTGGCGATCGAGGAGCTGAAATCGGCGAACAGCGGCACCTCACCCACGTCCGGGGTGTCACGGAACTCGACCCCGTGGATGGTTTCGTTGGCGGTGATGTGCACGTAGGCCGCATCATCGGAAAGCTGCCAGCTGGCGCGCGCCGGGATGTCATGGAAGCCGTTGGCTTCGCTGCTCGCGGCGACGTTGACCGTGACGTACGGGCTGACCTGCTTGATCGCGGTCTTGCCCCAGTGCCCGGTGAGCACGTAATCCACGGTCTGGCCGGGCTGGGCGAAGTTGAGCGCGAGCAGCGCCTGCTGGGTGGTGGCGCCACCGGCCAGGAACAGCACCGCGTAGTCGTCCGGGATGCCGATCAGGCGCCGCAGATCGGCCTCGGCCTGGGCGGCGACGGCCATGAACTCCGGGCCGCGGTGGCTCATTTCGACAATGGAGGCGCCCGCGCCGTTCCACTCCAACATCTCTTCCTGCGCCTGGCGCAGGACCGATTCCGGCAACGTTGCAGGGCCGGCACTGAAATTGAACGCGCGCGTCATGTCACACCTATGAGGCAAGACCCCTAGTATGCCGCAGCGCACCAGCCTTTAGGCCTTGCAGGACAAGGCGAATTTGGTTGCAAACGAATCTATCCAGGGGACCGGCTGTCTGCCAGAGCCACCGCCATATGTCTGGAGGCGAGCCCCCTGAGTCAGGGGGCGCCGCGACGCGGCGGGGTCTGGAAGCAATGTCACGCGGGGGCCCGTGGTTTGCGTAGCAAATCACGGGGCGTCAGCGCGGACGCGATGACGTTTACCGCGCCCCGAACCAGAGCAGCCCGCTGAGCGCTGCGGCCAGCAGCAACGCACTGGCCAGCAGCCACGGCCAGCGGCTCACCCGTTTGGGCGCAACCACCGGTTCCGGGCGCTGACGTGCGTCGAAGCCGTCGTCCTCTTCTTCGATCACGATGCGCTTGCGCCCGTCGTGTGGGACTTCGAGCACGAAGCGATGCTGGGCATCGAAGACCAGCTGGTCGCCCGGCTGCAGCCAGCAATGGCGAACGGTGACGCCATTGACCCGCGTGGACTCACCCGCCCCCAGGTCGCGCAGCAGCAGATGCTCGCCGTGCTGCTCCAGGCGGGCGTGCTGCTCGGCGAAGGCGGGGTCATCGATCACGATGTCCGCCTCGGGCCCGCGGCCGATCACGCGCGGCCGGTCCAGGGTGAAGCTGCGCCCGTGGTGCTGGCCGCCGACCCCGCGCAACAGGCGCTGGTCGTCGCCACCCTCATCGCTGCGTGGCGGCGCGTGCGCGACAGCTTCGCAATCGCCCTGCACCACCATCTCCACGCCGTCGGCGTAAACGGCGTCGCCGGCGCGCAGCAGCGCCATCCGGCGCACCGGGCGGCCGTTGACGTGGATGCCGCGGATGCCGTTGGCGACCTGCAGCCACAGGCCGCGGTCATCCAGGCAGAACTGGGCCAGCAGCAGGGTGCCGGGGGTGTCATCGCCAAGCCGGACGGTGCCCGATGCATGACGCACGATGCGCTGCACCCCGGGCCGCAGGGGCTGGTCGGGATGTTGGCGTTGAGTAAAGTGAACTAGCAGGTTCTGCACGCGGCGCAGCCTAGCAGGTTGAATGTCAGGGAAGAAGAAGTGTGACGCAGACCTTGGAGTTGTGCCTGAGGATGCGCACAATGCACGCCCAAATCCGCGCTGTTGTCCGCCAAGAGGCTGTATGTCCACCATCGATATCCGTCACGCCCACTCCCTGCCCGCCGAAAATGCGCGCAAAGCCATCGAAGAAGTCGCTGCCAAACTGTCCGAGCGTTTCGGTCTGCAGTCCAACTGGGTGGGCGACGTGTTGAACTTCAGCGGCTCCGGCGTGGACGGCGCGATCGCGCTGCAGCCCGGCCAGGTGCAGGTCACCGCCAAACTCGGCTTCCTGCTCTCGGCCATGAAGGGCATGGTGGAAAGCGAGATCCAGCGCGTGTTGCAGGAAAAGCTCGGCTGAACCGACGCCCGGCCCGGCGCTGCACTGGCGCCGGCCATCACATCGCTTGAAGCCGGCGATGCATACGATCCAAGGGTGTCCACCCAAGGGATCGCCCCATGAATTCACCCAACGACTTCGACGATCGCATCCCCGGCGAGAAGCCCTCGCTGCAGGATCAGGCCGAGCGCTTCTCGCGCAAGCTGACCGATTCGGCCCAGCAGATCTGGTTGGCCGGTCTGGGCGCCTTCGGGCGTGCGCAGGCCGAAGGCAGCCGTGTCTTCGACAACCTGGTCAAGGAAGGCGAGAACATCGAGGCCCGCAACCGCGAGCAGACCGGCGATACGCCGCGCTGGCGCGACAATGTCGAGGAACACCTCGGCGAGGCCCGCGAAAAGGCCAGCGGCACCTGGGACAAGGTCGAGAAGGCCTTCGATGACCGGGTCCAGGGCGTGCTCAAACGCCTGCACATCCCGACCGCCGAGGACGTCGCCGCGCTCAATGCCCGGATCGACGCGCTCAACACCCGGGTCAACCGTGCCGAGGCCCGCAATGCCTCGCCGTCGGCCGATCCATCGCCGGGTACGCACCAGTCGCCGACCTCCGACGCCTGATCCAACCTCGATTGTTGCAAAGCAGCACGACTTTGTTGACAATCCAGATCGACCCGCCAATCGCTTCCACCGCCGTTTGTTCCCTCCCCTCACGGCTCTGGATTGGCGGGTTTTTTGTGGGCGCTGCTACCGCAAGGCCGCGCAAAGTGAGACGGCCGTCACCGACGTGACCGCCGGATGCGAACCGGGCCGAAAACGACGCGCCGCAGACGTGCAAAGGCGCATATAAACTGTCTATCGCACTTCCCTGTTCATATCCCCCTGCATGCTCTCCTGGATTCTGGCCCTGCTGTTGGCCCTCATCGTCTGGTTCCTGGCCACGGCTTACTTCTGGCTGATCAAACGGAAGCGCAAGGAGACCCAGCTCGGCCTGAATGCCTTGGCCGGCATGCACTGGCGCGAGTTTTCCCTGATCGTCCGGCGCGCGATGCACGAGCAGCGCGGCCTGCAGGACGTGCCGGACGAGACCGCAGACAGCCGCGAACCGCGCAGCGATTTCCTGATGCACGACGGTCCGCAGCGCTGGCTGCTCTCCTGCAAGCATGGCCGCGCCTACCGGATCGGCACGGCGGCAGTGAACGAACTGGGTGCCGCTGCGCGCCTGGCCGGTGCCCGTGGCGGCATCCTGATCACCGAGGGCAAGGTCGAGCGCGATGGACGCATCGCCGCTGAGAAACAGAGCGTCGAGGTCCTCGATGGCCCGCTGCTGTGGCCGTTGCTGAAACCCTACCTGCCGGGCGACATGGAGGCCCGTGTCGAGGCCGGTGCCCGTGGCGAAGCTCTCCGCCGTATCTCGATCGCGGCACTGGGCGCGGCGACGCTGGGCCTGATGGGCGGGCTGGGCTCGCTGACCGCCGGGCTGGAAAAGGAGTGGGCCGAGGACGAAACCGGGGTGGCCGCGCCGGCTGCCGCCACATCTCCCGCAGCGCAAGCACCCGCCACGGCCGACGCCCGGCCCACTGCGGCTGCGAGGCCAGCCTCGGCAGCCCCTGGGACCGCTGAAAATCGCGCTGCCGACGCCGCCCCGCCTGCAATGGAAGCGAACCCGGACGACGCCACGTTGGACCGCTACCAGCAGGAGCTGTCACGCAAAGTGGCCAGCCGCCCCGGCGTGGCCAGTGGCATCTGGCTGACCCGCCAGACGCTGGCGATCAACCGCACCGGCGAGATCGACACGATCTGGCCGCTCATCTGCGAGGAAGTGACCCGCTACCCGGCGCTGCGCACCGTGCGCATCCAGCTCAACCCGCGCCCCGGCGTGGATGAGCCGGTCCGCTGGCGGCAGTGCACCACGCTGTAAGGCTCAGCGCGCGCCCGGCGAGAACCGGGCGACCAGATCGTAGGCATCGCCCAGGAACATCTGCCGCACGCAGGTGATCGGCTGCTCGCCGCGCCAGGTGAGGCGGTCGATGACCAGGCACGCCGTGCCGGGTTTGACCTGCAGCAGCGTCGCGGCCGCCTCATCCGCGCCCCAGGCGCTGATCCGGTGCTGGGCACGTGTCCACGAGACGTTCTGCAGCAGCCAGCTGCCCGGCGCGGTCGTCTCGAAATCCACCTCCAGCACCTCCGGTACACCAACCGGGCTGATCAGGCGATGCTCCAGGGCGAGCGGTCGGCCATCGGCCAGGTGCAGGCAGCGGATCGCCAGCAGCTTCTCGCCGCCGGCCAAGGTGGTTTCTTCGGCCACCTGCTCGCGCGGGCGCCGGTAGGCACGCTCCAGCAGCTGGTAACCATAGACATGCCCGCGCGCTTCCACCGCCATCGCGATGTCGGGGATCTCCAGCGCCACCTGTTCCAGGTGCGGCGGCTGGCGCGCGACGAACGAGCCCGCACGACGGCGGCGCTCGATCATGCCGCTCTCGGCCAGCGCGGTCAGCACCTTGTTCACGGTCATCCGCGAGCAGCCGTACTGCTCCATCAGCTCGTGTTCGTAAGGGATGCGGAAGCCAGGCTCCCACTGTCCACTGAGGATGCGGCTTTCCAGATCAGCACGGATGCGCTGATTGAGGGTTGCTGCTTTCTTGCCCGTCACTCTGGATTCCTGCATGGGAGGGTCGGATCAGACCCTCAACAACGGTCGAAGTGCCGCGGCGAACCGTGCGGCCACCGCCTCGCGTTGCGGGTGGCGACCGTCACGGACCAACTGGCGCCCTTGGCGCCACACCGATCGCACGGCGCCATTACGTGCGGCGAACACCCAGCTGTCAAGCAAGGCATCGCCGTCGCGGGCGATCAGCGCCGGGTGGTCCGGATCGAGTTCGACGATGTCGGCCGGTGCGCCTGCCTGCAGTCCGGTGGTTACGCCCAAGGCCTGCGCAGCACCGTTCAACGACTGTTCGTACAGCCAACGGCCGGTGGACTGCCCATCGCCCGGGGCCAGCACGTTGCGCCCGCGCAACTGCAGACGCTGGCCGTACTCGAGCAGGCGCAGCTCTTCGGCCGCGTCGATCAGCACGTTGGAATCCGAGCCCACGCCGAACCGGCCACCGGCACGCGCGAAGGCCTGCATCGGGAACAGCCCGTCGCCCAGGTTCGCCTCGGTGATCGGGCACAGCCCGGCCACCGCCTGGCTGGCCACGATCTGCTGCATCTCTGCCTCGGTGATGTGGGTGGCATGCACCAGGCACCAGCGCGCATCCACCGGCGCGTGTTCGTACAGCCACTGCACCGGGCGCATGCCGCTCCAGGCCACGCAGGCATCGACCTCGCGGGTCTGCTCGGCGATGTGGATGTGGACTGGGCCGTCGTTGAGTGGCAGCAGCGCCGCCAGTTCCTCGCCGGTCACCGCGCGCAGGCTGTGCGGGGCGAAACCGAGCACCGCATCGTCCTGGTCCTGCAGCGCGCGCGTGCAGCCCTGCAGCAGCGCGGCAAAGCCGTCGACGTCGTGGATCAAACGGCGCTGGGCCGGGTTCGGCGCGGCGCCACCGAAATCGGCATGCGCGTAGAACACCGGCAACAGGGTCAGGCCGATGCCACTGGAGTGGGCGGCGGCGGCGATGCGCTCGGCCATTTCGGCACGATTGGCGTACGGCACCCCATCCGGGCCGTGGTGCAGGTAATGGAACTCACCGACCCGGGTGAAACCGGATTCCAGCATTTCCACATAGGCCTGCTCGGCGATCGCCTCCATGGCCTCGGGCTGCAGATGCGCCAGGAAGCGGTACATCAGCTCGCGCCAGCTCCAGAAGCTGTCGCCGCTGTTGCCGCCGATCTCGGTCAGCCCGGCCATGCCGCGCTGGAAGGCGTGGCTGTGCAGGTTGCCCAGGCCCGGCAGCGCGATCGCCAGCGCGGTATCACCCGGCTCGGCCGACACACCTTCGGTCACCTCGAGGAGCGTGCCGCCCTGGCTGAGGATGCGCACATCGCGCGCCCAGCCGTGCGGCAGCAGTGCGTGGGCAGCGTGGAAACGAAGGATCGGTGCGGGGGTGGCTGACATCACTGGACATCCCGGAAGAGGCGCCTATATTGTATAGACATATACACCGATGTGGTTGCTGCCATGCACTGTGACACCCTCTGGTACCACGCCAACCTGATCACCGTCGATGGCCCGGGCCTGGGCGTGATCGAGAATGGCGTGATCGCCGCCAGCAATGGCCGCATCGTGCATGTCGGGGCGGCGGGTTCGGCCGATCATCTGCAGCCGGCCCAGCGTATCGACTGCGCCGGACGCTGGATCAGCCCCGGCCTGATCGACTGCCACACCCACCTGGTCTATGCCGGCAACCGCGCCGGCGAGTTCGAGCAGCGCCTGCAGGGCGTGAGCTATGCCGACATCGCCCGCGCCGGCGGCGGCATCGTCTCCACCGTGCGCGCCACCCGTGCCGCCAGCGAGGCCGACCTGCTCGCCGCCAGCCTGCCCCGGCTGGATGCCATGCTGGCCGAAGGCATCACCACGCTCGAGATCAAATCCGGTTACGGGTTGACCCTCGCCGATGAGACCAAGCAGCTGACGGTCGCGCGCGAACTGGGCCGTCAGCGCGCGGTCGAGATCGTGCCGACCTTCCTCGGTGCGCATGCGATCCCGCCGGGCCGGCAGGCGCAGGAGTACATCGACGAGGTCTGCAACGTCATGATTCCGGCCGGCGCGGCGGCCGGGCTGGCCGAGGCGGTGGACGTGTTCTGCGAGAACATCGCCTTCAGCGCCGCACAGGCCGAGCAGGTCTTCCTCGCCGCGCAGCAGCACGGGCTGGCGATCAAGATCCATGCCGAACAGCTCAGCAACCAGCACGGGGCCGCCTTGGCGGCACGTCACGGCGCACTGTCGGCCGACCATATCGAACACCTCGACGCCGACGGCATCGCCGCCATGCGCAGCGCCGGTACCGTGGCCGTGCTGCTGCCGGGCGCGTTCTATTTCACCCGCGATACCACCCTGCCCCCGATCGCCGCACTGCGTGCCGCCGGCGTACCGCTGGCGCTGGCCACCGATTCCAATCCCGGTACCTCGCCGCTGACCAGCCCGCTGCTGGCCATGAACATGGCCGCCACCCTGTTCCGCATGACGGTGGCGGAGTGCATCGCAGGCTTCACCCGCGAAGCGGCGCGCGCCCTTGGCCGTCAGGACCGGATCGGCCGGCTCGCCGTCGGCCTGGACTGCAACCTCGCCCTGTGGGACATCGAGGCGCCCGCCGACCTCGTCTACCGCATGGGTTTCAACCCCCTGCACGGCCGCGTGATGCGCGGCCAACCCGTCTGAATCTAGTGATGTCTGGAGATTTCATGAGCACTACCCTGACCCTGCACCCCGGCGCCGTCACGCTGGCGCAATGGCGCGCGATCCATGACGGCGCGCGGGTGCGGCTGGACCCGGCCTCGGCCGCGTCCGTGCTGCGCAGTGCGCAGACCGTGGCCGACATCGTCGCCAAGGGCGCGCCGGTGTACGGCATCAATACCGGCTTCGGCAAGTTGGCCAGCGTACGCATCGAGCGCGACGACCTGGAAACCCTGCAGCGCAATATCGTGCTCTCGCATGCGGCCGGTGTCGGCGAGCCCATGCCGGCCCCCGTGGTGCGCCTGATGATGGCCTTGAAGCTGGCCAGCCTGGCCCAGGGCGCCTCGGGTATCCGCCCGCAGACACTGGCCCTGCTGGAAGCCTTCCTGCAGCACGACTTCATTCCGGTGATTCCGTGCCAAGGCTCGGTCGGCGCCTCGGGCGATCTGGCCCCGCTTTCGCACCTGGCCAGCGTGATGATCGGTGTCGGCGAAGCCTTCGTGGCGGGCGAGCGCCTCCCGGCGGCCGATGCGCTGGCCAAGGTCGGCCTGGCCCCGCTGGTGCTGGGCGCGAAGGAAGGCCTGGCCCTGCTCAACGGCACCCAGTACTCCACCGCCTATGCACTGGCCGGTCTGTTCGCGATCGACACCGTTTTCCGCGCGGCACTGGTCACCGGCGCGCTGTCGGTGGAAGCGGCCAAGGGCTCGGACACCCCGTTCGATCCGCGCATCCACAGCATCCGTGGCCAGCGCGGGCAGATCGCCACCGCCGCCGCGCTGCGTACCCTGATGCAGGGCTCGGCGATCCGCGAATCGCACCGCGACAACGACGTGCGCGTGCAGGACCCGTACTGCCTGCGCTGCCAGCCGCAGGTGATGGGCGCCGCGTTCGACGTGATGCGCCAGGCCGCCACCACGCTGGCGATCGAAGCCAACGGCGTGTCCGACAATCCGCTGGTATTCACCGATACCAACGAGGCACTGAGCGGCGGCAACTTCCACGCCGAGCCGGTTGCCTTCGCGGCGGACATGCTGGCGATGGCCGTGTGCGAGATCGGCTCGATCAGCGAGCGCCGCACCGCAATGCTGGTCGACCCGGCCCTGTCCGGGCTGCCCGCGTTCCTCACCCCGAAGCCCGGCTTGAATTCCGGCTTCATGATTCCGCAGGTCACTGCCGCGGCGCTGGTCTCGGAAAACAAGCAGCGCGCCTACCCGGCCAGCGTCGACTCGATCCCGACCTCGGCCAACCAGGAAGACCACGTCTCAATGGCCGCACACGGTGCGCGCCGCCTGATGGCGATGGCCGAGAACGCGGCCAACGTGATCGGCATCGAGCTGCTCGCCGCTGCACAGGGCTGCGATTTCCATGCCCCGCTGCGCTCCAGCGATGCACTGGAAGCCGTGCGCCAGCGCCTGCGCGCGCAGGTGCCGACGCTGGAAGACGACCGTTACTTCCACCCGGACATGGTGGCCGCGACCGACCTGGTGCGCAGTGGCGTGCTGGCTGCCGGGCTGGGCGACATCTTGCCGCCGCTGGAGCCGCTGGCATGACTTCCCAACCGGATTGGCTGCAGATCCACCACGGCGATGTGCCGCTGATCGTCAGCTTGCCGCACACCGGCACCGAATTGCCAGATGCGCTGGCCGCGCAGTTCGTCTCGCCGTGGCTGGCCCGCCGCGACGCCGACTGGTGGGTGCATGAGCTGTACGCCTTCGCGCAGCAGATGGGCGCCACCACCGTGCGTACCGCGGTGTCGCGCTCGGTCATCGACGTCAACCGTGACCCCAGCGGCACCTCGCTGTACCCGGGCCAGAACACCACCGGCCTGTGCCCGCTGACCACCTTCGACAACCAGCCGCTGTACCGCGATGGCCACGGCCCGGACGAGGCGGAGATCGCGCGCCGCCGCGATACCTGGTTCGCGCCTTACCACCACGCCCTCGCCGCGGAGATCGCGCGCCTGCGTGCCCTGCACGGCACCGTGGTGGTGTACGACGCGCACTCGATCCGCTCGCACATCCCGCACCTGTTCGATGGCCAGCTGCCACAGTTCAACCTCGGCACCAACGGCGATACCACCTGCGACAACGCGCTGACCGATGTGGTCGACAACCTGTGCGCGATGAGCGGCATGAGCCATGTGCGCAACGGCCGCTTCAAGGGCGGCTACATCACCCGCCATTACAGCGACATCCCCGGCGGCGTGCACACGCTGCAGATGGAGCTGGCCTGCCGCGGCTACATGCACGAGCCCGAGGCCGTGGATGAGCACAGCTGGCCCACGCCACTGGATCCCGATCACGCCGCCCCGCTGCGCGCCACGCTGCAGCAGGTGCTCGATGCCTGTCTCGACTTCGCTACGTCCCGGAGTGCTGCATGACCCGTCTCGATTCCACCCGCACCATCCTCGCCCCGACCGGCACCACGCTCACCTGCAAGAGCTGGCTGACCGAAGCACCGCTGCGCATGCTGATGAACAACCTGCACCCGGACGTGGCCGAGCGCCCGCAGGAGCTGGTGGTCTACGGCGGCATCGGCCGCGCTGCGCGCGACTGGGAAAGCTACGACAAGATCGTCGAGACGCTGCAGCGGCTGGAGGATGACCAGACCCTGCTGGTGCAGTCCGGCAAGCCGGTCGGTGTGTTCCGTACCCACGTGGACGCCCCGCGGGTGCTGATCGCCAACTCCAACCTGGTGCCGCGCTGGGCCAATTGGGACCACTTCAACGAGCTCGATAAGAAGGGCCTGGCCATGTACGGCCAGATGACGGCCGGCAGCTGGATCTACATCGGCGCGCAGGGCATCGTGCAGGGCACCTACGAGACCTTCGTGGAAATGGGCCGCCAGCACTACAACGGCAGCCTGGCCGGCAAATGGCTGTTCACCGGCGGGCTGGGCGGCATGGGCGGCGCGCAGCCGCTGGCCGCGGTGATGGCCGGCGCCTCCTGCCTGGCGGTGGAGTGCCGCAAGAGCAGCATCGAGATGCGCCTGCGTACCGGCTATCTGGACACCTGGACCGACGACCTCGACGAAGCACTGCGGCTTATCGAGGAATCGTGCACCGCCAAGAAGCCGCTCTCGGTGGGCCTGCTCGGCAACGTTGCCGACGTGCTGGACGAGCTGCTGATCCGCGGCGTGAAGCCGGACCTGCTGACCGACCAGACCTCGGCGCACGACCCGGTCAACGGCTACCTGCCGCAGGGCTGGACGGTGGAAGAATGGGACGACAAGCGCGTCTCCGCCCCGAAGGAAGTGGAAGCCGCCGCGCGCGAATCGATGGCCAACCACATCCGCGCCATGCTCGGTTTCCACTCGCTCGGCGTACCGACCGTGGATTACGGCAACAACCTGCGCCAGATGGCGCTGGAAGAAGGCGTGGAAGATGCCTTCGACTTCCCCGGCTTCGTGCCCGCCTACATCCGCCCGCTGTTCTGTCGCGGCATCGGCCCATTCCGCTGGGCCGCGCTGAGCGGCGATCCGGAAGACATCGCCAAGACCGACGCCAAGGTCAAGGAGCTGATCCCGGACAACCCGCACCTGCACCGCTGGCTGGACATGGCCGCCGAAAAGATCAAGTTCCAGGGCCTGCCCGCGCGGATCTGCTGGGTTGGCCTGGGCGATCGTGATCGACTGGGCCTTGCCTTCAACGAGATGGTCGCCAATGGCGAGCTGAAGGCGCCGGTGGTGATCGGCCGTGATCACCTGGATTCGGGCAGTGTCGCCTCGCCGAATCGCGAAACCGAGGCCATGCAGGACGGCTCCGATGCCGTCTCCGACTGGCCGCTGCTCAACGCCCTGCTCAACACCGCCAGCGGGGCCACCTGGGTCTCGCTGCACCATGGCGGCGGCGTCGGCATGGGCTTCTCGCAGCATTCGGGCATGGTCATCGTCTGCGATGGCACCGAAGCGGCAGCCAAACGCATCGCACGCGTGCTGTGGAACGACCCGGCCACGGGCGTGATGCGGCATGCCGATGCGGGGTATGAGATCGCGGTCGACTGCGCGAAGGAAAAGGGGCTGGATCTGCCTGGGATTCTGGGCTGATACGGGTAGGGCCCCGCCCCGTGCCGGGGCC
>NZ_JBHFHW010000012.1:24840-35078 GCF_057333975.1 Stenotrophomonas sp. AGC87
GGCCGCCACTACCGATATCGGATCTTCGCCGGCGGACGCTGCCACCCCATACGCCCCACAAGGGTGACGAACACGCAACATCCTGTTAACTTGCGCGCCCCACATGGAGTTGACAGGGTGCCGCGGCGACGTGGGCCGTGTCCGCACTGATACCGCGCACGAATGACTGCTCTCCCGAATCGCTCCACCGCCCCTGCCCTGTCCCTGCTCGCCGCTGCCTTGCTGGCCAGCCTTGCCGCCACCGATATCACCCATGCCGCGCCCGCCGGTCAGGCGGTCACCCTGGATGCGGTGAACGTCACCGCCGCCGACGCCACCGAGGCTGCGCGCCGCGCGCTCGACCGGGTCCCCGGTGCAGGTAACGTTGTCGATATGACCCAGGTCGGCCAGGGCCGCGTCGCCGGCACGGCCGATGTACTGGCCTATCAGCCCGGTATCAGCGCGCAGAGCGCCGGCAATGAAGGCGTCAAGGTCTCCATCCGCGGCTCGGGCCTCAACCGCGCGCCGGGTGCGCATGCCTCCGGCCTGTCGGTCTCGCTGGATGGCCTGCCGCTGACCGGCCCGGGTGGCACGCCGTACGAGCTGCTGGAGCCGCAGTGGCTGAGCCGCGTGGAGGTGCTGCGCGGCGCCAACGGGTTCGAGCGCGGCGCGCTGGCCTTGGGCGGTGCGATCAACTACATCACCCGCAGCGGCCGCGATACGCCCGGGCTGGAGCTGCACTACGAAGCCGGCGCACGCGGGTACCAGAAGCGAGGCATCAGCGTCGGCGGCGTGCACGACGCTGTCGACTATTTCCTGGCCTACACCGACACCGAGTACGACGGCTATCAGCAGCACGCTGCCGGCAAGGGCAAGGGTGCGGTGGCCAACGTCGGCTGGCAGCTCACGCCGGATCTGGAGACGCGCTTCTTCCTGCGCTACCGCGAGACCGATCACGAAACCCCGGGACGCCTGACCCGCGCGCAGATCCGCAACGATCCTCGCGCCGCCAATCCGGCCAACGTGGCCATCGATGCGCGCCGCCCGCAGCCGGGCAGCACCTGGCTCGGCAACACGACCACCTACACCATCGATGACGATTCGTCGCTGCAGGCCGGCCTCGTGTATCACAAGTACCCGATGGACTTGAACGAGAGCCTGTACCGCCAGCAGCTGGACTACGCCAACCTCAACGGCACGCTGGACTACCGCCGCCGGCACGCGCTGTTCGGGCATGACAGCGTGACCACGATCGGCCTGCGCGTCACCCACGATCTGGATGCCAACGTGCGCGAGACCCTGCGCTTTTCCAGCAACGGATACGCTGCCGGCACGCACACCCGCGACTTTGAGCATTACGGCACCGACAGCGTGCTGCACGTCGGCAATGATCTGGCGCTGAGCGACACGCTGCGCCTGCAGACCGGCATGGCGTTGATCCACACCCGCCGCGATGTGCAGGTCACCTGGCCGGCGACGGCGGAGAAACTGTCCGAGCGCCAGTGGGATTACGCGCCGCGGCTGGGCTTCACCTGGCAGCAGACGCCGCAGACGCAGTGGTTCGGCAACCTGAGCCGCTCGGTGGAACCGGCCCACCCGTGGTCGATGATCTGGGGCTCGAACCAGTACTTCGCCGCCGGCAACGGTGCCTCCACCGGCCGCCAGCGCGCGCCGGTGAACCTGGACAACCAGACCGCGACCACGCTGGAACTCGGTGCCCGCGGCGACAGCGCACTCGGCCGATGGGAGCTGACCGGCTATTACGCACGGCTCAACCACGAACTGCTCACCGTGGAAGTGCAGCCGGTGCCGAACCTGTTCATCGCCGAATCCAACGCCAGCCCGACCGTGCACCGCGGCATCGAAGCTGGTCTGGACAGTGCGCTCTGGCAAGGCGTCGGCGGGCGGCTGTCGTTGCGCCAGGCCTACACCTTCAGCGATTTCCGCTACCGCGATGATGCGCGCTTCGGTAGCAATCGCCTGCCCGGCCTGCCACGCCACTACTACCAGGCCGAACTGCGCTACGACCACCCGGCCGGCTTCTACACCGGGCTGAATACCGAGTACGCGTCGAAAATGTTCGTCGACTACGCCAACAGCATGGCCGCCGACAGCCATGTGATCTTCGGCACCCGCATCGGCTACGACGCCCCCGGCGGTCGCTGGCAGGCTTGGGCGGAGTTGCGCAACCTGACCGACCGCCACTACGCCGCCACGGTCACGCCGGGCTACGACGACGCGGGCAAGGATGTCGCGCGCTCGACGCCCGGTGATGGGCGTGGTGTGTATGCCGGGGTGCGCTGGCGCTTCGATTGAGCGCTGCGGACGGCGCGGTGCCTCACACCACCGCGCCGATCTGGAACATCGGCAGATACAGCCCGAACACCGTCACCAGCGCACCGCCCAGCATCGCCAGCACGCCCAGCACGGCCGTCAGGTGGGGGCGATACAGACCGCCCGGGCCGCGAAACCACTGCAGCAGCACCAGCACCGGCGCGATCCAGGCCCAGCCATACCCGTGGATCAGCGCGCGCGTGAGCCACGGCAGCGCCACGCCGAAGCTGGTGAACACCTCCTGGAACTGCGGCACCACAAAGAACCCGATGGCGGTCATCACGATCGCGGTCAAGCCACTGCTCAGCACACCCACCGTCAGCAGGCCGTAGCCGCGCGAGGCGGGCCGGAGCGAGGCTCGTGCCGCCACCGAGTAGGGATTGTTCATCGTCAACGCGCCTGCGCCCGCGCGATGGCCGCTTCGGCCAACGGTACCATCCGCGCATAACCTGCCGGCGTGGGATGCACGCCGTCGGCGGCCAGTTCCGGGTCGAGGCCGCCGTCTTTGTTGGTCATGGCCGTGTGGTAATCCAGATAGACCAGCCCCTGCTGCTCCGCATAGGCACGCAATGCCCGGTTGAGCGCCGTCACCTTGCCCGCAGGTTGCACGCCAGGTTGCCACGGGTAGTCGCTGACCGGCAGCACAGACGCCAGCACGATGCGGATGTTGTGCGCTTGCGCAAGCTCCACCATCGCGTGCAGGTTGTCTTCGATCATCGCCTGCGTGGCCGGCCCGGTATTGCCCGCGATGTCATTGGTGCCGGCGAGGATGACCACCACCGCCGGCTTCAGGGCGATGACATCCTGCTGGAAGCGCAGCAGCATCTGCGCCGTGGTCTGCCCGGAGATGCCGCGGTTGACGTAGGGCTTGCCCGGGAAGAAGCGCTCGCTGCCCGTGGGCCCCCAGCCTTCGGTGATCGAATCGCCGTAGAACACCACGCGCTTGGTCCCCGGCGCGACCGGCGCCAACGCCGCATTCTCGGCCCGGTAGCGCTGCAGTTGCGGCCAGTCCAGCAGGCGCTGCTGCATCTCCGTGACCTGCGCGGGCGTCGCCTGGTCGGCAGGCACCCGATACAGCGGATTGGTCGCAGCTGATTCCTGCGCCTGCGCACTCGGATGCAGGGCGCACGCGGCGAGCGTCGCGGCAAACACGGTGGAACGGATCAAGGCGGTCAAAGCGCGGCACTCCGGTTGCGGCAGGCCGACAGTCTCAGCGATCGGCGACCAGGGAAACAAGCTGCGCTGCGACGCGATCAAACGGGCTGATGTCGCGCGTGGCCCGGCTCATCGCCACCGCGCCCTCGATGCTGGCGATGATCATGGTGGCAATGCCGTTTGCCTGCTCGGGCGAGCGGCCACCGCGGGCCAGCGCTTCGGTCAGACGGGCTTCCCAGCGCGCGAATACCGCGGCCGCAGCCCGCCGTGCATCGTCCGGGGCATCGTCGATCGGCTCTTCGACCGCCGCCGCAAGCACCGGGCAGCCCACGTGGAAATCCGAACGGATCAAGCGCTCGCGCCACGCTGCCAGGAACAGGTACAGCCCGTCGGGGGCCGCTCCCTGCAGGCAGGTATCGAGCAGCGCATCCACCTTGGCGCCCGCCAAGGTCGTGGCTTCGGCCAGGACCTGCTGCTTGCCGCCGGGGAAGTGGTGGTAGGTGGAGCCGAACGGCGCCTGCGCGCGCTTGGCGACCTCACGGACGCTGGAGGCATTGAGTCCGTAGGTGGCCAGCATCTCCGCGGCCGCAGCCACGACGCGCTGCGGTGCATCGGAATGACGTGCACTCATGAGCCGGACTCCTTGCTAAGACGAGTGTCATAGATTAGCGTATTTCTATTATGACACCTGTTATAGATGAGCGCCCCTGCCCATGAATCTCTGGTTCCGCCTCCTGTTTCTGCTGCTGTCCTCGCCATTCCGAGCCAAACTCACCGCCCCGCTGGCCGTGTCGCGATTGAACTTCCGGGTGCTGCCCAATGACATCGACAGCAACCTGCACATGACCAACGGTCGTTACTGGACGATCTTCGATCTGGGCCGGCTGGACCTGGTGTTCCGGATGGGCCTGGGCCGGGTGGCGTGGCGCTCCAAATGGGCCCCGATCGTCAGTGGCGGCAGCATCCAGTTCCGGCGTGAGCTCAAACCATTCCAGCGTTTCGTGCTGGAGACGCGGCTGGCCGGCTGGGTGGGCACGCGCATCATCATGGAGCAGCGGGTGTTGATCGGCGAGGATGAGAAGGTCGCCACGCGCGCCCTGCTGATCACCGGCATCTACGACCGCCGGCACCGCCGCTTCGTTTCCACAGATCAGATGATGGAGGCCATCGGCGCACCTGTTGTGCCCTCCCCTGAGCTGAGCAAGGCGGCGCAGGCATTGCTTGCTGCCGAGACGGCGATGAAAGAAGACTGATGCTGACGGCTCGCAATCCACGCAACGCATCGACACTGGATCTTGGATAGACTTCATCTACAGGGGTAAACAGCCAACGACAGATGAATCGCACCGTACACGGACAGAACGGCATGACATGGGCGCAATGGAAGCGCATGCATGTTGAAAGACTCCGTCATCCAGCCAATTTTGAAGCGCTGTTTGTAGACCGCGTTCTTTCGCGCATCGCATTGATTGACCCTGAGGACGTGGTACCGCAGTACGCGTTCGTCGATGACGCCGGAAAACGGCGACGTATCGACTTCATGATTATCAATCCTCACAAGGGCTATCTGCTTCCGATCGAGCTGGATGGCGCATCCAAAGACCCGACTCCGGGCAAGTGGGTTGATTTCCTTGATCGCCAGAACGCCGTCGTCAGGAGCTTTGGAACCATCCTGCGGTACGCCAATCTGAAGATGCTCAACAATCCAGATGAGATCATCAGAGAGGTATCCGAGCAGCTCTTGTCGCAGGCATCCAGAGTGTCCGCCCGCGTAGTTCAGAGCGATGCCACGTACGCAATCGCTGCTACACCGGATTCAGCGCCATCGCCTTCGACCCGTGCGTCCCCTGCTCCCGCCGGGAGTGCGTCAGTGCAGATGCGTGCCCCGGCAGCGACAGGGATGCGTGCGCTGCTTACGATCTGCGCCTTGATCTTCGGTGGAGTGGGCATGTTGGTTCTCGCTCGACACCTGAGCTCCGGTGAGCCAACCACGGTTTCCCCCGGCACTACTGGCGCCGCCTCTTCCAACGCCGCGGTCACCGTATCCGCTGGGAAACCGGACAGGCCCGCACCCCATTCAATAGCCGCATCCGAGGCCGGCGCACACGTTGGCCAGTTCCGTGTCGTATGCGGACGACTGTCCGGCGTCCGGCGGATATCGTCCGGGCTGTTCATCAACTTCGACTACCCCTATCCGGATGAAACGCTGAGTGCCGTGATATGGGCGGATCATCTGCAGACTGTCAGCCCCCCCTCCTTTGAGACGGGGGTGCATCTCTGTATCGAGGGGACCATCAAAACCTACCGTGGCAAGCCGCGCATCGAGATCGAGAAAGATGAGCAGATACTCCGTTGATTCAAAGGTGGTGCGCGGCCTTTCGCTGCTGATGCTCGCGTTCGCCGGCATGATCCCCGTCAAGGCCGAGGACCGAATTGAAGCCAGCAAGGCCCCGTTCCACGTGGGCAAAACGGTGCTCGCCTGCGGCAGCGTTGCGCAGGTCACTCAGCAGCCGAAGGTCATTTACCTCAATCTTGACCGCCGCTTCCCAGATCAGACGCTTGGCCTGGTCGTATGGCAAAGCGACCGTGCTGCCTTTGAATCGCGCCTGGGGTCACTTGCCTCTCTGCAGGGAAAGCGCGTCTGTGCACGTGGCAGGATTGAAGACTTCCGCAACAAGCTTCAACTGGTGATCAAGAATCCACAGTTCCTGAGATTGATGACCAACTGAGCGGAGAGTCCCGCACCGCATCAGTAAGGGCTGGTGCGGCTGACTGCCCACGATACTGGCGACACTCAGGGCACACGCCAACGCAGAACATCCGCCTTGGTAGTCATCGCCTGTTCGATCATGCGCAGACACCTCTCGTCTGGACTGATCAAATACCACTGCTCGCTGTTGCGCAGCAGCGGCAGATCGGCGCGGTGATCGGTGTAGGCGACGCGCCACGGCGGCGGATAGCCGCGCTCGGTCAGCATCGGAATCTTGTTCTCGCCCAGGCAATGGCGCCCGCTGACCCACCCGCCCAGGCAGGGGCGCAGGGTGGAGGCGACCAATGGGGCGTCCTGCAGACCCTCGCGTTCGAGCAGCGCCTGCGCCAGCGGCTGCCAACACCCCGTGGCGATGACCACCTGGTCGCCCTGCGCGAGATGGTTGCGCAGCCGTTCCACACCCTGCATCAGGAACACCGGCTCCGGTCCGCCAAACACCTCGTCGGCATGCGCGACCGCAAGCGCAGCCAGCGCCTCACTGCTACGCCCGAACGTGGCCATCCAGACCGCGAAGCGGACGGGCAACCGCCGCGTGTGCGGCAGCGCCCAAAGTGGAACCAACACCGGCAGCGCCAGCACCACACCGCCGATCCGCCACGGCTGGCGTCGCAGCAGCGTTTTGAAGAACCGGCTTGCGGTCTCCCATCGGGTCAACGTCAAGTCGAAATCGAACACCACCACAGTACGGCCTGACATCCGTATCAGCTCCTTTCAGAAGACGCCTTGCACCAGCAGTTTGTCATCATCGGTCGGTGTGAGCACCAACCCGTAAGCCTCGTTTCCGCGATGGAAGCCTGCCGAGCAGATCGCGTCCCAGCCCTGCCCGCAATCCACTTCGGGATGCGCGGCAAAGACGGGCGTGCCCTCGTTGTCGGGCGCGGATGCGAGCCATCCGGCCTTGATCAGCAGCGCCTTGGCCTGCGCGTACGGCATGCCGACGGTAATACCGATCTGCGTCCACGCTGCGGGCAGCGACGGTGCATCAGCGGCATGCACGTGGCCGGCAGACAGCAGGAGTACCACGGCCAGGAACATCGATTTCATCGGCATCACATCAACATCATGGCTACACAGGATAAAGCGCAGAACCCATCAGAACCCATCCAGTGTCCGCAGCAATGAGCCAAAGGTCAGATAGAACGAATTGTGCCCACCCTGCGCGCGGCCGTAGCCGAGGAACACCGGCCCCAGGAACGTATCGGCGCCGACGAACAGGCTGCCTGCGGTCTGCATGCCATCAAGGCTGACATCCTCGCGGCGCTGCCAGAATCCGCCCCACTCCACACTGCCGCCGACGTACAGCGGGATGGTCAGCAGCGAATCGGCGTGCGCGACGCGACGGTAATACACCACCCGGGCCAGCGCGGTCTGCGGCGCGAAGATGGATTCTTCCGGATAGCCGGACAGATTGCCCAGCCCGCCCAGGAAGCCGTAGGTGGCCAGCAGATCATCGCCGCCGTGCGCGGAGGACGCACGCAGCCCACCCAGCCAGCGGTTCTGGCCGTGTGCCCATGCCCCATCCCACTGCACCCGCGTCACCGCCGCCGAATTGTCGGTGCCGAGCGCATCGAGATAGTGCTGGCGCGTCAGTGACACGCGCTGGCCGCGACTGGGGAAGGCCGAGCTGTCGATCGAATCGTGGCGTAGCTGCCAGCCGAGGCTGCCCATGTCCGCGCGGTAATTGCCCAGCTCGGTGGGGTTGCCGACGTCCAGGCGCAGGCGCTCACGGCCCCGCTCGCCGAACAGCGCGATTTCCCAATCCGGATGTGGCGAATACGCCCAGCGCAGTCCACCCAGCCACTGGCTGTAACGGAACTCGGCGAGTGCGCCGCCGCGCATCAGCGCCAGGTCCAGATCGGTGGCGCGGTATTTGGCATAGGTCGACAATGCATGCCGGCCACTGCTGCCGAACGGCCGGTAGTACTCGGCGAACGCCTCTTCCACTTCGCCCAGCCCCACGCGCAGTTTGAGCTCGGCGCCCTGCTCGCTGAGGCCGGTGCGGGTCAGCTCCGTGATGAGCTGGTAGTTGCTGCTGCCGTCGAAATCATCGGACAGGCGCAGCGCGAAGTGCAGGAAATCCGGTCCCCAGCGTTTGTCCTGCGGTGCGAGCACCAGGCCCTGCTGACCGTCCCGCTCCTCCAACCGCCACTGCACCTGCTGGTAGCGGCCTTCGCCGTACGCCGTGGCGACCTTCTGCTCCACGCGGTCCGGCGCCAGCGGTTGACCGACCTCCGGCTGCAGGCGCTGCTCGATGTAGCGTGCGGTACGCGTTTTATCGCGCAGCACATCGATGAAGGCCACGATCGGCACGTCATACGCCGGCGGGCGATGCTGGCGCTGGAAGGCGGCGTAACGGGTGTCGTCCACCTGGAAGCGACGAACCGCCGCGACCTCGGCCTGCGCGGCCTGCTCACCGACGCCGACCGCCTGTGGTGAGCGGTTGAAATCCTGGCTGCCCATCTCGCCCAGCGGCGGTGTGATCAGCAGATCCTGCGAGCCGAGCGTGGCCAACTGCGCGAGTACTTCGCGCTGCATCAGCACGCTGGCCATCTGGTGGCTGATCGCCAACGGTGAATCCAGCTGCGCTTCGGTCATCAGCGGCGAGCCGACCCGTGACACGATCAACCGCTGCGCTCCCAGCCGCCGCGCCTCATCGATCGGCACGTTGTCGACCACCCCACCATCGACCAGCAGATGGTCTTCATAGCGGACCGGCGCGAACACGCCCGGCACCGACATGCTCGCGCGGATGGCCAACGTCAGATCGCCTTGCGCGAACACCACCTTCTCGCCGCTGACGATATCGGTAGCGATGGCCCGGAACGGAATCGGCAGATGATCGAAGTCGTTTACCTGCCAGGTCGGCAGCAGCAGGCGGCGCAGCAGCATCTCCAGCTTCTGGCCTTGGATCAGCCCCTGCGGGAACGCGATCTTGCCGTTGCTCAGGCCGACTTCGACGCCGCCCAGCAGGCGCAGGTCATCTTCCTTGCGGCGCATGCTGCGCTCATCGCGTGGCGGTTTGTCGCGCAGCACCTCGGCCCAGTCGATCCGGTCCAGCACCGCCTCGATCTCGTCGGCCGTGTAGCCAGAGGCATACAAGCCGCCGACCACCGCGCCCATTGAAGTACCGACGATGCAATCGATCGGCACGCGCTCGCGCTCGAGCACCTTGAGCACGCCGATATGGGCCGCGCCGCGGGCACCGCCACCGCCAAGGACCAGGCAGGTGCGGGGGCGGTCGGGATCCTGCGTTGCCGAATCAACGGGTGTGGGAGCGGTCTGCGCCACCGCCATGAGCGGGGCGCACGCCAGCGCTGCCAGGACGAACAGCCAGCGGCTGCAGCCACGTCGCGTGGCCCTGCCGGTGGCGTGTGGTTGTGTCTGCCGCATTCGATCCCTCATTCCCCGATACCCGTCATCCCCTTGAAGCGCACTTTGCCTGCCGGGACCGGCGAGGTCCACCCATCGGGCATGGGGCCGGCGTTTCAACTGCCACTGGAAAGAAAGCCCACCAGTGCCACGACCAGACAGACCAGGCCGCCAGCCAGCGGCAGATAGGTGGCCCATACCGGCGCCCCTTGGCCAAGCGCGAAGGCGACGAACGCTTCCCGCATGCTTCGGCCGGTCAGGAACGGAATGACGATCAACGCCAGCAGGGGCAACAGTGAGGCAAGGCCAAAGCCGAGGAATGCCGGCCGGTGATCGTTGCTGGCAACTCCGCCCAGCAGGTACAGGGCCACGCCACTGAACAGCCCCACGAAGAACAGGATGTTGGCGACCCGGATCGTGGTGCGGTGACGGCGCCGCAGCGCGGCCCGGGACCAGCCACGGTACTGCGTCTGCAATCCCCTCGCCCAGTACCCGACGAGCCATGTGGCGATGATGCCGCCGACGACACCGCTGCCCGCCGGTCCCCAAGACTGGATATCCATGCCTGCGTCCTTGTGGTCTGACCCGAGTGTAATTCCATCACCGGCCCGGAATGCAGAACGGGCCCCCC
>NZ_JBHFHW010000012.1:35124-54231 GCF_057333975.1 Stenotrophomonas sp. AGC87
CAGACCGGCCGCCCATTGCGGGGGGCCGTGGGTCTGATGCGTAGCGCAGCCGACTGACGCGCGGCGCTATCGAAGTCTCACCTCAGTGCTTGGCCGGCGGCGCATTTTTCACGTAGGTGTCGAACCAGGCCAGCATTTCCGACACCAGCTGCTCATTGGATTCCAGCGCGGTGTACCAGTGCGGTTCGTGCGGCAGCATCACCAGGCGGGTGGTGCCCCCGTTGCCGCGGATCGCCTGGAACAGCTTGCGCGACTGGAACGGCTCGGTGCCCGGGTTGGCGTCATCCTCGCCGTGGACCAGCAGCAGCGGCAGCTTGATCTTGTCGGCGTAGAAGAACGGCGAGGCCTTCAGGTACACGTCCTGCGCCTGCCAGACCGAGCGGCGTTCGTTCTGGAACCCGAACGGGGTGAAGGTCTTGTTGTACGACCCACTGGTGGCGACACCGGCCTTGAACAGGTCGGTATGCGCGATCAGGTTGGCGGTCATCAGGCCACCATGGCTGTGCCCGGTGACACCAATCCGGTCGCGGTCGACCACGCCCAGGTCCACGGCCTTGTCCACCGCGGCCTTGGCATCGGCCTCAAGCTGTTCCAGATACGTGTTGTAGGCGGTTTTCGGGTCGCCGACGATCGGGAACGAGGCATTGTCGATGATCGCGTAGCCGGCCAGCAGCATCAGCCGGTACGGCGCCAGGCGGGTGAAGGTCTGCTGCGAACCGGACACCTGCCCCGCCTGCGCGGCGTTGGCGAAATCGGCCGGGTAGGCGTAGAGAATTGCCGGCACTCGCTGGCCTTCCTTGTAGCCCGGCGGGGTGTACAGGGTGAACGACAGGTCCACGCCATCGGCGCGTTTGTAGGTGACCAGGCGCTTCTTGATCTGGCGCACTTCCGGAGTGGGGTCGACCAAGTGGGTCAGTGCGGCCGGCCTGGACATGAACTGCGCTTCGCCCGGCTTGGCATCGGCGACGTCCTCGCCCAGCAGGCGCACGAACGCATTCGGCGCATCGGTCACCGACTGGTGCCAGGTGAGGAGGTGGCCCGGGAGGGCGCTGAAGCCGATGAACTGCTCGTAGGCATCAGCATCGCTGCGGAAAAGACGCTCCGTCTTCAGGCTGCGGAGACTGAGCGCATCCAGGAATGGACGATCGCCCTGCGGCGAAGCGCCCTGCCCGCGCAGGAAGACCGTGTTGCCTTCCTGACGCACCACGTAGGCGCCGTTGGGCAGGCGCTCGTATACGAAATTACCTGGATCCTCGTAGAGCTCATCGCTGGAAAGATCCCACAGCAGGCGACCTTCCAGCTTCGGGTTGTCCACGTTGACGATGCGGGTCTGGCGCCAGTGGCGGTTCTCGTCGTTCTCATCAAGGAAGGCAACGTCCGGCTGCGCGGTCCAGGCAAGGCCTTCGAAGCGCTGCGCGGTGCGGGCGATCTCGGTCGGCTTGGCGGTGAACGGGGCCTTGAGCATCAGCACGCGGTCGCGGTGCGGGACGGTGACTTTCCAATCGCCTTTGTCCAACGCTTCGGCATACACCAGCGTGGCCGGATCGGTGGCGCGCCAATCGAAATCACGCGGCCCCTCCGGCACGCCATGCACCGGCACGCGGTCGGCCAGCGGCAGGCTGGCAATCGGCGTGCTGCGGCCGCTGGCGATATCCACTACCGCCACGTCATTGGCGAAACGCTGGTAGGTCACCGCGTGCGAGAACGGCGCTTTGAGCGTCCTGGTGAGCACGTGCACACCATCCGGTGCGGCCCCGACGCTGTCCAGCAGCGCCGGTGCGCCGACGGTGCGCACCGTGTTGGAGGCAGTATCGACCACCGCCAGCTGCGATTGGCCGTAATAGGCGAACAGCGCTTCATCGTAGGCACTGGTCAGCGTATCGCGGGCTTCGTAGGTGCTGCTCTCGCCGGCAGTCCCCAGCGACTCCTGGATGTCCGGGCCGATCACCCCTTCGGCGCTTGGCGCCGGACCTTGCTTTGCGGGAACCAGCTTGACCAGCAACTGCTGGCTGCCACCGAGCCACTGCACGGTACTGCCGAAGATCGGATTGAGCGCTACGCTGGGCACCTGGCGGACCTGACCGGTGGCCGCATCGCCAACCCACAGCTGCACGCTGTCATCGACCACATTCTGGAACGCGAAGCGCTGGCCGTCGGCCGACCACATCGCCATGCCGGCACACCCGTTGGGCAGCGCCACCTTGGTAGAGCGGCCGCTGAGGGTCTCCACCACGGTGAAGTCACCGACGCACGGTGGAATGCCGTAACCACCCGGGGTGTCATGGCGGCTACGGTTCTTCGGCTCCAGGCGCACACCGGCCAGCTTCAGGTACGGCTGGGCGACACGGGTGATCGAAGGATAGGTCTGCGTGGTGGTCAGCAGCAGGCGCTGGCCGCTCGGGTCGACACTGGGTATCGGCGGCGGCGGTGCCTTGAGCACCTTGAGCAGGCTCTCCGGTGGTGTGGCGTAGCCACTGGCATGGGCGGGCATCGTGCCCAGCGTGGCGAAGGCTGTCACGGTGAACGCCGTGGACCAGAACGTACGAGCAAGCATGCGTGTCCCCTTGGATATGGTGGGAGCCGGAACGGCAGGGTCGTCGGTCGGCACGTCTCGAATCTAGCACTGCCGTCCTTCCCGAGGATGGGCCAGAAGAAATGGCCGGCGGCTTTTCACCTGATCCGGCAAAGCCTGCCGCAGGCGGCCATCGAGACCGGTATCGCGGTGCGGTACCCTTGTCGTTCCATTGCTTCCGGGTGCCGCTGTGCGAACCGTGCACGCCCTCCGTTATGTCACCCCGCTGCGCGAAGGCGGCTCCCTGCCCGCCGTGGGCGAGACCGACGACGACGGCATGGTGGTGCTCAAATTCCGCGGCGCCGGCCAGGGGCCAAAGGCGCTGATCGCCGAGCTGATCGCAGGTGAAATCGCCCGGACGCTCGGCCTGCCGATTCCGGAAATCCTGTTCGTCGAACTGGACCGCGAGTTCGCGCGGACCGAGCCGGACCCGGAGATCCAGGACCTGATCCGCGCCAGCGAAGGCCTGAACCTGGGCAGCGATTACCTGCCCGGCGCGATCAACTACGACCCGGCCGCGATGCAACCCGATGCCGAGCTGGCCTCGAAGATCGTGTGGTTCGATGCGTTCACCAGCAACGTCGACCGGACCGCGCGCAATCCCAATCTGATGGTGTGGCACCGCACGCTGTACCTGATCGACCATGGCGCAGCGATGTATTTCCATCACGACTGGGCCAGTGCTGGCGAGGCGTGCAAGAAGCCGTTCGTGCTGATCCGCGATCATGTACTGCTCCCCTTCGCCACGCAGATTGCCGCAGTCGATGCCGGGCTTGCGGTGATGCTGACCGATGCGGAGATCGAACGCATCGTCGGCCTGGTGCCGGACAGCTGGCTGGTGGACGAACCCGCGTTCGACAGCCCGGCCGCCTACCGCCAGGCCTATATCGATTACCTGCAACACCGCCTTCGCGTTCGCGCGGCCTTTGTACAGGAGGCCGTCCGTGCCCACACTGCACACGTATGACTATGCGGTGATCCGCGTGGTGCCCCGCGTGGAACGCGAGGAGTTCATCAACGTCGGCGTCATCGTCTCCTGCCCGGGCGCCAAGCACCTGGAAGCGGCGATCGAGCTGGACCTGGAGCGGCTGCGCGCCTTCGCGCCGGCCCTGGATATCGAAGGCCTGGAGCCGTGGCTGGATGCCATCGTGGCAATCTGCCGCGGCGACGCGAACGCAGGCCCCATCGCGCAGTTGCCCGCGCGTGCACGCTTCCATTTCCTCACCGCCAAGCGCAGCTCGGTGGTGCAGATGTCGAGCACGCACGTGGGGCGCACGGCGGATCCAGCCGGTGTGGTGGCGCACCTGATGCGGAAGATGGTGCGGGTACCGGCGTAGCTCACACCGGCCAGCGGCACCACGCGAACGGATAACCGTGCAGCCCCTGGGCCAACCCGGCGCGTATCGGGTTGGACAGGATGTCGGTAGCGCGCGCCAGCAGTTGACGCTCATCACACTGAGACTGCGCGTGACACCCGGGTTCCCAGATTCTGTCCTGGGTCGGATTGCGTTGCTTGAGCGCGTGCGCCGAGCGTGATTTCAGCGACCTGACCACGCTCGACAGGCGCTGTTTGTGGAGCCGGAACAGCCAATGCAGCCGGTCGGGCATAACGACCCAGGCCAGCGATTCCGTGCGTTTTTCAGCATCCGAGGCACGCAGCCAGCGCACGACCTCCTGCGCGTTGGCGGGATGGTTGAAGAAGGGAAAGTGATGGGTGGTGATGGCGGTGACGACGTAGCAGGCGTTTTGCAGCGAACATCGCCCGTCTGAAACAGATGAACTAGGCATCCGCCCATCATGGCAGTGGATGCCAGCTCACTTAAGCGGGAGAAAACACGCCCGCTTGTCAGAGTTTTGCGTGGGGCACTGTAGTCGCGCGACCAGACCGGGCACGACGCACCGCAGCCACGATGGCAGCGGGTAGCGGGGTTCGCCACCCTGCCCTCACCCCTTCGGCAGTGCGTAGGCGATCACGTAGTCCCCCGCCGGCGTCTCCATGAAGTGGTGGCCGCCGGCCATGATGACCACGTACTGGCGCCCAGCAAATTCATAGATCATCGGGTTGGCCTGGCCGCCCGCGGGAAGCTTGGCATGCCACAGTTCCTTGCCGGTCTTCAGGTCGATGGCGCGCAGCAGATCATCGGTGGCCGCCGCAATGAAGATCAGGCCACTGGCCGTCACGACCGAACCACCGTTGTTCGGCGTACCGATTTCGATCGGCAGGCCGGAGCGGATGCCGAACGGCCCATTGCCGCGCGCACTGCCGAACGGGCGGTCCCACAGGGTCTTGCCGGTACGCAGGTCGACGGCCCGGATACCACCGTACGGCGGCTCCTTGCACAGCAGCTTGGTGAACGGCAGGCGCCAACCGGCGTTGACATCGATGGCGTACGGCGTGCCCACCTGCGGATCACCGGCACCTTCCGCGCCGCCCTTGTCGGCCGTGACGTCCTCGCGCGGCAGCCAGCCCAGCTTGTCCGCCTTGGCGCGCGGCACCAGCCGGTTGTAGTTGGGCATATCGTTGTAGTTGGCCACGATCACGCCGCGGCGCGGATCCACGGCCACACTGCCCCAGTCCGAGCCACCGTTGTAGCCGGGATATTCGATGGAGTGACGGTCCGCGGTCGGCGGGGTGTAAAAGCCTTCGTAGCTGGCCTCGCGGAACTGGATACGGCACACCAGCTGATCGATCGGGGTCATGCCCCACATGTCGCGCTCGGTGAGGTCCGCCTTGCGGAGCGTGTGATACAGCGAGAACAGCTGGGTCGGCGAACGCTGTTCCGGCTCGACACCACCGGTGGGTACCTTGCGTTCCTCGGCCGCAGTCAGCAGCTTGCCGGTGCGGCGGTCGAGAATGTACAGGTCGCCCTGCTTGGTGGGCAGCAGCAGCGCCGGGACCTTGCCGGCGGCGGTCGGGTAGTCGATCAGGGTCGCCTGCGAGCCCATGTCGTAATCCCAGACATCCTTGCGCACCGCCTGGAAGTGCCAGGCTGGCTTGCCCGTATTGACGTCGATGGCGACCAATGAGGTGGCGTACGTGTTTTCGGCCTCGGTGCGCGAACCACTCCAGTAGTCACCGGCCGAGTTGCCCATCGGCAGGTAGACCAGGCCGAGTTCGTCGTCACCGGTCGCGGTGGTCCACATGTTCGGGGTGCCGCGGGTATAGGTCTCGCCGGCTGGCGGTGCGCCGTTGCGTTCCGGGCGGACCATGTCCCACGCCCAGCGCAGCTTGCCGGTAACGGCATCGTAGGCCTGGATCACGCCCGAGGGTGCGTCGCGGCGCTGGCCATCCAGCACCTGGTGGCCGGTCACGATCACGCCCTGCACGATCGCCGGCGGCGAGGTGATGGAGACATAGCCGGCGGGGCTGTCGCCCATGCCGACGGTGATGTCGACCTGACCGTTGTTGCCGAAGCCCGTGCACGGCTTGCCGGTCGCGGCGTCGACCGCGATCAGGCGGCCATCCAGGGTGCCTTCGATGATGCGGGTGGCGCAGGCGCCGCGCGGCACCTGGGTCAGCACCGGCACGCCACTGGGGACGGCAAGATCGGCGGCGACATCGTTCATCGCGGTGTCCTGCGCGGTAGCCGGCACTTCGTAGTAGGAGACGCCACGGCAGGCCGCGGTGTACGGAATGGACTTGTCCTTGACCTTGGGGTCGTAGCGCCAGCGCTCGGTGCCGTCAGCGGCATTGAGCGCGACCAGCTGGTTGCGGGCGGTGCACAGGTACAGGCTGTCGCCGACTTTCAGCGGCGTGGTTTCCGCGCCCCAGCGCTTCTCCGGCAGATCACCGGTGCGGAACAACCAGGCCTGCTCAAGCTTGCCCACGTTGTCCGGGGTGATCTGCTGCAGTGGCGAGAAGCGCGTGGCGGCATTGTTGCGGCCATAGGCGGCCCAGTCGCCATCGACCGGGCGGTCGGCCGGCTGCAGAGGCGCATCGGCGGTCGGTGTCAGGCCGGTGCTGGTCATCGGTTCGGGGAACGCGCCCTCGGCGGCCGTGACGCCGTGCGGCACGAAGGCCAGGGTGAAGGCGGCGACGAACACCAACGCGAGCACGCCGGCGATGCCGCGCGAGACCTTGCGCGAGACCGGACGATCCAGCGTCGGCAACAGCAGCGACAGCACGAAGCCGATGGCCACGATCAGGCCCAGCCGCGGCACCCAGCGCCAGTAATTGCTGCCCGACTCCCACCACGTCCACAACAACGTGCCGACGAACACCAGCGCGAACCACAGTGCGCCGCTATAACTGCCCCGCCACAGTTGAACGCCGGAGATCAACAGGCCGATACCGGCCAGCACGTAGTACCAGGAACCCCCGAGGCTGGCCAACCAGGCCCCGCCCGCGGTGAACACGATTCCCAGCAACAGAATGACAATTGCCAGCACAGCCACCAGCCAATGGCGGCGGTGGCGGGTCTGCGTCGTGGTGGACATCGGTCTCTCCTGAAGCGCGAAGATCGCCGACGTTGATGCCGGCCCCGCGGCTCTTATCCCACCGGGGTCGTGAACGTTGCGCGTTCTTTGCAACGAAAAACGCCGGCAGGTGCCGGCGTTCTTCGTGTGACTCCTGCTGGGTGGGCTTACGCCTCCGGCGGTGCCACCACCTGGCTGGCCTCGATGGCCGCCGGTGTCTCTTCTTCCACACCCTCGTCCAGCGAGGCATCCATGCGTTCAACGGCCTGGAGCTTCTCTTCCTTGGACAGACGGATCAGGGTCACGCCCTGGGTGTTGCGGCCGACGCGCGAGATCTCCGAACCACGGGTGCGCACCAGGGTGCCACCATCGGAAATCAGCAGCACTTCGTCGCGCGGCCCCATCAGCACCGCCCGCACCAGCTTGCCGTTGCGCTCGGTGGTCTGGATGCCGATCACGCCCTGCGTGCCACGGCCCTTGCGCGGGTAATCCGGCAGCGGGGTGCGCTTGCCGTAGCCGTTCTCGGTCGCGGTCAGGATGTACAGCGCGTTGTCATCGTCCGCCCCGTTCTCGATCACGGCATCGCCGCTGTCGATCACGGTCTCGTGGAGCTGGCTCTCATCCTCGTTCTCGTCTTCACTGCCGCCCGCACTCTCGGCCACGATCAGACTGACCACTTCCTCGCCCTTGGGCATCTTGATGCCGCGCACGCCGGTAGCGGTACGGCCCATCGAACGGACCTTGTCCTCACCGAAGCGCACGGTCTTGCCGTTGGAGGCGAACAGCAGGATGTCGCGCTCACCATCGGTCAGGCCGACGCCGACCAGCGCGTCCCCCTCATCGAGGTTGATCGCGATCTTGCCGCGTGCCAGACGGAAGGCGAACTCGCTGAGCGGGGTCTTCTTGACGGTGCCGTTGCGGGTGGCGAAGAACACGAACTGGCCTTCGGCATACTCGCGGACCGGCAGCACGGCCTGCACCCGCTCACCGGCTTCCAGCGGAATCCAGTTGATGATCGGGCGGCCACGAGCGTTGGAGCCGGCTTCCGGCAGCTGATGCACCGGCAGCCAGAACACCTTGCCTGCGCTGGTGAAGGTCAGCAGCGTATCGTGCGTGTTGACCAGCCACAGCTGTTCGATGAAATCCTCTTCCTTGGTCGACGCGGCGCTGCGGCCACGGCCACCGCGGCGCTGGGCCCGGTAGGCACTGACCGGCTGGCGCTTGGCATAGCCGGCGTGCGACAGGGTGACCACCACGTCTTCCGGGGCGATCAGGTCGAGGATGTCCAGGTCTTCTTCGCTGTGGCGGATCTCGGTGCGGCGTTCGTCACCGAACTCGGTACGCACGTTGATCAGCTCTTCGCGGATGACCTGCAGCAGACGGTCGGGATCTTCCAGGATTTCGATCAGCCCGGCGATCACTTCCAGCAGCTGCTTGTACTCATCCGTCAGGCGGTCCTGCTCCAGCCCGGTCAGGCGGTGCAGGCGCATTTCCAGGATCTGGGTCGCCTGGATCTCGGTCAGCTGGTAGCCGCCCTCGAGCAGGCCCACACCCTTGGGCAGATCATCCGGACGCGACGCTTCGGCACCGGCGGCGCCCAGCATCGAGCCGACCAGGCCCGGCTCCCACAGGCGGGCGAGCATGCGTTCGCGCGCTTCGGTGGGGTTCGGCGAGGTCTTGATCAGTTCGATCATCTCGTCGATGTTGGCCAGCGCGACGGTCAGGCCTTCCAGCACGTGCGCACGGGCACGCGCCTTGCGCAGCTCGAACACGGTGCGGCGGGTGACCACTTCGCGGCGGTGACGCACGAAGGCCTCGAGCATCTGCTTGAGGTTCATCAACTGCGGGCGGCCATCCACCAGCGCCACCATGTTGATGCCGAACACCGACTCCATCTGGGTCTGCTGGTAGAGGTTGTTCAACACCACTTCCGCCGACTCGCCACGCTTGATCTCGATGAAGATGCGCATGCCGTCCTTGTCGGACTCATCGCGCAGTTCACTGATGCCTTCGAGCTTCTTTTCCTTGACCAGCTCGGCGATCTTCTCGATCAACCGGGCCTTGTTCACCTGGTACGGGATCTCGGTGACGATGATCGATTCGCGGCCGTTGTCAGCCACTTCGACCTCGGCCTTGGCGCGAATGCGCACACGGCCACGACCGGTCCGGTACCCGGCAACGATGCCGGCGGTGCCGTTGATGATGCCTGCGGTCGGGAAGTCCGGGCCCGGGATGAACTCCATCAGGCCATCGACGTCGATCTCGGGATTGTCGATCAGCGCGATGCAGGCGTTGATCGATTCGGTCAGGTTGTGCGGCGGGATGTTGGTCGCCATGCCCACCGCGATACCGGCCGAACCATTGACCAGCAGGTTCGGGAACCGGGTCGGCATGACCGTCGGCTCCAGTTCCTTCTCGTCGTAGTTGGGCTGGAAATCGACCGTTTCCTTCTCGATGTCCGCCATCAGCTCATGGGTGAGCTTGGACATGCGGGCTTCGGTGTATCGCATTGCGGCGGCGGAGTCGCCGTCGACCGAACCGAAGTTACCCTGGCCATCGACCAGCATGTAACGCAACGAGAACGGCTGCGCCAGACGCACCAGCGTGTCGTACACCGACTGATCGCCATGCGGGTGGTACTTACCGATGACGTCACCGACGATACGCGCCGACTTGAAGTAAGGCTTGTTGGCGTGCGCGTTGAGTTCACTCATCGCGAACAGCACGCGGCGATGCACCGGCTTGAGGCCATCGCGCGCATCCGGGAGTGCGCGCCCCACGATCACGCTCATCGCGTAATCGAGGTAACTCTTGCGCATCTCGTCTTCCAGGTTGACCTGGATGATTTCCTTGGCGGTTTCTGCCATTCGGGTTCCGTTGTCTGGTAGCGGTCCAGTCCGTCACGACCGCCCTTTCGGGGCGGTTGCGCCGGAATCTCGATTAACCGTTGGATTCTACCACAGCGGGCCATTTTCCGCCCGCTTTTACGGGGGTTTTACCGGCAAGAATCAGGAACTTACAGGGGCGTTGCCGGCCAGCGGCCGGCACGGCCGCGGGTATCCGGCGGGGAGCCCCTGGGCAGGGGGCCGCCGCAACGCGCCAGTGCCGCGGCTTATCCGAATGCAGCCTGCATATTGGCCACGGTCGGGTTCAGGATCACCCCGCGTTCGGTCACGATGGCATCGATCAGGCTGCCCGGGGTGACATCGAACACCGGGTTCCAGGCGGCGATGCCCTCGGCCACGGTGCGGGTGCCCCCCACGCCGTACAGCTCGCCCGGGTCGCGCTGCTCGATCTCGATCTGCTCGCCGTCGGCGGTGTCCATGTCCACCGTGGAGGACGGCGCCACCACCATGAACTTCACGCCGTGGTGGCGGGCGGCGATGGCCAGCTGGTAGGTGCCGATCTTGTTGGCGGTATCCCCGTTGGCGCAGATGCGGTCGGCGCCGACGATCACCCACTGCACCGCGCCGGTCTTCATCAGGTGCGAGGCGGCGGAATCGGCGATCAGGGTGGCATCGATGCCATCCTGCTGCAGCTCCCACACGGTCAGGCGCGCGCCCTGCAGCCACGGCCGGGTTTCGCCGGCGAAGACCTTGGCGATGCGGTGCTGGGCCATGCCGGCACGGATCACGCCCAGCGCGGTACCGAAGCCGGCGGTGGCCAGCGAGCCGGTGTTGCAATGGGTCAGCACGCCGCTGCCAGCCTCGATCAAGCCAGCGCCCAGCGCGCCCATGTGACGGTTTGCAGCCAGGTCCTCCTCGGCGATCGCCTGCGCCTCGGCGGCCAGCACCTGCTGCCAGTCGGCACCGGCCGGGGCCAGCGCGCGGCGCATCCGGGCCAGCGCCCAGGCCAGATTCACGGCGGTCGGGCGGGAGGCATTGAGGCGCTGCAGCGCCGGTTCCAGCTTCAGCAGCGCCTGGGCACCATCATCGGCCTGCACCTCGTTGGCCGCCAGCACCACACCCCAGGCGGCCGCAATGCCGATGGCCGGCGCGCCGCGCACGGTCAGCGCGTGGATGGCCTCGGCGACCGCGTCGCTATCGCGGCACTCCACGTGCTCGACAATGAACGGCAGTTTGCGCTGGTCGAGCAGCTGCAGGCTCTCGCCGGTCCACAGGATCGGGCGGATATGGTCGTAACGGGCGTAATCGATATCGGTGGATGCGTTCATCGGCCCATTGTAGCGGCGCGCCGATGCCGGCGGAATCGCGTGCTCAGTTGACCGCGAACTCGGCGCGGCAGCCCTTGTCCACCCAGACCCCGCGGCTGTCCCAGCCCCAGCTGCTGCCCTGCTCGCAGGGCGTGCCGGAGAGCTGCTTGTTGAGCGTGGCACCGTGGGTGATCCCGGCACCACAGAAGCGGCGCTGACGGGATTTGGATTCGCAGACCAGCAGGCGCGGCACGTTGAGGAAGCCACTGCCATCGGCAGCACCCACCTCGAACTCGCCCTGGCAACCGCGGGTCACCCAGATCTCGTTGCGGCGGTAGCCCCAGCTGTGGCCTTCGCGGCACGGCAGCGAGGTGAGCTGGCGAAGCAGACGCACCGGCGCACCCTGCAACACCACCGGACAGCTCTGCGGGCGGCCATTGGATTCGCAGCGCACGACGCGGCGCGTGCGACGCTCTCCATCGGCGCGGGTGGCGGCAACGGCCGTGCGTGCGCGGAACTCGGCGCGGCAGCCCAGGGTGACCCAGACGCCGGAACGATCGGTGCCCCACTCCGAGCCACGCACACAACTGTTGTCGGAAAGCTGGCGGATCAGATCCACGCCGCGCTCGGTGGGAATATCGCAGTGCACCCATCCCATATCGCGCGATTCGCAGCGCACCACTTCGCCGGCATAGCCGCCCGCCTGCGCGAGGGCCGTCTCCGGCATCAGCGCAGTCCACAGCAACACCGGCCACAAGGGCATGCCCGCGCCTACCAACAGCTTCATCAACTCGATCCCTGCCACGCCTGAACGATCACCTGACCACCTTCGGACATCCGGTGTGATCAGAGCATCATCATGCAGGCCGCGCAAGACGCGAATGCGTCAGAACGCCTCAGGCGTGGGCGAAATCGAAGGCCAGTACATCGGCGATCCGGCCGGTGCGGTTCATCGCCATCAACAGGCGGTCCACGCCAACCGCGACACCCGCGCAATCGGGCAGGTCCGGCAGCGCCGCGAGCAGGTGTTCATCCAGCGGCGGCAGCACGTCGCCACGTGCGGTGCGTATCGCATGGTCGCGCTCGAAGCGCGCGCGTTGTTCAGCCGCATCGTTCAGCTCGTGATAGCCGTTGGCCAACTCCACGCTGCCCAGGTACAGCTCGAAACGCTCCGCCAACGCGGGCGTGCCGGGGCGGATCCTCGCCAGTGCTGCCTGGGTCGCGGGCCAGTCATGCACGACCGTCATGGTGTCGTCACGGAAGTGCGGCTGGATACAGTGGGTCATCAGCAGATCGAGCCAATCGTCGCGGGTGAGCCCATCGGCATCGATGCGGATCTCGGCCAGCGGCGCCTGCAGTTCTTCCAGGCTGGCCTGGAACGGGTCCAGCCCGATGTGCCGCTGGTAGAGACCGCGGTAATCGATCACCTCCACCGTGGCCTCGCGCTGGACCAGCTGCAGCGCGGCGCGCACCAGCTCGGCGGTCTCGCCCATCAAGCGGCGGTGATCCCAGCCGACCCGATACCACTCCAGCATGGTGAACTCGGGGTTGTGGCGGCCACCGGCCTCGCCATTACGGAACACGCGGCCGAGTTCGTAACAGTCCCCCACCCCGGCGGCGAGCAGCCGCTTGAGGGGAAACTCCGGCGAGGTGCGTAGCCAGCGTTGCGGCGTGCCTGCATCCACGTGCCCACTGAAGCGGGTGTGGAAGCTGTCGATGTTCGGCTCGGTATTGCCGGCGGCGGAGAGGATCGGCGTTTCCACCTCCAGCACATCGCGCGCGGCGAAGAAGCTGCGGATCAGCGCGTTGAGCGCGGCACGCTGGCGCAGCGCGGCGATCATGCGCGCGCGTCCTTCAGGCGCTGGGCCAACGGCAGCGTCAGCAGATCGCGGGTGTCATCCACATAGCCGGTGGCCAGGTACAACCGGCGCGCCAGTTCGTTGTGGTGGTTCACTTCCAGCCGCATCCGCTCCACGCCCCGTGCATTGGCACGCTGCTCCAGAATCGCCAGCGCCTGCTTGCCGCGCCCGCGCCCGCGCGCGGCATGGGCCAGGTAGAGCTCGTCCAGCAGCGCGAAGTGACCGCCCTGCTCCAGGCTGAAGCCCATCGCCAGCGCACCGTAGCCCACCACCGCGCCTGCCTCGTCCAGCCACAACAACACTTCGCCATTGCGCGGATCTTCCAGCAGCGCGGCCAAGGCAGTGCGCACGCGGGTGTCGTCGAAATCGAGCTTGTCTTCGGCGTAGAAATCGCGCATCAGCCCGATCAACAACGCGGTGTCAGCCACGGTGGCCAGGCGGAATTCAAGGGGAATGGTCTGCATGCAATCTCTCTTGTTCAATACTTCGCGAGGAAAGCGACCAGCTGGTCTTCGTCCCAGACCGGCACGCCCAGTTCCTGTGCTTTGGTCAGCTTGGACCCGGCCTCGGCACCCGCCACCACGAACGAGGTCTTCTTGGACACACTGCCGGCCACCTTGGCACCCAGTGCTTCCAGGCGCGCCTTGGCCTCATCGCGATTCATCTGCGACAGCGTGCCGGTCAGCACAGCGGTCTGGCCCTCCAGCGGACCTGCGGCCTGCTCGGCCTGTTCCGGCGCCAGCGCCAACAGCTTCTGGCGGTACTCCTCGGCCTTGAGCAGCATCGGCCCGTGACCCTCGCTGTCCAGCCAGTCGGCCAGGCCCATGGCCACCTCATTGGGCAGGCCGGCGGCCACGAAGCGCACCGGCTCGGCATCCAGCACCGAGGCAGCGTCCGGCAGCATGGCGACCAGCTTCTCGGCGCGCAGGCGGGTGATGCCCGGAATCTCCGCCTCGACCAGCAACTGCGCGAAATCCAGACCCTCGCGCAGCTTGGCGATCGGCGGGTGCACATCGCTGATGCGCACCTGACCGACCTGCAGCAGGGCATCGATCGCCTCCTGGTTGCCGGCCTGCTCGAAGAAGTGGCCGAGCGAGCGCGCGACTTCACCGCCGATGTCCGGCACGCGCTTGAACAGCGGCCACGGCAGGTGGCGGATCAGCTCCAGATCGCCGAACCAGATCGCCAGGGCCTTGGCGGTGCTTTCACCGACATGCTCGATGCCCAGCGCGAACAACAGGCGCTCCAGCGTGGTGGTGCGGCTGGCGTCGATGGCGGCGATCAGGTTGTCGGCCCACTTGGTCGCGATCTTCTTCGTGTTCCAGGTGAACGTGGTCGGCATCGCCAGCGCCTGCGCGCGCCATCCCTCATTGCTGCCATCCAGCTTGAGCAGACCGCGCAGATAGTCGCCGCTGCCTTCCGGCGGCAGATGCAGGCCGATCTGACTGGCCAGCGCCTCGGGTGACTCGGCATCCAGCACCAGCTTGAGCTGCAGCAGTTGATCGCGCTGCAGGCGGTAAAGATCGGCCACGCCGCGCACGATGCCGGCATCCACCAGCGTCTCGATGTACTTGCCGCCCAATCCGTCGATATCCATCGCACGGCGCGAGGCGAAGTGCGCGATGGCTTCCTTGCGCTGCGCCGGGCAGCTCAACTCACCCGAGCAGCGCCAGGCGGCCTCGCCCTCTTCGCGGACGATCTCCGAACCGCACACCGGGCACTGCGAGGGCATCTGCCACGGCGTGGTACCGGCGGGGCGACGATCGGCGATGACGCTGACCACTTCCGGGATCACATCACCGGCGCGGCGCACGATCACCGTATCGCCCACGCGGACATCCAGACGCGCGATCTGATCGGCGTTGTGCAGCGTCGCGTTGGACACGATCACGCCGGCCACGGCCACCGGTGCCAGCCGCGCCACCGGGGTCGCCGCGCCGGTGCGACCGATCTGGATCTCGATCGCCTCCACCGTGGTGGTCTGCTCCTGTGCCGGGAATTTGTGCGCGATCGCCCAGCGCGGGGCACGCGCGACGAAGCCCATCTGTTCCTGGCCGGCACGGTCATCGAGCTTGTAGACCACCCCGTCGATATCGAAGGCCAGGCCATCGCGGCGCTCGCCGATATCACGGTAATAGGCGAGCAGGCCGTCCGCGCCTTCCACCACCTGGCACAGGTCGCTGACCGGGAAGCCCCATGCACGCAGCTGGGCCAACGTGGCCGAGTGGGTGGGCGGCAGTTCACCGCCGTCGACCTGGCCGATGCCATAGGCGTAGAAACTGAGCTTGCGCTTGGCGCTCATCTTCGGATCCAGCTGGCGCAGCGAGCCGGCCGCGGCATTGCGCGGATTGGCCAGCACCTTGCCGTCATGCAGCCGGGCATCGGCGTTGTAGGCCTCGAAATCAGCGCGGGCCATGTAGACCTCGCCGCGTACTTCCAACACCTCAGGCCAGCCCTCGCCTTTGAGCACCTGCGGGATCACGCTGATCTGGCGCAGATTGGCACTGACATCCTCACCGGTGGCGCCATCACCCCGGGTTGCGCCCTGGACGAAGCGGCCATTCTCGTAGCGCAGGCTGATCGCCAAACCGTCGAGTTTGGGTTCGGCGGAAAAATGCAGCGTACTGCGGCGCAGGCGCTCGCCGATGCGGCGCACGAAATCCTGGACTTCCTCATCGCTGAAGGCGTTGCCCAGCGACAGCATCGGCACCGCATGGCGGACCTCGGCGAAGCGCGAGGAGGCCTTGCCACCGACCTGCCGGGTCGGAGAGTCGGCGCGGCCGAGTTCCGGGTGCGCCTGCTCGATCGCTTCCAGCTCACGCACCAGCCGGTCGTACTCGACGTCGGGAATCAACTGCTCGTCGCGCTCGTGGTATGCCTTGCCGGCATCCTCGATCTGGCGGCGCAGGACGTCGGCACGTGCGGCGGGGCTGGGGGTCATGCGGAAGGCGATCCTGGTGGGGCATTCAATTTTACCCCTCCCCCCGCTCCTGCGCGCAGTGAAGAACGCTTGCCGCCACTTCGCAGTGGCGCTAGGTTGCGCGGAACCCCTCTTTGCCGGTGCGCCGTGACCCCTGCCCTTGCCACTTCCCGTCGCTCGTTTCTGCAACTGGCCGGTACCGGCCTGGCGTTGTCCGGCCTGGGCGCACTGCCTGCATCGGCGGCGCCGTCGCGCGCACTCTCCGCCAGCGCAGGACCGGTGCTGCTGAACTTCAACGAATGCCCCTATGGGCCATCGCCCGCCGCGCAGGCCGCAGCACGCGACATCGTCGCCGGCAGCGGGCGGTATCTGTTTGCTCTGGCCGGCGAGCTGCGCGACCTGTTCGCCCAGCAGGAAGGCATCGGCAAGGATCACGTGCGGCTGTATCCGGGCTCCAGCGAGCCCTTGAACCGGGCTGCCGTGTTGTGGACCTCCGCGACCGCCGGGCTGGTCGTGGCCGATCCCACCTTCGAGGCGCTGGGCGATCTTGCCGCTGCGCGTGGGGCCACCGTGGCCAAGGTGCCGCTGCGCGCCGACGGGGCACACGACGTGCGTGCGATGGCGGCGGCGGCGGCGAAGGTCAATGCCGGCCTGCTGTACCTGTGCAACCCCAACAATCCCACCGGCTCGATCACCCCGGCGGCCGACATCGCCTGGCTGCTGGCCAACAAGCCTGCGCAGACCCGGGTGCTGGTCGATGAGGCCTACCTGCAGTACAGCGAACAACGCTCGGTGATCGCCCAGGTGATGCAGCGCGATGACGTGATCGTGCTGCGCACCTTCTCCAAGCTCTACGGCATGGCCGGCCTGCGCCTGGGCGTGGCGGCTGCGCATCCGGATCGGCTGAAGGAACTGGCCAGCCTGGGCGACAACCCGTTGCCGGTCACGGCGGTGGCCGCCGGCCTGGCGAGCCTGCGCGATCCCGGGTTGATTGCACAGCGCAACGCGGAGAATGCCGTGGTGCGGCAGCAGACCATCGGCTGGCTGGGCAAGCACGGTTTTACCTGCGTGCCTTCCGAAGCGAACTGTTTCGTGGTCGATGTGCAGCGTGACGGCGCAGCGTTTTCCGCAGCGATGGCCGAGCGCGGCGTGGTCATCGGCCGCAGCTGGCCGATCTGGCCCCGGCGGGTGCGGGTAACCGTCGGCACCGAGGCCGAGATGGCGCGATTCCGTGAGGCGTTCGAGGCGGTGGTCAGCCGCAACGGGTAAATGGAGAGCCGACCGTTGGTCGGCTCTGCTTGATCACCAGCGCGGCGCTTTCGTCAGCGGCGGGGCCTGGTGCTGGCGGTCGTAGGCACGCAGTTCGTCGCGGATGTGCGCGATGCGCTGGCGGCCCAGGGCGTTGCGGCTGTCATCAAGCACCACGCCATCGAGCAGTTCGCCCATGCGCTGCACGGTCGGCAGCATCTTTTCCCAGGCGTCCAGCGCGGTCAGCGGCGCCGGCAGGGTCAGGAAGAAGGCGATCGCCGGCGTTTCCATCTCGCGGATGTTGGCCATGTCGAAACTGCCCGGCTTCATGATGCTGGCCATCGAGAAGATCGGGCCGCGCTCAGGATGGCCTTCGACCAGACGGTGGAAGACATTCATGTGGCCGAACACCAGGCCGGTCTTTTCCGCGGCGACGACGATGTCTTCGCCACGCAGCTGCTCACCGGCACGGGCGGCCACGAACAGCGAGACGATCTTGTCGAAATCCTGGGTGGTGCGCTTGCCAAGGTCACTGGCCGGACCGGCATCCACCTCGGGCAGGCCGAGCTCGGGCTGGGTCACGCCGTCTTCGCCCATCACGGGCGCAGCGCCATCGGCCGGGGTCTCGCCCTCGCCCAGTACGGGCTCGCGGCGCTGGCCGTTGGTGCCTTCAGCACCCTCGACGCGACGCCCCTGCACTTTCTTTTTCGGACGGCCAAACAGGAAGATCGCAGCGATCAACAGCAGGCCGGCGGCCAGGATGCCGATGCGGAGCAGTGCCATGTCGGACATTCGGGAGGTTCTCCGGCTAAATCATTCAGGTACTTAAGGATGGCACGTCACGCCGCGCCCGCCAATCGTGCGGCTTCCTCCAGGTCGACACTGACCAGTCGGCTGACGCCCGGTTCGCGCATGGTCACGCCGGAAAGCTGGTGCGCTGCCTCCATCGTGGCCTTGTTGTGGCTCACAAACAGGAACTGAACCTTCTCGCTCATTTCCTTGACCATGTTGGCCAGGCGGCCGACGTTGGCTTCGTCCAGTGGCGCGTCCACCTCGTCCAGCAGGCAGAACGGCGCCGGGTTGAGCTGGAAGATCGCAAACACCAGCGCCACCGCGGTCATCGCCTTCTCGCCACCGGACAGCAGCGAGATGCTCGATACCCGCTTGCCCGGCGGCCGCGCCATGATCGCAACACCGGTGTCGAGCAGATCTTCACCTGTCAGTTCCAGATACGCGTGGCCACCGCCGAACAGGCGCGGATACAGCTGCTGCACGCCGGCGTTGACGCGGTCGAAGGTGTCCTTGAAGCGGCCGCGGGTCTCGCGGTCGATCTTGCGGATCGCGTCTTCCAGGGTTTCCAGCGCGGTGGTGAGGTCGGTGTTCTGCGCGTCCAGATACTCCGAACGCTGCGAGGCCTCGCCGTACTCCTGGATGGCAGCCAGGTTCACCGGCTCCAGACGGCGCATGCGGCCGTCGATCTGATGGACCGTCTGCTCCCAGTCGGTGATGCGCGCATCCTCGGGCAGGCCGTTGATCACGTCCTGCAGCACGAACCCGGCTTTCTCCACCGAGGCCGACAACTGGTCGGCGCTGAGCACCAGCGCCTGCTGGTCCAGCTTGCGCTGGGAAATCCGCTCGCGCTGTGCGAGCGCCTGTTCGTCGCGCTGATGGCGGGTCTGTTCGAAGGTGCGCAGCTCGGCATCGATGCCATCCAGCAGCGTACGGGCCTCACCGAGCACGCGGTCTGCACGCACGCGCTCGCCGAGCGCGTTCTGGTGTTCGGCCTCCAGCGTCTTGACCGGTGAATCGCCCTCATCGAGCTGCGAGTGCAGTTCGCCCAGGCGCGTATCCAGCTGCCCGCGCTGCGTGCTCATCCGCTCCAGTGCCTGGCTCAGCGAGGCGATCTGTGCCCGTTGTGATTCCAGGGTCAGTGCCAGCG
>NZ_JBHFHW010000013.1:0-15883 GCF_057333975.1 Stenotrophomonas sp. AGC87
CCCCAGCGCTCGACCAACCAGCCCTTCGCCTCAGGCGTCGTCGTCGGTTGGCAGGGCGGTTGGCGGGGCGCCCGGGGTGAATACACCCGGCTGCACGAATGCGCTGAGGATCGCATCCAGCGTCTGCGCGCCATCGCGCTGGATCTCGAACAGCTCCGGTTCCAGCATCGCGCTGTACAGCACCCCGGTCAGGCTGGTGCTCACGATGCGCGCCACCGTGTCCACGTCTACCCCCGCGCGCAGCTGTCCCAACTCCCGCGCGCGCTGGAACGCGGCCGCGAAAATGCCCAGCTCCTCACGCGATGCCTCCAGCTGCAGCGCCTGCATCGCCTGGCTTTCCACCGACAGATCATTGCGCAGCATGATTTCCATCATGTTGCGCAGGCGTTCGTCTTCGGCCAGCTCCCGGAAGGAGACCAGCAGCGCCGAGCGCAGGTCCAGGATTGGTGTGGTGCGCTTGGCCGAGGTGGTGCGTCGCAGCCGCTCGATGAACGGGACGCGCTCGCGATCGATCATCGCCGTCAGCACTTCGGTCTTGTTCTTGAAGTGCCAGTACACCGCGCCGCGGGTGAATCCGGCGCGCGCGCCGATCATCGCCAGGCTGGTGCCGGCGACCCCGTATTCATGGAAACAGACCTGGGCCGCATCGAGGATGCCCTCGCGGGTGGCCTGCGCCTCTTCTTTGGTTTTTCTGGCCATTGCGCTGTGCAGTTGCTGGATGAAACCGGCCTGAATTGTACCGCTTTACAAACAAACATGCATGTATGTATATTTGCGCCCCACTGATCCTCAGCGAGGACTGCCTGTGAAAGCCGGCGGGTCTCGTTTCGGATATTTGTCGTCATTTGCTGCCTGTTTGTCGTCATTCTTCGCTTTTATCGGAAGTTGGGCTGCAGGCGCGCCCTTTTCCGTCTGCGAGCCCCTACCGCCATGTCCAGAACTCCGTACCGTCTTCTCGCGCTGTCCCTCGCGATCGCCCTGACCGTGTCCGCCTGCGGCGGTGGTGAGCAGGAGGGGCCGCAGGGCGGCCCCGGCCAGGTGACTGTGGCCACCCTGAAAGCCGAGCAGGTCGGCCTGACCCGCGAACTGCCGGGCCGCACCAATGCCTTCCTGGTCGCCGAAGTGCGCCCGCAGGTCAACGGCATCGTGGCCAAGCGGCTGTTCACCGAAGGCGGCCTGGTCACTGCCGGGCAGCCGCTGTATCAGCTTGATGACGCCAGCTATCGCGCCCAGGCCAACAGCGCCCGTGCCCAGCTGGCCCGCGCCGAAGCCACCGCCAATGCCGCACGCCTGAGCGCCAAGCGCATCGGCGAGCTGGCCAAGGTCGAGGCGGTCAGCACCCAGGACAACGAGAACGCGATTGCCGCGCTCAAGCAGGCCGAGGCCGATGTCGGCGCCGCGCGTGCCTCGCTGGACGCCGCCAACGTGACGCTGGGTTATGCGCGCATCACCGCGCCGATCAGCGGCCGCATCGGCAAGTCCTCGGTGACCCAGGGCGCGCTGGTCAGCGCCGGCCAGGCCGAAGCGCTGGCCACCGTGCAGCAGTTGAATCCGATCTATGTCGATCTGACCCAGTCCGCCAGTGAGCTGCTGCAGCTGCGCCGCGAACTGGCCAGCGGCCGTCTGCAGGACAACCAGACCCTGCCGGTGACGATCCTGCTCGATGACGGCACTGAGTTCGACCACAAGGGCACGCTGGAATTCTCCGAAGTCAGCGTGGATCCGACCACCGGCAGCTACGCGCTGCGGGTCAAGGTCGAGAACCCGGACCAGGTGCTGATGCCGGGCATGTACGTGCGCGCCCAGGTCGGCAGCGGTGTGCGCGACAACGCGATCCTGGTGCCGATGCAGGGCATCGCCCGCGATCCCAAGGGCGATACCAGCGCCATGGTGGTCGGCAAGGACGACAAGGTCGAAGTGCGGCAGGTCAAGGTCAGCCGCTCGCTCGGCGACAAGTGGCTGGTCGAAGACGGGTTGAAGGCGGGTGACAAGGTCATCGTCGAAGGCCTGCAGAAGATCCAGCCGGGCATGCCCGTGCAGGCCACCGAAATGGGCGCGGCCCCGGCCAAGCCGGCCGCCGCGCCGGCGGCTCCCGCCGCCCAGCAGTAACCGGAGAATTCCATGGCACGTTTTTTCATTGATCGCCCCATCTTCGCGTGGGTGATTGCGATCATCATCATGCTCGCCGGTGGCCTGGCGGTGCTCAAGCTGCCGGTGTCGATGTACCCGGAAGTGGCACCGCCGGCCGTCGAGATCAGCGCCAGCTACCCGGGTGCATCGGCCAAGGTGGTCGAGGATTCGGTGACGCAGATTATCGAGCAGAACATGAAGGGCCTGGACGGCCTGATCTACTTCTCCTCCAACAGCTCCTCCAATGGCCAGGCCACGATCACCCTGACCTTCCAGAGCGGCACCGACCCGGACATCGCCCAGGTGCAGGTGCAGAACAAGCTGCAGCTGGCCATGCCGCTGCTGCCGCAGGAAGTGCAGCGCCAGGGTATCAACGTAGCGAAGTCGAGCAGTGGCTTCCTGCAGGTGCTCGGCTTCGTGTCTGAAGACGGCAGCATGGATGCCAACGACATCTCCGATTACGTCGGCTCCAACATCGTCGATCCGCTGAGTCGCGTGCCGGGCGTGGGCAATATCCAGGTGTTCGGTGGCAAGTACGCCATGCGCATCTGGCTGGACCCCAACAAGCTGCACACCTACAAGCTGTCCACCGCCGAAGTGATCGCCGCGATCACCGCGCAGAACGCGCAGGTCGCCATCGGCCAGCTCGGCGGCGCGCCGTCGATCAAGGGCCAGCAGCTCAACGCGACCATCAACGCCCAGGACCGCCTGCAGACCCCGGAGCAGTTCCGCAACATCATCGTGCGCAGCGCGCAGGACGGTGCCGAACTGCGCCTGGCCGACGTGGCCCGTGTGGAGCTGGGGGCGGAATCGTACGACTTCGTGACCCGCTACAACGGCAAGCCGTCCTCGGGTATCGCGATCACGCTGGCCACCGGCGCCAACGCGCTGGCCACCGCCAACGGCGTGCGTGCCACCCTGGATGAAATGGCCCCGAACTTCCCGGCCGGCCTGAAGGCCGTGGTGCCGTATGACACCACGCCGTTCGTGCAGGTCTCGATCAAGGGCGTCATCAAGACCCTGATCGAAGCCATCGTGCTGGTGTTCCTGGTGATGTACCTGTTCCTGCAGAACTTCCGCGCGACCCTGATCCCCACAATCGCGGTGCCGGTGGTGCTGCTGGGCACGTTCGGCATCCTCGCCGCGCTGGGCTTCTCGGTGAACATGCTGACCATGTTCGCGATGGTGCTGGCGATCGGCCTGCTGGTCGATGACGCGATCGTGGTGGTGGAGAACGTCGAGCGGATCATGTCCGAAGAGGGCCTGTCACCGCTGGAAGCGACGCGCAAATCGATGAGCCAGATCACCGGCGCGCTGGTCGGTATCGGTCTGGTGCTGTCGGCGGTGTTCGTGCCGATGGCCTTCATGAGCGGCGCCACCGGCGTCATCTACCGCCAGTTCTCGGCCACCATCGTCTCGGCGATGGCGCTGTCGGTGCTGGTCGCGATCGTGCTGACCCCGGCGCTGTGCGCCACCATGCTCAAGCCGCTCAAGAAGGGCGAGCACCACGTGGCCCACAAGGGCTGGTCGGGCCGTTTCTTCAACGCGTTCAACCGTGGTTTCGACAGTTCCAGCGCGAAGTATCAGCGTGGCGTGCGCGGCATCCTCGGCCGTCCGTGGCGCTTCATGGGTGTGTTTGCTGCGCTCGCACTGGTGATGGGCCTGCTGTTCATGCGCCTGCCCAGTTCGTTCCTGCCCAATGAAGACCAGGGCATCCTGATGGCGCTGGTGCAGACCCCAGTCGGCGCCACCCAGGAGCGCACCCTGGAATCGATCGACAAGCTGGAAAAGCACTTCATGGAGAACGAGGCCGACGCGATCGAGTCGATCTTCTCGGTGCAGGGCTTCAGCTTCGCCGGCATGGGCCAGAACGCGGGCATGGCGTTCGTCAAGCTCAAGGACTGGAAGGACCGTGATGCCGACCAGGGCGCGATGCCGATCACCGGCCGTGCCATGGCCGCGCTGGGCGGGATCAAGGACGCCTTCATCTTCGCCTTCCCGCCGCCGGCGATGCCGGAACTGGGCATCGGTTCGGGCTACACCTTCTTCCTGAAGGACACCAGCGGTGCCGGTCACCAGGCGTTGCTGGATGCACGCAACCAGCTGCTCGGCATGGCCGGGCAGAGCAAGCTGCTGGCCAATGTGCGCCCCAACGGCCAGGAAGACACCCCGCAGTTGCGCATCGACATCGACGTCGGCAAGGCCAGCGCGCTGGGCCTGTCGCTGGAGGCAGTCAACACCACGCTGGCGGCGGCCTGGGGCAGCAGCTACATCGATGACTTCATCGACCGTGGCCGGGTCAAGCGCGTGTATGTGCAGTCCGATGCGCCGTTCCGCATGAACCCGGAAGACTTCAATCTGTGGTCGGTCAAGAACGCCGCCGGTGAAATGGTGCCGTTCTCGGCCTTTGCCAGCCAGCGCTGGGACTACGGTTCGCCGCGCCTGGAGCGCTACAACGGTGTGTCCGCGATGGAAATCCAGGGCGAGCCGGCGCAAGGCGTGGCCTCGGGCGATGCGATGAACGAGGTGGAGAAGCTGGCCAAGCAATTGCCGGCCGGTTTCGACATCGAATGGACCGCGCTGTCCTACCAGGAACGCCAGGCCGGTTCGCAGACGCCGCTGCTGTACACGCTGTCGTTGCTGATCGTGTTCCTGTGCCTGGCCGCGCTGTATGAAAGCTGGAGCGTGCCGACCTCGGTGCTGCTGGTGGCGCCGCTGGGCATCCTCGGTGCGGTGCTGGCCAACACCATGCGTGGCATGGAGCGCGATATCTACTTCCAGGTGGCGATGCTGACCACGGTGGGTCTGACCAGTAAAAACGCGATCCTGATCGTGGAGTTCGCCAAGGAAAACCTGGAGAAGGGCGCGGGCCTGATCGAGGCGACGATGCACGCCGTGCGTGACCGTCTGCGCCCGATCATCATGACCTCGCTGGCCTTCGGCCTGGGCGTGCTGCCGCTGGCGATCGCCTCCGGTGCCGGTTCCGGCGCACAGCAGGCCATCGGTACCGGTGTGCTCGGCGGCATGCTGGTCGGCACGGTGCTGGGTGTGTTCTTCATCCCGCTGTTCTTCGTGGTGGTGCAGCGCGTGTTCAATCGCAAGAAGTACGGCAAGAACGCCGGAGGTTCCGATGCGTAAGCCCTTGATGGCCAGCCTGGCGCTGGCCGTGAGCCTGGTGGTGTCGGGCTGCTCGACGCTGGAGCCGCGCAGCACCGAAGTTGCCCCGGCGATTCCCGCGCAGTGGCCGGGCACGGCCACCGCGGGGGCGGTGACCACCGCACCGATGGAGGTGGCCGACATCGGCTGGCGCGATTTCTTCGTCGATCCGCGCCTGCAGACGGTGATCACCCAATCTCTGGAGAACAACCGCGACCTGCGCGTGGCCGTGCTCAATGTCGAGCGTGCCCGGGCGCAGTACCGGATCCAGCGCGCTGACCGCGTGCCGGCGGTCGGTGTACAGGGGCAGATGACGCGCAGTGGCGGCGATGCCCCGGTGACCGAACAGTTCAGTGCCAACCTCGGCGTGGTCGAGTTCGAACTGGATCTGTTCGGCCGCGTGCGCAATCTCAGCCAGGCGGCGCTGCAGCAGTACTTCGCCGAAGCGGCCAACCGCCGCAGTGCACAGCTGTCGCTGGTGGCCGAGGTGGCCAATGCGTGGCTGACCCTGGGCGCGGACAGCGAGCAGCTGCGGATCGCGCAGGCGACGCTGGCGACCTATGAGGATTCGCTGCGCCTGACCGAGGCCCGCCGTCAGCTCGGTGGCGCCTCGGCGCTGGAACTGAGCCAGACCCGTACCCTGGTGGAAACCGCGCGCACCGATGTGGCGCGCTTTGCCGGGCAGGTCGCGCAGGATCGCAACGCGCTGGTGCTGCTGGCCGGCGGGCCGATCGATGCCTCGCTGCTGCCGCAGGCGGAGGTGACCGAGGTCGCCAGCGTGCGGCCGCTGCCGGCCGGGATGCCGGGCAATGTGCTGCTGCAGCGGCCGGACGTGATGGCGGCCGAGCACGTGTTGCTCTCGGCCAACGCCAACATCGGTGCGGCGCGCGCGGCGTTCTTCCCGTCGATCAGTCTGACCGGCAGCATCGGGTCGGCCTCGTCGGAGCTGTCGGGTCTGTTCGACAGCGGCACGCGGGTGTGGAGCTTCATTCCCAAGCTCACCCTGCCGATCTTCCAGGGCGGCAAGCTGCGCGCCAATCTGGGCGTGGCCACGGCGGACCGCGATATCGCGCTGGCGCAGTACGAGAAGGCGATCCAGGTCGGTTTCCGCGAGGCGGCCGATGCACTGGCGCTCAACGAGAGTCTGGATGCGCAGTTGTCGTCGCAGCAGGCGCTGGTAGCGGCGGCGGAGCAGGCGCAGCAGTTGTCGCAGGCACGCTATGACGCCGGCCTGGACAGCTTCCTGACCCTGCTGGATGCACGCCGCACCGCGTACACCGCACGGCAGTCGCTGGTCAGCACGCAGCTGGCCCAGCAATCCAACCAGGTGGCGTTGTACAAGGTGCTCGGCGGCGGTTGGCACGAGCGCGGGTGAATGATCCACGCGGGTGCGGCCACGTCGCCGCACCCGTGCCGCTCAGGGATCGTCTGCCCGGCCATCGCCGTGGCAGCGGCGCGCGCGATCCAATGCGCTGCCGGCTTCGCGGGCCATCCGTTCGTACTCGCGGCGGATTTCTTCCAGGCGCTCTTCGTCCAGCTCTTCCAGATCGAGCAGTTCGTTGTTGGCCTCTTTCGTCGCGCGGATCAGCTCATCGAGCTTGATCTGGATCGCAGCGGTATCCGCGTTCTGGCTGTGCTGGATCAGGAACACCATCAGGAAGGTGATGATGGTGGTACCGGTGTTGATCACCAGTTGCCAGGTGTCGTTGAACGTGAAGATCGGCCCGCTCAGGGCCCAGACCACCACGATGGTGACCGCCGCCAGGAAGGTCCATGGCGTTCCCGCCGCATAGGACGCCTTCTTGGCGACAAGATTGAAGAGACTGCGCAGTTTCATGAGGCACGACAGGTGGGAGCCGAGGTGCCTGCATCATTGGCGGGGCGCCGTGCAGGCGCTGTGCAGCCAGCGCGGGTCAGACGCGGGCATGCAGCCGCGGGCGCGAGGACAGGTCCTGGCGGCCGGCATGGTAGACGTGTTCCCAGCACTGGTCGACGAACTGGCGAGCCTGTTCTTCGGTCAGGCGCGGCATGATCTGCAGCGCGTAGTGGGTCTGGAACATTTCATCGCGCTGCGCATCGCTGGCACGCGGTTGCGTGATCAGCGAATCGCAGGCGAATTTGATCCACGGCACGTAATGGCCGAATGAGCCCGTCCCGAGGTTGCCGTCGGCGTGACGCTGGCGCCAGTAGCTCACTTCGGCGTCGACATCGATGACGGCAGGGATGGAGATCTGGGCGGAGGACATGGTCACTTCAATATGGGAAGAAGGGAATCTGGATGATGGCGTAGGGCGCGGTGCAAGCGGTGTCATGGCGATGTGGAGCCGGTGTGGCGGCGCTCGCCCCGTTGTTCGCCCAGCAGCTGCGCGTGGTGGACCACGCCCAGGCGTTCGGCCAGGGTCGCCAGCCGGTTGCAGACCGCGACGCGATGATGAGGATGGGACCGCGTCAACTCATCCTGGATCGCCTGGTAGGCATCCCAGAAGGGCGCGGCGTTGTGGTGGCGTGCGTAGTGCACCTGCAGTCTTTCCCACGCGTCCATCAACGCAGGTTCGACGGAGGAGGTGCGGCGGGTTTGGGCATGCATGACGTCTCCTCGACGATGGTGCCCCCTGTGCAATCACCTTAAGGCGTTCATGCAGCGCGGTTGTTAGTGCCGCGTGTTCGCGATGTCCCGCGGCGGTCTGCGGCACGTGAGAGTGTCAGGCGCATACACCCATGGCACAGGGCCTTGGGCCCCGCCTCGCTCACTGAAGCATTCAGAACGTTGCAGCGCCCGCGCGCTGCGTATCGGCATCACGCGGGCAGGTTCCGGGCGGATCCGCGCGGAACGGTGGCGTTTCTTACTCGCCGATGTCTTCGTTCCAGACCTCGGGATGGGCGCTGATGAAGCCGCCAAGCAGGTCGATGCAGGCCTGGCTCTGCATGTCGATCACCTTGACCCCGTTCTCGCGCAGCCACTCGATGCCGCCCTGGAAGGTGACCGACTCGCCCACCACCACGGTGCCGATGTTGAACTGGCGCACCAGCCCGCTGCAGTACCAGCACGGGGCCAGGGTGGTGACCATGATGGTGTCCTGGTAGCGGCGCTGGCGGCCGGCCTTGCGGAAGGCATCGGTTTCGCCGTGCACCGAGGGGTCGCCTTCCTGGACGCGGCGGTTGTGGCCGCAGCCGAGCAGGCGGCCATCGTTGTGGTACAGCGCGGCGCCGATCGGGATGCCGCCTTCGGCCAGGCCCTGGCGGGCTTCGGCGATGGCGGTTTCGAGCAGGGCGGCGTAGTCGGGGGTGGTGATCATGCGCAATCCAGGAACGTGAAGGCCCCCATGATAGTGGGCGGCCTGCCGCAACGGCGCCGGCGGTGCGATAATCGTCCCCATGAGCGAATCCCCCTACAAGACTGGCACCACCCATTTCGGCTTCCGCGATGTCGCTGCGAAGGACAAGCAGAAGCTGGTGGGCGAAGTGTTCACCTCGGTCGCGCGCAGCTACGACCTGATGAACGATCTGATGAGCCTGGGCATCCACCGGGCGTGGAAGCGCTACTACGTCGCCACCGCGCAGGTGAAGCCGGGCGACCGCGTGCTGGATCTGGCCGGCGGCACCGGCGATATCGCCGCGCTGATCAAGGAGCGGGTGGGTGATGAGGGGGAAGTGGTGCTGGGCGATATCAACGCCGGCATGCTCTCCGTCGGCCGTGACCGGCTGACCAACCGTGGCCTGGTCGCAGGCCTGAACTACGTGCAGTGCAACGCCGAGGCGCTGCCGTTCCCGGATGCGAGCTTCGATCTGGTCACGATCGCCTTCGGCCTGCGCAACGTCACCGACAAGGAAGCCGGCCTGCGCGAGATGCATCGCGTGCTCAAGGTGGGTGGCCAGGCGCGCGTGCTGGAGTTCTCCGAAGTCACCGCCGACTGGTTCAAGCCGATCTACGATTTCCACTCGTTCAAGATCCTGCCCAAGCTGGGCCAGCTGTTCGCGCGCGATGGCGACAGCTACCAGTACCTGGCCGAGAGCATCCGCAAGCATCCGCCGCAGGAGCAGCTCAAGACCATGATGGCCGAGGCGGGTTTCGAGCGCTGCCATTACAAGAACCTGACCGGCGGCATCGTTTCGATTCACTCCGGCTACAAACTTTGAGACAGCGGTCCGGTTCCCGCTGAGGGAGCTCGGCCACACTGCAGGCAGGCTGTTGAAGAGGGCCTGCCATGCGCCTGTACCGCGGGCTTGCCCGTGTGTTTCCCCGCTCGTTCACCGCCAAGCTGATGGCGGTGGTCTTCCTTGGCCTGCACGTGCCGCTGCTGGTCCTGCTGTTGTGGATGGCCGCCACCGGCCATTACGCGCGCGCCGTGATGTGGACCGTGGTCGGGGTGGTCCTGCTGGCCACGCTGCTCGGCACGGCGATCGCGATGATGGCGCTGTACCGCCTGATGGCGCCGCTGCGCCAGGCCGCCGATGCGCTGGAGGCGTACTACGACGAGCAGCGCCTGCCGCATCTGCCCGATCTGGGCCACGATGAGATCGGCCGGCTGCTGCGCAGCATCAACCGCAACCTGCATGGCGTGGACGCCGGGCTGCGTGATCTGCGTCGCAGTGTGCTGCTCGATCCGCTCACCCAGGCCCTGACCCGGCGCGGCTGCGAGCAGGCGCTGGCCGATTCCGCCGCCTGGGCCAGCGAGAAGGCCGGTCCGCTGACCCTGTTCGTGGTCGATCTGGACAACCTCAAACCGATCAACGACGCCCACGGCCATCTGGCCGGCGACCAGGTGCTGGTGCGGCTGGTGGAGACCGCGCGACAGTGGCTGCGCGGCCCGGACTGGATCGGGCGCTGGGGCGGCGATGAGTTCCTGCTGGCCGTACACGCCGATGGCAACGAGGCCGGCGAGCGGGTGACGCGTTGGCTGGCGCAGCTGGCCGCGCCCGCGCGTGCCGGTGACCCGCCGGTACGCGCCAGCGCCGGCGCGGCCGGGTATCGCCCCGGCGATGACCTGCGCGAGGCCTACCGGCGTGCCGATGCGGCGATGTACCGGGCCAAGTACGCCGGGGGCGGGCGCCTGCTGCGCGCCGAGGACTGAATGCGCGAACCGCCACGCATGGCCTGCGCGGGCGCCGGGGACAGGGGGTAAACTGGTCGTTTCACCCTGATCGGTCCCGTTCATGCGATCTCCGTTCCTGTTGATTCCCCTGGCCGTCGCCCTGGCGTCCGGCTGTTCCAAAGAACCGGCGGCTCCGACCGTCGATCCCACTGCCACCGCCCCGGCGAGCACTGCCATGAAAGCCGACAGCCGCAGCCACGATGAAAGCTCGTACGCCGAGCCGGACAAGGTCGTCGTCAAGGACATCGCGCTGGACCTGAAGCTGGATTTCGACAGCAAGCAGATCGGCGGCACCGCGACCTACACGCTGGAGTGGAAGGACAAGGCCGCCAAGCAGTTGGTGCTGGACACCCGCGAGCTGACCGTGGAGAAGGTCGAGGCGATTGCCGCCGACGGCAAGGCTGCACCGCTGCCCTTCGTGCTGGCCCCGGCCGACAAGGTGTTCGGCAGCAAGCTGAGCATCGAGACCCCGGACCAGCCGGCCAAGGTCGTGATCACCTATCACACCGCACCGACCGCCTCGGGCCTGCAGTGGCTGGAGCCGTCGATGACCGAGGGCAAGAAGCTGCCCTTCATGTTCAGCCAGTCGCAGGCGATCCACGCCCGTTCCTGGGTGCCGCTGCAGGACACCCCGAGCGTGCGCTTCACCTACAGCGCGCACGTGGTCTCGCGCCCGGACGTGATGGTGCTGATGAGCGCCGACAACGATCCCAAGGCCGCGCGTGATGGTGATTACACCTTCAAGATGCCGCAGCCGATCCCGTCCTACCTGCTGGCCATCGCCGCCGGCGACCTGGTGTTCGAGCCGATCTCCGGCCGCTCCGGCGTGTGGGCCGAACCGACCATGGTCGGCAAGGCCGCCAAGGAGTTCGAAGACACCGAGAAGATGATCGGCGCTGCCGAGAAGCTCTACGGCGAGTACCGTTGGGGCCGCTACGACATGCTGGTGCTGCCGCCGTCGTTTCCGTTCGGTGGCATGGAGAACCCGCGCCTGACCTTCGCTACCCCGACCGTGATCGTCGGCGACAAGTCGCTGGTCTCGCTGGTTGCCCACGAACTGGCGCACAGCTGGTCGGGCAACCTGGTGACCAACGCCAGCTGGAAGGACATCTGGCTCAACGAGGGCTTCACCACCTACGTGCAGGGCCGCATCACCGAGGCGCTGTACGGCCAGGAAATGGCCGAGATGGAGCGCGAGATCGACCAGAACGATCTGCTCGCCGAAGTGAAGGACATGAGCGCGGCCGACCAGGCCCTCGCCCTGCCGCCTCTGAGCGAGCGTGACCCGGACGAGGCATTGAGCCAGGTCGCCTACGTCAAGGGCGCATGGTTCCTGCAGTTCCTGGAACAGCGCTTCGGCCGCGAAACCTTCGATCCGTTCCTGCGTGGCTGGTTCGATGACCATGCTTTCCAGAGCGCGAACACCGACCAGTTCGTCGAGTACCTGAAGAAGAACCTGCTCTCCAAGAAGCCCGGTGCCGTCAGCGACGCTGAACTGAAGGCATGGCTGGACGAGCCGGGCATTCCGGCCTTCGCGACCAAGGCCCGCTCGCGCAACTTCTCCATCGTCGATACCGCCCGCATCGCCTGGCAGGGCAGCAACACGCTGCCCAACGCACAGATCACCGGCGAGTGGGGCACCCAGGAATGGGTGCACTTCATCGACGGCCTGGGCAAGACCCTGCCGGTGGAGAAGCTGGCCGCGCTGGACAAGGCGTACCACTTCACCGGTACCGCCAACGGCGAAATCGCGATGCGCTGGTACCCGTTGACGATCCGCAGCGGCTACAGCGAAGCGAACGACGCCGCCGGTGCGTTCATCGAGCGCGTCGGCCGTCGCAAGCTGATCATGCCGATCTACGCCGAACTGGTGAAGACGCCGGAAGGGCTGGCCTTCGCCAAGGCGGCCTTCGCCAAGGCCAAGCCGGGCTACCACCCGATCACCACCGGCTCGGTGCAGGACATGCTGGACAAGGCCGAGGCGGGCACGGCCAAGCCGTAATCGCCAGACGTATCGGTTGAACTAAAAACGGCGGGGAAACCCGCCGTTTTTTATGCTCGCGGCCCAGCGTCCGACCCACTGACCGCCGCAGTTGGTACGAGTGCGTTTCGTTGCTTGAAAACCAGTGTTACACCGCGCGTACCGCCAGGAACATGTCCACGCAGTCGTGCATCACCTGCTGCTGCTGCGCCTGCGTGAGCGATGGCTGGCCGAAGGTAATCTGCGGCCAGAACGCAAAGGCCTTGAGCATCGCCTGCAACTGATGCGCGGCCTCGGCCGGCGGCATGTCCGTGCGCAGCCGGCCATCGGCCTGGGCCGCGCGGATCCAGCCGGTCAGGCCTTCTTCCTTCTCGGCCAGTTTGTCCATCATCGCGCGCGCACGCTCGGGGGCATGGACCAGTTCGGCCATCGCGACCCGGGAGAGATCGATGAAGCCGGGGTCGTCGAGCAGGCGCATCTTCCGCTGCGCGAACACCAGCAACTGCTCGCGCAGCGACTGCGCCGGATCGTACGGCACGACATCCAGCGCCTGGCTGGCCTCGAACAGCTGCCACAGGATCGCGGTGAACAACTCGTCCTTGCTGGCGAAGTGGTTGTACACGGTGCGCTTGGACACCTCGGCCGCGGCCGCGATGCGATCCATGCTGGTGCCGGCAAAGCCGAATTCGCGGAACTCGGCCACCGCTGCGCGGAGGATGGCCTCGCGTTTACGGTCGGTGAGGCGGCTGGGGCGGTCGGGTGCTGTCATGCGGATTATTTTACACCGTTCAGTTTACTTTTCGGAAAAGGCAAGTAAACTCTCCGGTGTACTTTCCAGGGCAAGCCCCGCATGAAACGTCGCCTGCCTCGTGTCCTCCTTCTTCTGACGGTGTTGATCGCCATGTCCATTGGCCTGTTGACCTGCGGTGCCCGCCCGGCGGCCGCGTATGACCAGTCGCCGCAATTCGGCGACGGCCGCTTCCACAACCCCACCGGCAAGACCGACCTCGGCTTCTTCCGCACCGTCGGGGTGATGTGGCGTTTCCTGTTCAACAAGCCGGCCGATGCCAGCCCGCTGGCGCCGATCCCGGTGCAGGCGCTGACCCGCCAGGCCCTGCTCGAGGCACCGGACGACAGCCTGTGGCGGTTGGGGCATTCGACGATGCTGATGAAGCTGGACGGCCACTTCTGGCTGACCGACCCGGTGTTCTCCGAGCGTGCCTCGCCGATGTCGTTCATGGGCCCCAAGCGCTTCCATGCGCCGCCGCTCACCATCGACGAACTGCCGCCGATCACCGGCGTGATCGTCTCGCATGACCATTACGACCACCTCGATCACGACGCGATCCAGGCGCTGGCGCCCAAGGTGCAGCACTTCGTCACCGCCCTCGGCGTGGGCGACCGCCTGATCGCGTGGGGCGTGCCGGCGGCGAAGGTCGTGCAGCTGGACTGGTGGCAGGACACCCGCGTGGAAGGCCTGAAGATCGTCGCGACGCCGGCCCAGCACTTCTCCGGCCGCACCCTGGCCGACGGCAACCGAACGCTGTGGGCCTCGTGGGTGATCGACACCGGGCGTACCCGGGTTTTCTTCAGCGGTGACACCGGCTATTTCGACGGCTTTGCCCGGATCGGTGAGCGCTATGGCCCGTTCGATCTGACCATGATCGAAACCGGGGCCTACGGCGAGGATTGGCCGGACGTGCACATGCAGCCCGAACAGAGCCTGCAGGCGCACCTGGACGTGCGCGGCAAGGTGCTGATGCCGATCCACAACGGCACCTTCGATCTGGCCCTGCACCCGTGGACGGAACCGTTCGAGCGCATCACCACGCTGGCGCAGGAACAGGGCGTGCCCCTGACTGCGCCGCACATGGGCGAACGTCTGGATATCCGCGCACCGGCACCGTCCACCCACTGGTGGCGCGAAGGACAGCCGACCACGGAGTGAGATCGCGCCCCATCGATGCCACACCGGCGTGCGCCGCTTGGCGATAAAGTAGGCGCAGGCGCCTTGCGCGCCATCGTCCAACACGGAGCACCCAATGAAGCGACTGATCCTGGTAGCGGCCTGCGCCTTCGCGCTGGCGGCCTGCAGCAATCCCGAAGCCGAGCGCCAGGCGCAGCAGGCCGCTGCGGCCGCCGCCAAGGCGCAGCAGGAAGAAAAGGCCGAAGGCGTAGCCAAGCAGTACGACATGGCGGTCGCCGCGCAGGATTGGGAACGTGCCCGCATCCACGGTGGCTCGCTGCTGGACCAGTACAAGGACACCGACGTCGCCGCCCGGATCGAACCGGGCTACGCCGAGGTCAAGGCCAAGGCCGAGGCCGCGCGCGAAACGCGCCGTCTGCAGGCGCTGTGGCAGTACAACCAGATCCCGATCGGCACCAAGGGCATCCAGTCCTCGGCGCAGATCTACAGCAAGGAGCGCGTGGACGTGGATGGCAGCGGTGCCAAGCCGGTGCAGCTGGTCTTCCGCGATCATCCCGAATGGAAGCGCCATGCGTACCTCGTGCTGCAGGCCGGCGATTTCCGCTGCCCGAAGTGCCAGGTCAAGGTGACCGTCGACGATGGCAAGCCGGTCTCCATGGCCGCCTGGCGCCCGGATACCGATGAAGCGATCGCGATGTTCATCACCGACCAGAAAGCGCTCTGGAACCTGGCGCGCAAGGCCAAGGTGATCAGCATCGAGTTCCCGGTCAAGGCCGGTGGTACGCGCACGGCCGTGTTCGAAACCGGTGGTGTGGATGCCAGCCGCATGCCGCAGTGGTGGCAGTGAGCGGCCTGCCAGCGATCCGTCACTGGGTATTCGACATGGACGGCACGCTGACCGTGGCCGTGCATGATTTCCAGCGCATCAAACGGGCACTTGAGATACCGCCGGAGGAGGACATCCTCACCCACCTCGCCGCGCTGCCGTCTGAAGTGGCGGCGGCCAAGCACGACTGGCTGCTTGCACACGAACGCACGCTCGCAGAACAGGCGCAGGCCGCCCCCGGCGCAGTGGCCCTGGTACGCGCGCTGCATGCCGCAGGCTGCCGGCTGGGCATCCTCACCCGCAATGCGCGCGAACTCGCGCAGGTGACGCTGCAGGCGATCGGTGTGGGGGACATGTTCGCCCCCGATGACATCGTCGGCCGCGACGAAGCCGAGCCCAAGCCATCACCGGCCGGGCTGCAGTACTTCGTTGCGCGCTGGCAGGCCGTTCCCGCCCGGATGGTGATGGTCGGCGACCATCGTTTCGACCTGGAATGCGGCCGTGCCGCCGGCACCCGCACCGTGCTGGTCAACACTCCGGACAACCCGTGGCCGGGCATGGCCTGCTGGCACCTGGCCGATTGCGGCGAAGTGCTGTCGGCATGGGAAGGGAAGCGGATCTCGGCCTGACCGCACCGGACAAGGGCCGCCGCGTGATCTACCGGCGGGAACCTGAAAAGCAGCCAGGCATGGCCTGGCTCTACCCTCATCCCCCCCGATCCCCGTCTGGTGGAGAGCCCCCTTGGTGTTCAAGGGGGCGCGCCGAAGGCG
>NZ_JBHFHW010000013.1:16035-19969 GCF_057333975.1 Stenotrophomonas sp. AGC87
AAGCGTGGGCCGCGTTTGATCGCACTGCGCTCAAACGGTCAGCGCGTAGCCGAATTGCTGCTTGAACTGCTCGTTGAACTCATCGAACGTGAAGCGCTGGTTCTGGGTGCCCGGGTGCTCGACCTTCAGCGCGCCCATCAGGTTGCCCATGCGGCCGATGGTCAGCCAGTCGTAGCCCTTCTCGATGCCGTAGATCAGGCCGGCGCGGAACGCATCGCCACAGCCGGTCGGGTCCACCACGCGGCGCTCGTGCGCCGGCGGGATGTCATAGGTCTTTTCCGGGGTGTGGATGACCGCGCCCTTGGGGCCACGGGTGGTGATGTAGGCCTTGACCCGGCTCACGATCGCCTTTTCATCCCAGCCGGTGCGCTCCTGCAGCAGGTTGGACTCGTAGTCGTTGACGACGACGTAGTCGGCCTGCTCGATGAAGGTGCGCAGCTCCGGGCCGTTGAACAGCGGCATGGCCTGACCCGGGTCGAAGATGAACGGCACGCCGGCCTCGAAGAATTCCTGCGAGTTCTGGATCATGCCTTCGCGCCCATCCGGGCCGACCAGGCCCAGGGTCACGCCGGGCACGTCTTTCACGTGGTTCTCGTAGGACCGCATCATCGCGCCCGGGTGGAAGGCGGTGATCTGGTTGTTGTCGTGATCGGTGGTGATGAACGCCTGCGGGGTGAACAGCTCATCGATCACCTTGACCCGGCTCAGATCGATGCCCAGGCCCTGGAAGTACTCGCGGTACGGGCCGAAATCCGAACCCACCGTGCCCATCGGGATCGGCTCGCCACCCAGCAGGTACAGGTTGTAGGCGATGTTGCCGGCGCAACCGCCGAATTCACGACGCATGCGCGGCACCAGGAACGACACATTCAGGATGTGCACCTTGTCCGGCAGGATGTGATTCTTGAACTGGTCCGGGAACACCATGATGGTGTCGAAGGCAAGAGAACCACAGATCAAAGCGGACATCGAGTAAGGCCTATGCGGAAGGGGGTTTGAGGCCCGTTGGGCGGGCAACGAAACGGCGCCCTGCGGCGCCCTGCGGCGCAAAGGTTAACGGGTAGGGCGGCTTTGGGCCAGAACCCGGGCTGTCCGGATTGGCCTGAATGGCCGTGAAGGCTGGCTTTCGGCCAGATTTGTCCTTGCTCGCGCACAGGGGGATTGCTAGGCTTGTCGACCTCGAATTCTGCCCATTTTTTCGCCATCCCGCGTTGGGCGCGACACCCCTCAGGATCAACTCCCAGATGTTCAAGAAACTGCGTGGCATGTTCTCCAATGACCTGTCCATCGACCTGGGCACGGCCAACACCCTCATCTACGTGCGTGGGCAGGGGATCGTGCTGAACGAGCCGTCGGTCGTGGCCGTGCGCCAGGACCGTGCCATCGGTGGTACCCGTTCCGTGGCTGCCGTGGGCGCCGAGGCCAAGCAGATGCTTGGCCGTACCCCGGGCCATATCACCACCATCCGCCCGATGAAGGATGGCGTCATCGCCGACTTCACCTACACCGAGGCGATGCTCAAGCACTTCATCAAGAAGGTCCACAAGTCGCGCTTCCTGCGCCCGAGCCCGCGCGTGCTGGTCTGCGTGCCGGCCGGCTCGACCCAGGTCGAACGCCGCGCCATCAAGGAATCGGCCGAGGAGGCCGGTGCGCGTGATGTGTTCCTGATCGAAGAGCCCATGGCCGCTGCGATCGGCGCCGGCATGCCGGTCACCGAGGCGCGTGGCTCGATGGTCATCGACATCGGCGGCGGCACCACCGAAGTGGCGGTGATCTCGCTCAACGGCATCGTCTACTCGGCCTCCGTGCGTATCGGCGGCGACCGCTTCGACGAATCGATCACCAACTACGTGCGCCGCAACCACGGCATGCTGATCGGTGAAGCGACCGCCGAGCGGATCAAGGTCGAGCTGGGCTGCGCCTACCCGCAGGCGGAAGTGATCGAGATGGAAATCTCCGGCCGCAACCTCGCCGAGGGTGTGCCGAAGATGATCAAGATCAACTCCAACGAGGTGCTTGAAGCCCTGCACGAGCCGCTCTCGGGCATCGTCAGCGCGGTCAAGCTGGCGCTGGAGCAGACCCCGCCGGAACTGTGTGCCGACGTCGCCGAGCGCGGCATCGTGCTGACCGGTGGTGGCGCCCTGCTGCGCGACATGGACCGCCTGATCTCCGAGGAAACCGGCCTGCACGTGCAGGTGGCCGATGACCCGCTGACCTGCGTGGCCCGCGGTGGTGGTCGTGCGCTGGAGCTGGTGGACATGCACGGCAACGAGTTCTTTGCGCCGGAGTGAGCCGTACCGGCCGTGTATCGTAGACGCGCCTCTGCGGCGTGATGCCTCCGGTAAGCTTCGCTTGCCGGGCGTCACCTCGCCGGGGCGTTGTCGCATGCTGTTCCCGCTGCGCTCTTGTTCCGCGCGCTTCATCCACACTTTTTCCAGTCGACGCCTGTGCCGCCTTACGCCGGTCCTCCCGTAGCCTCCCGCCAGGGCGATGCCGCCAGTCCGCTGCGCCTGCTCGCTTACCTGGCGTTGGCCATCACCCTGATCGTGCTCGATGACCAGGCCGGCTGGCTGTCGCGCCTGCGCGCGCAGGCCAACGTGCTGGTGCAGCCGGTATGGGCGCTGGCCGGCCTGCCGGGGCGCCTGGGCACGCAGGTCAAGGACAACGCGGCCAGCCACGGCCAGCTCGTCACCGAGAACCGTGAACTGCGCAATCAGCTGCTGATCGCCAATGCGCGCCTGACCCGCCTGCAGACCGCCGCGCTGGACAACGCCCAGCTGCGCGAGCTGCTCAATGTGGCCGAGCGCAGTGGCCTGGATGTGCAGCTCGCGCCGATCCTGGATATCGACCTGGACCCGGTGCGCCAGCGCCTGGTGTTGGCGGCAGGCACCCGCGATGGCGTGCATGTCGGCCAGGCGGTGATCGATGCCGGTGGCCTGATGGGCCAGGTGATCGCCACCACCGGCAACAGCGCGACCGTCCTGCTGCTCACCGATCCCGACCATGCCGTGCCGGTCACCGTGGCCCGCAACGGCGTGCGCCTGATCGTCTACGGTCGCGGCGACACGCTGGAGCTGCGCGACATTCCGCTCAGTGCCGGGGTGGAAGTGGGCGATGAGATCGTCACCTCCGGGTTGGGCGGGCGCTTCCCGGCCGGCTTCCCGGTCGGCAGCATCACCGCGCTGCGCCCGGATGACACCCATGCCTTCCTGGTCGGTGTGCTGAAGCCGGCCGCCCAGCTCGACCGTGGCCGCGACGTGCTGCTGCTGCGCCCGGGCGAGGCGATCCGCATCCCGCCGAACCTGCGCCGTGATGCCAGCGAAGCCGGTGGCCCGGCTGCTGGGCCGCTGCAGGAGGGCACGCCGGCCGGCACCGCAGCGCCGGCCAGTACCACCCCGGCGGGTTCATCCCCGGCCACCACGGCACCTGCGACGGCGCCCGCCAATGCACCGCAGGCCAACCGGCCCGGTCCGTCCGCACCGGTACCGGGGACCGCTCCGCGCCGTGACGCAGCCGAATCCACGGCAGTGCCGAGCCATGCTCGGCAGGCCGAACCCGTGGAGAACCGGCCATGAGCCGCCTGCGCGACAAACCCTGGGTGCTGCCGGTGAGTCTGGTCGTGGCGCTGCTGCTGGGCCTGTTGCCGCTGCCGGCGCTGCTGCAGCCGCTGCGTCCGTACTGGTTGGCACTGGTGCTGGCCTACTGGGTGATCGAGACACCGGACCGGGTCGGGCTGGGCATCGCCTTCGCCAGCGGCGTCATCGCCGATCTGCTCTATGGCGGCGTGCTCGGCGAGCAGGCGCTGCGGCTGGTGATCCTGACCTTCATCCTGCAGCGCTTCCGCGCGCGGATCCGTTTCTTCCCGATGTCCCAGCAGATCCTGGCGATCGGCGGCCTGCTGTTCAACGACCGCATCGTCAGCGCGGTGGTGCAC
>NZ_JBHFHW010000014.1:0-11078 GCF_057333975.1 Stenotrophomonas sp. AGC87
GTACTGGACCGTGCGCAACACCCACACCGCGCCCATCGCGCAGCTCCACGTGGCAATGAACGACGACAAGCAGCTGACCGCGGTCGATCTCGGCGGCCAGACCCTGGCCATGCATGACGCCGAGCTGGGCTACCGCATCTACCAGCTGACCGCCCCGCTGCAGCCGGGCGAGGAACGTCGCATCCACTTCCGCGTCAACCAGCACCCGACCGGCATCACCGCCGATCAGGCGCCGACCAACCTGGTGGAGAACGGCAGCTTCTTCAACAGCGGCCTGCTGCCCTCCTTCGGCTACGACCAGGGCGTGCAGATCGCCGATCGCAATGAGCGCCGCAAGCGCGGCCTGGGCGAGCCGAGCCGCATGCCCAAGCTGGAGGACCAGGCCGCACGCGCGAACAACTACGTGACCGACGATGCCGACTGGCTGGCGTTCCGCAGCACGATCTGCACCGCGCCGGACCAGATCGCGCTCGCGCCGGGCTACCTGCAGCACGAAGCGACCGTCAACGGCCGGCGCTGCTTCAGCTACGCCATGGACCGGCCGATGCTGAACTTCTATGCCTACCTGTCGGCCCGCTGGGAAGTGAAGCGCGCAGCGTACAAGGGCATCCCGATCGAGGTGTACTACGATGCGCGCCATGGCTACAACGTGGACCGCATGATCGAAGCGGTGCAGAAGTCGCTGGCCTACTACGAAGCCAACTTCACGCCCTACCAGCATCGGCAGGTGCGCATCATCGAGTTCCCGGGCTATTCGCGTTTTGCCCAGTCGTTTGCCAACACCATCCCCTACTCCGAAGCGATCGGCTTCATCGCCGACCTGCGCAACCGCGACAAGGTGGACTACGTGTTCTACGTGACCGCCCACGAGGTCGCGCACCAATGGTGGGCACACCAGGTGATCGGTGCCAACGTGCAGGGGGCAACGATGCTGTCCGAGTCGCTGTCCCAGTACTCGGCGCTGATGGTGATGGAGAAGGAGTACGGCCGGCAGCAGATGCGTCAGTTCCTGAAGACGGAACTGGATGGCTACCTATCGGGGCGTGGCAGCGAGGGCATCGAGGAGTTGCCGCTGGCGCGGGTGGAGAACCAGCAGTACATCCACTACGAAAAGGGCTCACTGGCGTTTTACCGCCTGCGCGAGGAGATCGGCGAAGCCGCACTCAACCGTGCGCTCAAACGTTTCCTGCAGGACAAAGGCTTCCAGCAACCGCCCTACACCACCTCGACCGAACTGCTGGCCTACCTCCGCGCCGAGACCCCGGCCGACCGCCAGCAGCTGGTGACGGACCTGTTCGAGAAAATCAGCTTCTACGATAACCGTGTGCTGGCCGCGACCGCGCAGAAGCGAGCCGATGGCAAGTACGACGTCACCTTGAAGCTGCACGCCGAGAAGCGCTATGCCGATGGCGATGGCAAGGAAACCGCCGGCACGATGGACGACTGGATCGAAGTGGGCGTGTTCGCCAACGCCCCCTCGGGCAAGGAGCGCGATCAGAAGGTGCTGTATCTGCAGCGCCACCACGTCACCGAGGCCAACCCGTCCATCACGGTGACGGTGGATGGCAAGCCGGATGAGGCGGGCTTTGATCCGTACAACAAGCTGATCGACCGGGTGTCGTCTGACAACCGGCGCAAGGTGACGCTGTAATGCAACGGGTGATGCTGGTCAGCAGGCCAGCATCACCGGCGCCCTGCACTGACGGCGCAACGCGCCGTCTCCCTGAGGCGATGTGCGTCTTCCCCTGATCGGACGGCCGGCCCTCCTCCCTCCATCATGATTGCCCACGTGATCGAGGGATTCGAGGTGAACGCACTACTGCTGCTGGTGGGTCTGGTATGCGGCACCCTCCTGGGTGCCTTGGCGGGATTCAGCCTGGGAACCAAAGATCGGCCCAACCCCATCGACTTCTACACGAATGAACTGGGTCTCTACCTGTCGTTGTTGTATGAATCCAATGGAACGCCACGCAACCCGCAGTGGATACGCGACGCGCTCGCCGTGCGGATGGCCAACGCCCTGATCCTCGCCGGTAATCCGCCACCAAGGGCAGGCATCTCCAGCAGTCAAGCCTCGCTCAAAACGCTGGCAGCACGGGTTCTTGAGCAGGACCTGCTTGCAGGCGTCAAGCAGCACGACGCGCGCGAACTGGCGTCACAGGTTGCACACTGTGTGGTGGCACGCGATCACCAGCATGGCATCTGCCCGACGGATAGGGCCGGCACCATGCCGTCGCGTCAGCGCGGGACGTCGGCGAAGTCCTTGAGGATTTCGCCGACGCCGGACGGCGAGATCTCAAAGCCCAGCGAGGTGCCCGGATTGATCACCACGCCGTAGCCGCCGGGGACGCGCTTGAGTACGTCCAGCATGAGCATGCGGATCGTGTGCGGGGCCTGCTGGCTGTGGAAACCGACGCGGCTCATATCGGTGAACACGGACACGTGCAACACGCCCTGCTTGTCGAACAGCAGCGGATCGAAACCGCTGCCATCCGGCGTCACCAGGCTGCCGGTGAGCAACACCACTTCGGACGCCACGAATGCCTTCATGAACAGACCGATCGGCAGCTGACCGTCCATCGCCGTCTTGAGCAGCGTTTCGATCGGGGTCTGGGGGGCAGCGTCGTTCATGGAATGCGGGGGGTATGGGTCGGGGGCCGCTAGTGTACCGCCGGGGCTGTGGGAGCCGGCCAGCGGCCGGCACTACGGGCGCGGTGGACCGCCGATCAGGTAGAGGTGGAACCGCGGATCATCGTCGGCCAGCGCGACATGCGGCAGGCCGAGACGCGGCAGGGTCCGCAGCCAGTAGGCATGCGCGGCCAGATCGCCGCGGAACACCGCGAGCAGCCATTGCCCCTCGCCGGGACGCACCAGTGCGTTGACCACGTAAGCGGCCAGGCCCTGCCGCCGGTACTTGGGCAGCACAAAGAGGTCGGCCAGTTCGGGATAGTGGCGCCCGTCCCGTTCCACCCGGTCCACCAGCACGAAGCCGGCGAGTGCCTCGTCGACGAACAACAACCGCGCCCACTGTGGATCGTCGCGCAGCGAGCCCTCGACATCGCGCCGGTCACAGTCGAACAGACCGTCAGGGCGTACGTCTTCTCCGCTCCAGGCCGACGCCTCGAAGTAGTAGAACTGCATCAGATGGAACAGGCGCTCGGCGTCGCCGGTCGTTGCGGGGTGCAGGGACAGGCGTGACATGGACACCGTACTCGAAAGGACCACACGGCGCGGTCGCGAGCCCGATTGTACTGCCCGGCCCACCGCGAACGGCAGGCCGGGCATCATCCGGCTACTTCGCCAGGCGCTTCGTGCGGGCCTGCTGATCGTCGACCGCCGCCTTCAACCGGGCCTGCAGCGCGGCCTGGTCGACCTGCGCATCCAGCACGAATACGCGCACGCCGTGCGCAGGCACCTCGGCCTTCAGTGCGCCGGTGACCGTCTGGCTGGCGCCACCCAGCGCGTCGCGCCAGGTCCCAGCCTGCAGATAGCGGCGAACCTCAATAGTGCGGGCGGTGTCGCCCTTGTTGAGCAGGACCACGGCCGTCTGTGCGGTATCGCCCTGCTGCAACACGCGGAAGAACACCGCTTCATCGCCCTGCAGACGTTCATTGACCTGCAGCCCGCGCTGCAGCGCCGGTGTGGCCTCACGCAGTTTGGCGATCCGCTGCAGCGGCGCATAGATCGGGCTGTTCGGCGCATCATTCACGCGCGCCTGGCCGAAGTAGGCGCGGTTGCCGGCGTGCTCGGCACGGCTGCGCATGAAGCCGGTTTCCGAGCCGTAATAGATCACCGGAATGCCGCGCGCGGTGAACAGCCAGTTGTGGGCGTCGATGAACCCGGCATCGTTCGCGTCCAGCCTGGCCATGTCGTGATTGTCGTAGAAGCTCATCAGCTCGTACGGATTCGCATACGGCCCGTCGAGCAGGTGCAGCGGCTCGGCCAGGGTTTCAAAGCCTTTCTGCTCCTTGCCGAACACGGACGACAATGCACCGCGCAACGGGAAGTCCAGCACGCTGACATTCGCGTTGGCCGGCCAGGTGTGCTCGGCGATCTTGCCGGCGTCATAGTCGAACGCTTCGCCGAACATGAACATGCCGGGATGCTCGGCACGGATGCGGTTGACGAAGGCGTGCCACCACGGGTGTGGGAGCCAGCCGATGGTATCGATGCGAAGTGCATCCACACCCTGCGCCGTCCACTGCAGGTAGGCGCCCACCAGGTAGTCCATCACCGCCGGGTTGTGCTCGTTGAAGTCGGACAGCTCGGCCAGGTTACCGTCGAAGATCGAGCCGTTCTTGCCGTCGACAGGGCCGATGCTGTTGTAGAAGGCATGCAGCGGGTTATGCGCCGGGTCCAGCTGCTGCGGGGGCAGGTTCTGGTGATCGGCGATCAACGTGCCGTCCTTGTCGAAGATCTGGCCAAACTGCGGCTGCGCCACCGGCATCGTCCACGCGGGCGAGCCATGGTTGCCGACGATATCCAGCACCACCTTCAGGTCGGCGGCATGCAGGCCGCGGGTGAACGCGGCGAAGTCCAGGTCCTTGCTCGGCAGATGCTCGTCGAGCGTGTAGAAGTTGACGCCCCAATAGCCGTGGTAGCCGGTCTTGCCGCGGTCGGTCAGCGTGCTGGTGCAGCTGATCGGCTTGCTGCCGGTGAAGGCCTGGTCGGGGTTGTCGATGATCGGGGTGATCCACACTGCGCCGAAGCCCAGGTTGCGGATGTACGTGGCATTGTCGAGCACACCCTTGAAATCGCCGCCGAGGTAGCCGATGTTGCCATCCACCTTGTCCGGGCAGGGCACCGGGATATCGAAGGTGGGATGCGCGCCGCCCTGGTCGCGGTGATCGTTGGACGGATCGCCGTTGACGAAGCGGTCGGTGACCACGAAGTAGACCGCCTGGCTGGCGAACGGCTCACGCGTGCCGACATAGTCCGGGCGTTCGATGGCCAGGGCGGGACTGGCGGACAGCGCGAATGACAGGGCCAGCGACAACGACGAATACCGGGACATCAGACAACCTCCTGTTGGGATGGCACATACAGCACGCATAGACCGGCCAGAAGCAGGCTGCCGCCCCCGAGGGCGAGCACGTGCATCGGATCGCCGCCCAGCCAGGTGCGCAGCAGGAAGCCGAGTGCACTGGCCGCGACCAGCTGCGGAATCACGATGAAGAAATTGAACAGGCCCATGTAGATGCCCATCTTGGCCGCCGGCACGCTGTCGGACAGCAGCGCATACGGCAGCGACAGGATCGAGGCCCAGGCGAAGCCGACGCCGACCATGGACAGCAGCAGCCAGTGCGGATCACGGATGAACAGCATCGAGATCAGCCCCAGGCCGCCCAGCCACAGGTTGACCAGGTGGCTCCAGCGCAGGCCCAGTGCGCGCACCATCACCGGGATCAGCAGCGCGGCCAGCGCCGCGAAGCCGTTGTAGGCACCAAACAGTACGCCGACCCAGTTGGCTCCCTCGTTGTAGGCGGCCGACGCGGTGTCGGTGGAGCCAAAGTGGGTGCCCGCGACGGCGGCGGTGGTGTAGATCCACATCGCGAACAGCGCGAACCACGAGAAGAACTGCACCCAGGCCAGGCGACGCATGGTGCGCGGCATCGCACGCAGGTCGTCGACGATGGTGGCCAGCATGTTCGCCCCCGGCACACAGCGCGCCACCCCCAGCAGCACGCCATAGGCGATACACAGGCCAGCCAGCACATACAGCATGCGGTCACCCTGCCGCGCCGCGATGGTGGCGGCCAACACGATACCTACCGCCACCCAGCCGCCGATCTGCGCCCACGGGGGCGGTCCGGCCACGCGCGCACTCTGGTGCACCGCGGACGGCTCGGCGTCATCGAAGCTGGCCAGCTCGGCCGGCGAGTATTCCCGGGTGCTGATCACCGTCCAGGTGATCGCCGCCAGCAGCACCGCCGCGCCGAAGTAGAACGCGTAGCGCACGGTATCGGGCACCTGACCGGCTGCCGCTGTGTTGGCGACGCCGAAGTGGGCCAGGATGAAAGGCAGGAAACTGGCGACGATCGCACCGATGCCGATGAAGAAGCTCTGCATCGCAAAGCCGGTCGGCCGTTGCCGTGGGGCCAGCTGATCGCCGACGAACGCGCGGAACGGCTCCATCGATACGTTGATCGAGGCATCCAGCACCCACAGCGTGCCAGCGGCGATCCACAGCGTCGGCGAATTCGGCATCACCAGCAGGGCGAGCGTGGTCAGCACCGCACCGATCATGAAGAACGGGCGGCGGCGGCCCCAGCGCGTCCAGGTGCGGTCGGACAGGTAGCCGATCACCGGCTGCACCAGCAGGCCGGTCAGTGGCGCGGCGATCCACAGCCCAGGCACCGCATCCATCGGGGCGCCAAGGGTCTCGAAGATGCGGCTGGCATTGGCGTTCTGCAGCGCGAAGCCGAACTGGATGCCGAGGAAGCCGAAGCACATGTTCCAGATCTGCCAGAACGACAACGTCGGTTTGGGCGAACGGCTCATCGGCGCGGCTCCGTTGAGGCCGCCACCGGCATCAGGGTCAGCGCGGACACGCGGGCCTGGTTGAGCACGCCCTCACTGCCGCCCTTGCCGCCGCTGTACTGCGCAAAGTGGGTCAGCGCGCTCATGTTGAAGCCCTCGTCCAACGCGATGCGACAGGCGCGTGCCGGCAGCTCGAACTCAACCGCCGTGGAGTCCTGCTCGCCCACGCTGTGCGGCATCACGATGGGGCGGCGCTGCTCCGGTTGACCCTCGCATTGCAGCACCAACGTCTTCACCGCCGCGGTCACGCCGGTGTTGATCGGGCCGTTCGGGTTGTCGTAGCGCAGGCGTGCACGCCAGCGGCCGGCGGTCGGTGCGGTCCACTGCCAGTGCGTGTCGCCGGCCAGCACCTGCTGCGGGCCGATGCAGGTCATCGGGCTGTGCAGCGATTCCAGCGCGCCTGCACGGCGGGTCAGGCTCAGGCAGTGACTGGCACCGTCCCGGGCAATCGTGGAGACACCCCGTGTGGGCATCAGCGTCTGGCCGTCGCGCCACAGCACGTGCCCGGCGGGCACGGTGATCTGCCAGCCCGCCGTCGTTTCGCGCGGCACCGGGGCGGCGGGGGTGGCCGGGGCGAACGCCGCCGAGGGACGCAGGATGGCCGGTGATGGCGTCGCCCCCGTGGCATGCAACGGCACCAGCTGCACCGTGGTGGTGGTGCCATCGCGCCGGATATCACCCGCCACCAGCAGCTCGCCGGCAAGCTGCTTCGGTCGCACCAGCACGTAACGCTGTTCGCCATCGTCCAGGCGGATGCGGTCCTGCTTACCGAACAGCGTCGGCACCAGGGACACCGGCAGCTTCGGCGCGATGCGTCCGTCGTCTTCCACGCCGAACACCCCTTCCAGCACCATCGAGAGGTAACCGGCCACCGACCAAAGCTGTCGCGGCGAATTGACCACGGGGCCGCTGAGGGCGCCTTCATCGACATGCACTGCCAGCGTGCGCATCTCGTAGTTTTCCATGTTGGAGCCGGCCAGCGCGGTACCGCGCATCAGCGATTCGATCTCCATGGCAATGCGCGGCGCATCGTCCAGGCGTCGCGCCGCGCGCAGCGAGTACGCGCTGACGAAGGGCCAGATGCCGCGGTTGTGGTAGATCGGTTGCTGCGCTTCCTGCGGCCAGACGACCGGGCTGCCACCGGCCACGGCCGGGTAGTTCGCCAGCGCGCGGCGTGCGCGATCGGCCGGGAACACATCGGCCAGCACGCCCAGCGAGAGCGCGAGCAGGTCGTACTTGGCGTACGGCACAGGGTGCGCCGCCTCGCCGATGTAGCTCATGTACTGACCGGCATCCTCGCGCCAGAAGCGTGCGTCGATCTGGCCTGACAGCGCATCGGCCCATTGGCCGTACGTGGTGGCGCGCGCGTCGTCGCGCTGGCGTGCCAGCTGCTCGGCCAGTCGCAGCGCTTGGTAGTGCAGCACGTTGGTGGAGAGCGCGAAGGACTCGCCGATGAAGCGCACATCCTCGCGGGTCCAGTCCGGGTAGGTCTGCTCGCGCCAATCCAGGAATGAGGTCTCACCGCGATACAGGCCGATCCGCGCATCGAACACCGCCTCGCGATCCTGCGCCAGAGTGGCCTGCAGTGCCTGCCAGACCTGGTCGGCAAAGGCCGCGTCATCCAGCAGCCCACGTGCGGCCAGGAACCACACCACGCGGTCGCTGCTGATCGGCCAGCTGCCACCGGAGCCAGTGTCCTGCGCCACGAACAGACCGGGCGTATGCCCATCGCGTGCGGTGGACAGCTTGAACTGCAGCGACTGGCGGGTGCGCACGGGATCCAGACGCGACAGCGCCAGATCGGCGGCGAAGCTCACATCGCGGGTCCACACATAGGGCCAGCGCTCGCCGGTCTGGAAGCAGGCACAGGGAACCGGCTTGCCGTGATTGAAGGCCGGGTCGCGGATCGCCTCCACGCGGTCGGCGTCCATTTCCTGCTGGGCCAGCCCGAACAGCGCATCGAACAGCACACTGCCGGTCTCGCTGCGCATCGGCTGCGCGCTGACACGCACCTCGCCCTGCGGCGCATGCAGACGGTAGCCACCTTCAGCGGCGGTCTCGGCGCGCGCATGGCGGCCGTCGAAATCCAGGTCGGCCGCACGGGCGGTGGACCCCATCGCTGCCCCGAGGGCAACGGTCAGGCAGATCATCTTCAGCATCGAAGTGGCGAACCGGCTTGCGCCTGTTGCCTCCCTCCCCTTTGCTCGCGTTGTAGGTCCGCACCGCCTCGCGGCAATGCGCTCGCGGCCCCCTCCCAGGGTGCCTTGGGCCCATGGTAGACGGGAGGCCGCAGCCTGCATCGAGCTGCATACGTATTCATGGCCAGGCCGGTCGGCAATCGTGACCGCATCGCTATAGTCCGGGGGTGTTCTCGGCCGCCTTGGGAGGGGAAATGCCGTCACTGTCGCATCCAACAGACGGGCCTTTCGCACGTCGTCGCCTGCCCCTGCTCGGCTGGATATTCTGCGCATTCAGCGCCACCGCCTTTGCCGAGCCGGTCACCGTGGCCAGCGTCGAGTCGCCCGGCAAGGTACTGCGCGTGTCGCTGCAACTGGACGGCGGCAACCCCAGCTACCGGGTGGACCGTTTCGGCGAGACGGTGGTGGACACCTCCAAGCTCGGCTTCCAGCTGCGCGATGGCCGCCTGGACCGGGATCTTGCCGTGCTTGGTCAGCAGTCACGCAGCGTCGATGAGACCTGGGAACAGCCGTGGGGCGAGCGCCGGCTGACCCGCAATCACTTCAACGAAGTGGTCGTTCAGCTGGCCGAACGCAGTGGCGCCAAGCGTCGCATCGATGTGGTGTTCCGGGTCTATGACGACGGCCTGGGCTTCCGCTACCACTTCCCCGAGCAGCCGGGCATGCGCGAGGCGCTCATCGACGATGAACTGACCGAGTTCGCGATCGCCCCGACCTCCACCGCGTGGTGGATTCCGGCGGGTGAGCCGATTCACTACGAGTATCTCTACCAGCGCACGCCGCTGGATCAGGTGCCACTGGCACATACGCCGATGACGCTGCGCAGCCGCGATGGCCTGCATGTCGCCATCCACGAAGCCGCGCTGGTGGACTACGCCGGCATGTGGCTGCGCCGGACCGAGGGCCAGCGCCTGCGCGCGCAGCTGGCGCCCTCGGCCGAGGGCTGGAAAGTACGGCGGAGCCTGCCCTTCGATACCCCGTGGCGCACGCTGCAGATCAGCGACACCGCCGGCGGGCTGGTCGAATCCAGCCTGATCCTCAACCTCAACGAGCCCAATGTGCTGGGCGACGTCAGCTGGGTGAAGCCTTCCAAGTACCTGGGCGTGTGGTGGTCCATGCACTTGGATGAGGAGAGCTGGGCCACCGGCCCGCGGCACGCCGCGACCACAGCCAAGACGAAACGCGTGATCGATTTTGCCGCCCGGCATGGCTTCCGTGGCGTACTGGTGGAAGGCTGGAATCCGGGCTGGAACGGTGACTGGGTCGGCAATGGCTACGCCTTCGATTTCACCCGGCCCACCGCGGACTTCGATATCGAGGCACTGTCGGCTTATGGCGCGAAGAAGGGCGTGCACCTGATCGGCCACCATGAAACCGGCTGCGCGATCGAACATTACGAAGATCAGCTCGGCGCGGCGCTGGATCTGTATGCGCGGCTGGGCGTGGATTCGTTCAAGAGCGGCTACGTCTGCGACGACGGCCAGGTCGACCGCCGCAACCCGACCGGTGGCCCGCTGTGGCGCGAGTGGCACGACGGCCAGTTCATGGCCCGCCATCACCTCAAGGTGGTGCAGGAAGCAGCCAAGCGGCATATCGCGGTGAATCCGCACGAGCCGATCAAGGACACCGGCCTGCGCCGCACCTACCCGAACTGGATCACCCGCGAAGGCGCGCGTGGCATGGAATACAACGCCTGGGGCCAGCCGCCGAACCCACCCGAGCACGAGGTCAACCTGGTGTTCACCCGGATGCTGTCCGGGCCGATGGATTACACCCCCGGCATCCTGAGCCTGAAGGGCCGCGGCGGTCAGGCGATCCCCAGCACGCTGGCCCGCCAGCTCGCGCTGTACGTGACGCTCTACAGCCCGATCCAGATGGCGGCCGACCTGCCCGAGCACTACGAGCAGCACCGTGAGGCGTTCCGCTTCATCGAAGACGTCGCGGTGGACTGGGACGACACCCGCGTGCTCAACGGCGAGGTGGGCGACTACGTCACCATCGTGCGCAAAGACCGTCACAGCCGCGACTGGTTCCTGGGCAGCATCACCGACGAACACGGCCGCGTGTTGCCGGTCTCGCTGGGCTTCCTGGAGCCGGGTGTGCGTTACCGCGCGGAGATCTACCGCGATGGCGACGGCGCGGATTTCCGCAGCAATCCCTTCGCCTTCGTGCGCGAAACCCGCGAGGTCACCAGCGCTGATGCGCTGACGCTGGTGCTTGCGCCGGGCGGCGGCCAGGCGATCCGTTTCACGCCGCTGTAGACCTGATCAGAGGTGGTCTCGACGTCGCCCCATGACGTGTTGTGCCGGCCGCTGGCCGGCTCCTGCATCTGCATGGCAT
>NZ_JBHFHW010000014.1:11157-14874 GCF_057333975.1 Stenotrophomonas sp. AGC87
CCGCCACTACCATCCACGGTTGCATGGCAGACCGTGGCGCGGCAGCGCGACTGCGATAACGCACCTGTAATCGCTTCCAATGCTGCAAACGTCATTGAATACGTATGCAGGGTGATTCCCGCAGCCGAAGCGCTGCCTACCATAGCCACGCAGTCAACGGCCACCGCGCCATGACGCTCCCGGGTCCTCCGGGCAACCAAAAAATCGATTGGCAACATTGCCTGGGAGGGGAAAATGTTGAACCGCAAGCGCAGCGCGCTGAGTCTCGCGCTGGCCGTCGCCCTGACGCCGTTGATGGCGTCGGCGCAGACCGCCGAACCCAGTACCACCACCGCACCGACCGGTACCGCGGCGACCAATCTGGACACCGTCCAGGTCACCGGCATCCGCCGCGGCATCGAGAATGCGATCGCGATCAAGCAGGACGCCACGTCGGTGGTCGAAGCGATCTCGGCCGAGGACATCGGCAAGCTGCCGGACGTGAGCATCGCCGAATCGCTGGGCCGCCTGCCCGGCCTGGCCGCCCAGCGCGTGGCCGGGCGTGCCCAGGTGATCAGCGTGCGCGGTCTGTCGCCGGACTTCGCCACCACCCTGCTCAACGGGCGCGAAGTGGTCAGCACCGGTGACAACCGCAGCGTCGAGTTCGATCAGTACCCCTCGGAACTGGTCAACGGCGTGACCGTCTACAAGACGCCGGATGCGGCGCTGGTCGGCCAGGGCCTGTCGGGCACCATCGACATGCAGACGGTGCGCCCACTGAGCTTCGCCGAGCGCGTGATCGCCATCAGCGGCCGCTACCAGAAGAGCTCGCTGGGCAAGGCCGCCAACGTCGACCCGTACGGCAACCGTTTCAGCGCCAGCTACATCGACCAGTTCCTCGACAACACGCTGGGCATCTCGATCGGCTACGCGCACAGCGACATGCCCATCCAGGAAAACCAGGTGGGCCTGTACGAACCGTGGACCACCGAACAGACCGACCAGGGCAACCGCCCTGGCCTGGCCCCGGGCACCGTGTTCTCCGATGGCATCAAGGCCCTGCGCCGCACCGGCAACAACGAGCGTGACGGCGTGATGGCCACCGTGCAGTTCCGCCCGTCGAACGTGTGGACCAGCACCCTGGATGCCTTCCATACCGAAGCCGAGCAGATCGATACGGCCAACCAGTTCGAGGTCAACCTCAGCAACTACAACGGCGGCTACACCCCGGGCCTGCTGATCACCAACCCGCAGATCAACGCCGATGGCACGTTCGCCGGCGGCGTGGCGACCGGCGTGTACCCGCTGGTGCGCGGCATGTACAACAAGCGCAAGGACAAGATCGACGCGTTCGGCTGGAACAACGAGTTCAACTTCGAACGCGTCAAGGTCGTCGCCGATGTGAACTACTCCAAGGCCACGCGCAACGAACTGAACCTGGAGAACAACCTGCAGCTCACGCCGATGCCGCAGCTGGATTCGGTCGGGGTGGTGGTCAAGCCGGATGGGTTCTCGCAGATCAGCCCGGGGCTGGACTACTCCAACCCCGACGCGCTGTTCCTGACCAACACCATCTACGGCTCCGGCTACGGCAAGGTGCCGATGGTCGAAGACCGCCTGAAGGGCGCCCGCCTGCAGGCCACCTTCGCGATGCCCGATTCGCTGCCGTGGTTCTCCGATGTGGACGTGGGCGTGAACTACGCCGACCGTCGCAAGGACAAGACCCAGGCCGAGGGCAACATCCTGCTCGGCGACCAGGGCGATGCCAACATCGCCGGTGACCTGCAATACGCACCGGTCAACCTCGGCTTCGCCGGCATCGGCTACATCCCCGCCTGGAACGTACCGGCTGCGGTGGACCGCTACATGGTCTTCAACCCGGTCACCAACCTGGACTACCTGATTCCCAAGGCCTGGACGGTGCAGGAAAAGACCAGCACCGCGTGGATCCGCGCGAACATCAACACCGATCTGGGCGAGGTCGGCCTGCGCGGCAACATCGGCGTGCAGATGGTGCGCACCGACCAGAGCTCGCAGTCCAACTACTTCGACCGCTCGCGTCCCGATGGCCAGAACATCCTGCCGATCGATGACGGCAAGACCTACACCGATTGGCTGCCGAGCGTGAACCTGGCCTTCATGTTCCCGCACCAGCAGACGCTGCGCTTCGCCGTGGCCAAGCAGGTGGCACGCCCGCGCGTGGACCAGATGCGTGCCGGCCTGGAGTTCGGCGTGGACACCGCCACCGGCAAGCCTGGCGGCAGCGGTGGCAACCCGCTGCTGGATCCGTGGCGCGCCAATGCGATCGATCTGTCGTACGAGAAGTACTTCGGCGAGAAGGCCTATGTGGCCGCCGCGGTGTTCTTCAAGGATCTGAAGTCCTACGTCTACACGCAGTCGCGCGATGACTACGACTTCAGCGACCTGCTGGCCAGCTACGTACCACCGCCGGGCATGATCGTCCCGGTCCTGCCGACCGGCACCTTCTCTGCCCCGCAGAATGGCCAGGGTGGCAAGCTGAAGGGCCTGGAGCTGACCGCCTCGTTCCCACTGGAGATGCTGACCGAGAGCCTGCGTGGCTTCGGTGTACAGGCCAGTGCGACGTTCAATGACAGTGACATCAAGATCCTCGATCCGGAAAGCGCCTCCAGCGTGGGCAGCGATCCGATCAGCCTGCCGGGTCTGTCCGAGCGTGTGTACAACTTCACGGCGTACTACGAGCGCAGTGGGTTCGAGGCCCGCGTGAGCCAGCGCCGTCGTTCGGATTTCATCGGTGAGATCGGCAATTTCAACGGCAACCGGACGTTGCGTTATGTGGTCGGTGAGAACGTGACAGATGCGCAGGTCAGCTACACCTTCGCGGACAGCAGCAGTCTGCATGGGCTGACGCTGTTGCTGCAGGGAAGCAATCTGACCAACGAGCCGTATCGCACCTACGCTGGCACGACGGATCGTCCGTTGGAGTACGTGGAGTGGGGCCGCACGTACATGCTGGGCGTGAACTACAAGTTCTGATGTTGCTCTTGTCAGCGACTTAGTGGCGACATCGAAGATCCGAAGAACCCGCTGCTATTTGCAGCGGGTTTTTTATTGGTTTACCCCGCCCTCTCAAAAGCGTCAGTGCCGGCTGTCCGTGGCCTGGTCGGGGGTGTATGGGTTCGCGGGACGCGCCGTAAACCCATCCTTGGGGGCTCGTGAGCCGCATCCATGCGGCACAACGGTCCCGCCAACCCACACACCCCCGCCCTTCGACAGTTGGTTGGTGGCCATGGCAGTGCAGTGCAGTGCAAAGCAAAGCCTGATCGAACGAGATATCTGCGGCTCGGACCAGCTCGAGCAGTTCCCCCGCCTCGACACTGTTGAGCGTGCTGACTGCGTCGAACGCCACGATAGCCTTGACCCTTCGGACCGCACCGATTGCACCGAGCATCTCGACCGCGCCACCCGCTCCGACCATTGCGCAGGCTTCAAATGCTTCGAATGCTTCGAATGCTTCAAGTGCTTCAACTGCTTCCACACCTGAGACCAGCGCGACAGCTCAAGCCTTTCGGATTCCGGTCAACATCAGCCTCGCGGGTGCCATGACGTGCCTGCCCGTCATCGCTTTTCCCTTGCGCACCGGCACATTGTCAAAGGGTGGGCAGGGGTGGGTTGGCGGGACCGTATGCCGCCATGGATGGCGGCATACGAGCTTACATGGACGTACTTGCAGCGGGTCCCGCTGACCCACCCCTGCCC
>NZ_JBHFHW010000014.1:14935-18070 GCF_057333975.1 Stenotrophomonas sp. AGC87
CCCCCCCCCCCCCCCCGCCCAAACCAGCACGTTTACAGCCCCGAGTGCTGTGGCTGTGGCTGTGGCTGTGGCTGTGGCTGTGGCTTTGGCTTTGGCTGTGGCTGTGGCTGTGGCTGTACCCCAACGCACGGACGCAAGACAAAAAAAGGGCGAGGCACCCGGCCCCGCCCTCTCAACACCACCGGAAAACCGATCAGCCGCGTCGCGCGCAATACATCGACTGCGCCGGCAACACCAGCTCATTACCAACAACCTCGCCCACATCCGGCCCGGGCACATGCATCGCCTGCCACTCCCCCACCGGCAACGCGACCCGAACACCCTCAGCCGACAGATTGAACGCCAACAGCAACGTCTCCTCCCCGTGCACACGCTCGAACATCAGCACCGGCTCGGCGCACGCAAGGAAACGGATGTCGCCCACCAACAGCGTCGGCATCGTCCGCCGCCATGCCAGGAACTGGCGGAACGCGTTCAACACCGAGTGCGGATCATGTTCCTGCGTCGCCACCGACGCAGCCTGATGCTCCGCCGGAATCGGCAGCCACGGCTCACCCGTCGTGAAGCCCGCCTTCGGCGCATCCAGCCACGGCATCGGCGTACGGCAGCCGTCCCGGCCCTTGAAGTTCGGCCAGAACGTAATGCCGTAGGGATCCTGCAGCGCCTCGAACGGCACGTCCGCCTCGCCCAGTCCCAGCTCCTCGCCCTGATACAGGCAGATCGAACCGCGCAGCGAGCACAGCATCGCCACCAGCATCCGCGCCAGGCGCGGTTGCGCCGGATGCCCGCCCCAGCGCGTCACCGCCCGCTCCACATCGTGGTTGGAGATCGCCCAGCACGGCCAGCCTTCGGTCATGGTGGCCTCCAGCCGCGACACAGTGTCGCGGATGTAACCGGCGCTGAAATCCTTCACCAGCAGCTCGAAGCTGTAGCCCATGTGCAGGCGGCCCGGCGCGGTGTACTCGGCCGTGGTCGCCAGCGAATCTTCCGCGGAGATCTCGCCCAGGCTGACCGAGCCCGGGTACGCGTCCAGCAGCACGCGCAGTTGCTCGATGAAGCCGATGTTTTCCGGCTGGGTGTTGTTGTAGTAGTGGTACTGATAGGCGTACGGATTGTCCGCACTGAAGCCGCGGCCGAGGCGCTTTTCCAGCGGCTTGGCCGGGTTGTCACGCAGTTGTGCATCGTGGAAGCAGAAGTTGATCGAATCCAGGCGGAAGCCATCCACGCCACGGTCGAGCCAGAACCGCACGTAATCCAACGTCGCCTGCTGCACCGCCGGGTTGTGGAAGTTCAGGTCGGGCTGGTCGGCCAGGAAGTTGTGCAGGAAATACTGCTCACGCCGCGGCTCCCACTGCCAGGCCACGCCGCCGAAGATCGACATCCAGTTGTTGGGCGGGGTGCCGTCCTCGCGCGGATCGGCCCACACGTACCAGTCCGCCTTGGGATTGGTGCGGTCCTGCCGGCTTTCCTGGAACCAGGCGTGGTCGATCGAGGTATGGCTGAACACCTGGTCGATCATCACCTTCAGGCCCAGCGCATGCGCCTTGGCCAGCAGCTGGTCGACATCGGCGAGCGTGCCGAACAACGGGTCGACGTCGCGGTGGTCGGCGATGTCATAGCCGAAGTCGGCCATCGGCGATTTGAAGAACGGCGACACCCAGATCGCGTCGACGCCGAGCGCGGCGACATAGTCCAGGCGCTCGATGATGCCGGGCAGGTCGCCCACGCCATCGCCGTTGGCGTCCAGGAAACTGCGCGGGTAGATCTGATAGATGACGGCACCGCGCCACCATGGAGACTGCGACATTGGGCCCCCCTTCGGGCTTCCACGGCACCCGCGAGGGGGCCAGAAACGAACCCGACAAGCTTAGCGGGGCGCCTCCAGCGGTGGGGTTGCCTGCATACGTATTCACGCTGGATCGCGGTGCGCGGGGCGTTCCGGGCCTCCGGTCAGGCGGCGCTTCGCCCAGCAGGGACCCGGGGGCCGGCGGCAAAGGTCGGCACGATCCGGCGCCCTGCCCCGCGCCTTGACCGGACCACCGGCGTGTCTTCGCGGGCGGAATACGACGGCACCGCCTATAATTCCGCCCAAGCCTGAAAGTCAGACCGCATGACCATCACCGAAGACACCCGCCCCGCGCTGGGCCTGCCCCAGATCCAGACGCTCGCCGCGCCCGACATGGACGCCGTCGATGCGCTGATTCGTCGCCGACTGTCCTCGGATGTCGTGCTGATCAACCAGATCGCCGACCACATCATCTCGGCCGGCGGCAAGCGCCTGCGCCCGATGCTGGTGATGCTGGCCGGCCACGCGGTCGGCCAGGCCGGCCCGGAACACCATCAGCTGGCGGCAATCATCGAGTTCATCCACACCTCGACCCTGCTGCATGACGACGTGGTGGACGAATCCAGCCTGCGGCGTGGCCGCAGCACCGCCAATGCGCTGTGGGGCAATGCCCCGAGCGTGCTGGTGGGCGATTTCCTGTACTCGCGCAGCTTCCAGCTGATGGTCGAACTGGACCGCATGCCGGTCATGCGGATCCTGGCCGACACCACCAACCGGATCGCCGAGGGTGAGGTGCTGCAGCTGCTGCATGTCCACAACCCGGATACGGACGAGACCGCGTATCTGCGCGTGATCGAGCGCAAGACCGCGGTGCTGTTCGCCGCCGGTACCCGTCTGGGTGCGCTGGCCAGTGGTGTCGATGAAGCCACCCAGCAGGCGCTGTACGACTACGGCATGAACCTGGGCTACGCCTTCCAGATCGCCGATGACGTGCTGGACTACTCGGCCAATGCCGAGGAGCTGGGCAAGAATCTGGGCGACGATCTCGCCGAGGGCAAGGCCACGTTGCCGCTGATCCACGCGATGGCGCATTCCGATGCCACCACCCGCGAGCGCCTGCGCGAGATCGTGCAGAACGGTGACGCCGAGGCGATGCCCGAGGTGCTGGCGGCCATCCACGCCACCGGCGGGCTGGACTACAGCCGCGCCCGTGCCGAGGAATACGCCGATGCCGCCGAGCGTGCGCTCGACGGCCTGGCCGACAACGATGCCGTGGCCGCCCTGCGCGGGCTGGCCCGTTACGCGGTGCAGCGCTCGCATTGATCGGAGGCGTGGGGGGGGGGGGGGGG
>NZ_JBHFHW010000014.1:18104-27281 GCF_057333975.1 Stenotrophomonas sp. AGC87
CGTGCCGACCAACGGTCGGCACCTACCGGCGTGTCGTCTCGAACCGCTCCTCGAAGAACTCATCCAGCGCCTTCCACGCGCGCTTGGCCGCGCGTTCGTTGTACTGGCACCCCGGCGGACTGTTCGCATCCGACTCGGCAAAGCAGTGCACCGCGCCGCTGTAGTTGGTGAACTCCCAGTCCACCTTCGCGGCGTTCATTTCCTGCTCGAAACTGGCGATGTCGTCCTTGCTGACGCTCTTGTCGTCGGCGCCATTGAGTACCAGTACGGAAGGATGGGTTCCACCGACCTCGGCCGGCAGCGGCGAGCCCAGCCCACCGTGCAGGCTGACCACACCGGCCAGCGGCGCACCGGCGCGTGCCATCTCCAGCACCGTGGTGCCGCCGAAGCAGAACCCGACCGCACCGATCCGGCTGGCATCCAGCGGTGCCTTGCCGGCCTGGGCCTTCAGTACCTCGATCGCCTTGAGCGCACGCGCCCGCAGCACAGGGCGGTCATTGCGCAGCTTGGTCGCCACCGGCCCGGCCTCGGCGTCGGTCTTCGGGCGCACGCCCTTGCCGTACACATCGGCCACCAGCACCACATAGTCATCGCCGGCCAGCTGCTTGGCCTTGGCGATGGCCGAATCGTTGACGCCTTTCCAGTTGGGCACCATCACGAGGCCCGGGCGTTTGTCGTTGTCACTGTCGTCATAGACCAGCACCCCGCTGAAGGTGGTGCCGTCCTGGGTCCACTCCACCGGCTTGGCCTGCATTGCCGCCAGCGCGGGCAGCGCCGTCATGCCCAACAGCACCGCCGCACCCCACCGCCATTGCTTGTTCATGCGTCTGCTCCTCGGGATAAGAACCCGCAGTGTAGAACGGGCGGGCGAACATCCCGTGTAGGGCGCGACGTTGCCCCGCAAGCACCGCTGGGGAAAGTTCGCATGTGTCATTTGCGACTTGGAAGGACAACGAGGACGCCAAGCAGGCAGGCCGATACGGCTCCCCTGACCGCGGAAGCCACACCAACCTGTCACCCTGTTCGTGCACTTGTGGAAGGATTTCCTGCTATGACGCTTGTCGATACATTCCTCTCTGGTCTCGTCCCGCGTCTGCTTGAAGACGAGGCCCCGATGTGGGCGTTGATCGACGGCGCGGCGGCCTCCGACCTGCACCGTCTGAGAGCACGCTGGCCACATGCCCCAGACAGTCTCGTGGAACTGATGAGCCGAGTCGATGGCACCCACTACCGCACCTACCGAAACGGCGTAGTCTGCGTCCTGATACTCGGTTCGGACATCGAGATGTACCCCTACTACCTGCGCTCGGTCGAACAGATCTTCGAAGACAGCGCGCAATGGGAACGCCAAGGAAAGAGCATCCGCTCGATTTATGGGAAATGGCTGGGCGAAGACGTCCATATCCTAGGTGCGGGAATTGATCCGGACCTGCCAGTGGAACAGCGCCTGTGCTTCTCACATTGCTTCAACAATGGTGGCACTTCCAAACTGTACTTGGATTTCGATCCCGCCCCCGGTGGCAACGTCGGCCAAGTGGTGCGCTACCTGCACGACCCGGACAGCTACCGGGTGATCGCGCCGAACTTCGATGTCTATCTGCAGCAGCTCATCGATGAGGATTACGCGTTCCTCAATGAGGAAGAGCTGGGATAGTATTCAGCCCCCCATGATCGCACCGGGGGCGCGACCTGCCAGTTAAGCGAAGCCGCGGGCGATGCAGCAGCGGGACAGGCGCGTACCTCGCGCAGATCAGCGCTAGCACGCAGGCGGAAACGCTCGGCATCAACCAGCGCCTGTGGGAGCGCGTGGGTGTCCTGGGCGTTGGCGCCCAGAGCACGATTTCTACCGGTGGCATGTCGCACGCCATCCGGGGCGCGATCATGCTGCCTACCAGCAGCACGGTGCGCCGCCGGGTAAAACTGAAGCACCACCGGGTTCGTATAGGGCGTGGTGCTATTTGAATTAACTACCCCCGTCCCTGTTATGGCAGGCTGGCCGGCCCCTGTGTATGGAACCCCTCATGAGCCTTGTCGATCGTTTCCTTTCCGGCCTGGTGCCGCGCCTGCCCGACGACGATGCGCGGATGTGGGCCTGGGTCGAAGGGGCCAGCGCGGCCGACCTGGCGCGCCTGCGCGAGCGCTGGCCGCAGGTGCCCGAGAGCCTGGTGGCGCTGCTGGCACGGGTCGATGGCACGCATTTCCGCACCTACCCGGGTGGCGAGGCGGTGCTGCTGATGCTGGGTTCGGATGTCGAGGAGGGGCATTACCCCTACTACCTGCGTTCGGTGGACCAGATATTCGAGGACAGCGCGCAGTGGGATGACAGCATCCGCTCGATCTACGAGGAATGGCTGGAGGAAGACCCCGAGATTCTCGGCGACGGCATCGATGCGGATCTGCCGATGGGCAAGCGCCTGTGCTTCTCGCACTGCATGAACAACGGTGGCACCTCGGTGCTGTACCTGGATTTCGATCCCGCGCCGGGCGGCACGGTCGGCCAGGTGGTGCGCTATCTGCACGATCCGGACAGCTATGCCGTGATCGCACCGGGTTTCGATGCGTACCTGCAGCAGCTCATCGACGGGAATTACGCGTTCATCGATGAAGAAGAAGCCTGATGCCTGCATCACCGGCGTAACCAGGGTGGATGACGTATCCCGCGTCGCCCCAGGGTAGAGCCACGCCATGCGTGGCTGCAGCATCCACGCCAACAGCTGCCACGCCAACAGCAGCCACGCATGGCGTGGCTCTACATCGACAGATCAGGCAATCCCGATGCCCGGGATCGCGGTGATCTGGTCCGGATCGAAGCCGGCCAGCTCGGCGAAGTGGCGGCCACGGGCGACGTAGTCGCGGTACACGCCATAGCTCGGCGCCCCCGGCGACATCAGCACCACCCCACCCTGCCCGCCCAGCGCCTTGGCCGCCAAGTCCATGGCCTCGGGCAGATCGGCAGCGGCATGCAGACCGAAACGGCCGGCATCGGCCAACGGCTGCAGCAGCGCGTGGATGCGCGGGCCGTTGGCGCCCATGGTGACGATCTCCACCGGCGGCACGTCGTGGGCCATGTGCGCGACGAACTCATGCCAGTCCAGGCCACGATCATGCCCGCCGACCAGCAGCGCGATGCGGCGACCGGCGAAGCATTCCAGCGCCGCCAGACTTGCGTGCGGCGTGGTGCTGATCGAATCGTTGACGAAGGTGATCCCCTCGCGCATGCCGATGGTCTGCAGGCGGTTGGGCAGCGGGCGGAAGTCCTGCACCGCCGGGGCCAGTGCCACCGCGTCCAGGCCCAGCGCCTCGATCGCCGCCAGCACCGCGCACAGGTTGCCGCGGTTGTGTCGGCCGGGCAGCGGCGTGTGTGAGGTGTCGAACACGGCCTGCTCGCCGCGATGCACGACATCACCACGCATGTGCCAGCCCTGAGGCTGATTGAACCAGATGACCTCGCTCTCCGGCAGCGTCACCCCTGCCAGGTGCGGGTCGGCCGCGTTCAGCACCGCGATCCGCGGCGCGGCCCCGGTGACCAGCTGCAGCTTGTCGTCGATGTAGCGCGCTTCGCTGCCGTGCCAATCCAGGTGCTCGGGGAACAGGTTCAGCACGATCGCGACCTGCGGGTGCGCGCCACTGCGCGCGACCTCGCCGGTCTGGTAGCTGGACAGTTCCACTGCCCAGTATTGCGGCGCCGGCTGCGGGGCCAGCACTTCCAGCAGCGGCAGGCCGATGTTGCCGATCAGCCCGGTGCGCGCGCCCGAGGCGCGCAGCAGATGCGCCAGCAGCGCGGTGGTGGTGCTCTTGCCCTTGGTGCCGGTCACGCACACGGTGTCGTGCACGATGCCGTCGGCAGCAGCCTTCTCGGCAAACCAGAGCGAGGTGCCGCCGATGAACTGCGTGCCCTGCGCGGTGGCGTGCAGGGCTGCCTCGCCATATGGACTGATACCCGGTGATTTGATCACCACCTCGAAGGCGGCCAGCGCCGCGCCGGTGACATCCGAACGAACCGTCAGCGCCCCCTGGGTTTCCTCACGGGCAGCGGCGGCCTCGGCCTCCGGGCAGAACAGGGTCAGCGGCAGCGACGGCAGCCGCTGCTGCAGGACGCGAAACGCGGCGCGCCCCTCACGTCCCCAGCCCCACAACGCAACGCGCTTGCCTTCAAGCTGCGAAATTCGCACGCAGACGCTCCCAGATCGCCGGCGGAATGCGGTGCTCGCCTTCCAGCGCCAGCAGCGGTTCGATCTGCAGTTCAGTGGCGTCCAGCTGCGGGCGGATCTCGTGGACGAAGCGCTTCACCAGCGCGTCTTCATTCCATTCCGGGCGCGCGGCCAGGGTCGCCATCGCCGCGCGGGATTCGCGGCCTTCCCCCACGCATTCGAACGGCTTGTGGTCCTGGAATTCCAGCAGCGCATCGAAGCCCGGGGCCTGCTCGATATCGTCGAGCAGGTTGCGGCCGAAGATGCCGACCAGGCGCATCTTGGGCATGAACGGGGCCAGCGCCAGGAACACGAAGTGGCACTTCGGGCAGACGCCGCACCAGCGGTTCACCGGGCGCTCGCCCAGGATGTGGAAATTGCGGTTGCAGCTGGAGAAATGCGCGTCGTAGAAGTCACTCTTGGCGAACTGTCGCGCCACTGCCAGCTCCGAGAGCGGGCGCAACAGCGAGTAGTAATGCAGGTCCGCCGCGACGTGCCGTTCCAGGTGCTCACCGAAGGCCTGTTCGAACGCCCAGCCCTTCGACCACTGGTGGTTGACCTCGCCGGTGCCCGGAATCTGGCTGCCATAGCTGGCCGAGCGTTCGTTGGAGAACACCACCTGGTCCACGCCCTGCAGCAGCGCGGCCAGCACCAGGATTGCCGAGTTCACCGCGGTGACCGGAATATGGCCGTTCCAGGCGCCCTGGCGGTTGAGCTCGAACAGCTCCGGCGCCAGCGTGCGGCCGATGTTGAGGATCGGCAGGCCGGTGCGCTCGGCGCAGGCACGGATCAGCTGCGAACCGCCAATCCACGTGACCGTTTCGGCGATACCCAGGCTGCGCAGCGCTTCGATGCTGACCAGCGAATCCTTGCCGCCGCCGATGGCGACCAGCGCGTGTTCGCGCAGGCCCAGCGCCGGTGCGGCGAAGGCCTCGCCCTGGACCGGCAGGCGGAAGCGGCCGCGCAGGTTCAGGCCATTGCGGTAGGCGAATTCGCCCAGGCCGTTGAGGTACACCGTCTCGACCAGCGCGGCGGTCGCCGCATCGATGGTGTAGCTGTCGATGTGCACCTGCTCGGGCACGCCGGCCTTGTAGTAGCTCACGCCGGCCATCAGGTGCAGCAGGCGCAGTGCGCGCTGCACCGCCTCGGCGCGGTCACCCTCGAGCACGAACGGCGCGCCCGGGATGGTCACCGTCTCGATCAGCTCCGGGCCGTCATCGAAGGCGTAGACCAGCTGCGCCACGCCGGTGTCCGCGGCGAAGTCGCAGCGGACGAAGCGGAAAACGGCAACCTGGTGTTTATCAAAAGCAGTCATGGTGTATCCGGTTTGGAAGGCGACAGGCAGCGGTCAAGGGCCATCATCGATGACGTCCTCGCGCGGCAGCTCGCGCTGGTTGTAGGTGTTGGCCATGACGTAGCCATACGCGCCGGCATCGGCGATCAGCATCACATCGTCCGGCGCGGTCGAGGCCGGCAGGCGGCGGCGCTTGCCGAACACGTCGCTGGATTCGCAGATCGGGCCGACCACATCGAACATCGCTTCGGAGTAGCCACTCAGGCGGCTGAGGTTCTCGATGTCATGCCAAGCGTCGTACAGCGCCGGACGCATCAGCGTGTTCATGCCCGCATCCAGACCGACGCGGCGGATGCCGTCCTTTTCCACCACCTGGGTGGCCCGCGCCAGCAGCACGCCGGACTCGGCCACCAGGTAGCGACCCGGCTCGATCGCCAAGCGGAATGCCGGGTGCACGGCCTTCACTTCGGCCAGGCCGATCGCCCAGGCCTCCAGATCGAACGGCTCGTCGTCGGCGCTGTACGGGATCGGCAGGCCACCGCCGATATCGATGGTCTCGATGCTGCCGATGCGGCGGGCGAACCCGGCCAGTTCATCGCACATCAGGCGCCAGTGCTGCGCGGTTTCCACGCCGCTGCCCAGGTGCGCATGCAGGCCGACCACGCGGGTGCCCAGCTCGCCGGCAATGCGGACAAACTCATCCACGCGGGCGATCGGCAGGCCGAACTTGGAGTCCTTGCCGCCGGTGCGGACCTTGGCATGGTGGCCTTCGCCACGGCCCAGATCCACGCGCAGCCACAGCTCGCGGTTGCTGAACAGTTCCGGCCAGCGCTGCAGCGCTTCCACGTTGTCCAGGGTAACGGTCACGCCCAGCGCGAACGCGGCATCGTACTCGGCATGCGGCGCGAAGCTGGGGGTGAACAGCACGCGCTTGGGTGACAGCGTCGGCAGCGTGTTGAACACGTGCTTGAGCTCGCCGTGCGACACGCACTCCAGGCCGAAGCCTTCCTGCTCCAGCACCTCCAGGATGGCCGGGTGCGAGTTGGCCTTGATCGCGTAGTAGCGCTGGTCGATCGCCTTGATCGCGTTCAGCGCGCGCGCACGCGCCCGCACCGTCGGCAGGTTGTAGACGTAACGCGGCGTACCGGCCTGGGCGAGCGTCAGCAGGTGCTCGCGCTGGCCCCGCCACCAGGCGGTTTCGCGCGGGCGGATGGTGCCGGCGATTTCGCGCCAGCGCGGGCCGAACACTTCGCCCTCTTCCACCGGCATTGCGCCGCTGTCGATCAGCTCGGCGTGCAGGATCGGCAGCAGGCCGTCCGCGTCCGCTTCGTCGATGACGAAGGTCAGGTTCAAGTCATTGGAGGACTGCGAAATCATGTGCACGCGTTCGCGGCCGAAGGTGGCCCACACGTCCGAGAGCTTGTGCAGCATCGAGCGCATGCCGCGGCCGACCAGGGTGATCGCCGCGCACGGCACGATGATCTTGACCTTGCAGATCTGCGACAAATCGGCCGACAGCGCGGCCAGCACATCGGTGCTGACCAGGTTTTCGGACGGGTCCAGCGAGACGGTCACGTTGGTTTCGGCCGAACCGATCAGGTCCACGGAGAGGCCATGCTTCTTGAACAGCCCGAACACGTCGGCCAGGAAGCCGACCTGCTGCCACATGCCGATGCCTTCCATCGAGACCAGCACGATGCCGTTGCGGCGGCTGATCGCCTTCACGCCCGGCACCGCCGCGGCATTGCCGTCGATGCTGGTGCCCGGCAGCTCGGGGCGCTCGGTATCCAGGATCGCCATCGGCACGCCGGCATCACGGCACGGCTTGATCGAACGCGGGTGCAGCACCTTGGCGCCGGTCGTCGCGATTTCCTGTGCTTCGTAATAGTCCAGGCGGGTCAGCAGGCGCGCGTCGGGCACGTCCTTCGGGTTGGCGCTGAACATGCCCGGCACATCGGTCCAGATCTCCACGCGGCTGGCACCGAGCAGCGCACCGAAGTACGCCGCCGAAGTATCCGAACCGCCGCGGCCGAGGATGGCGGTGCCACCATCGGCATGGCGGGAGATGAAGCCCTGGGTGATCAGCATGCGGGTCGGCTGGGCGCGGAAACGCACGGCCCAGTCCGCCTCGGCACGCCACTGGCAGTTCACCGACAGCCGCTGCGACCACTCGCTCTGGCTGGGTTGCGGCGGCAGTGCATCGAGCCACTCGCGCGCATCCATCCAGCCGAAATCCAGGCCACTGGCGCGCAGGTAGGCCGCACCGACGGTGGAGGACAGCAGTTCGCCCTGGCCCAGCACCTCGGCCTGCCACTCCAGCGGCCGACCGGCGGCACGCGGATCGTCCAGCAGCCCGGCCAGAGCGTCCAGCCGCACGTCCAGCGCGGTGGCGTCCAGCTCCAGCTCGGTCAGGAATTCGCGGTGGCGCGCGACCAGCGCGGCGATACGGTCGCGGCTGTCGGCGGCGCCATCGGCGATCGCGGTGAGTTCGTTGGTCACCCCGGACAGCGCCGATACCACCACCAGCACACGCGAGCCCGTTTCTTCCGCCCGTTTTTTCGCCAGTTTGCCGATGGTGTCCCAGCGGTGACGACGCGACACGGAGGTGCCGCCGAACTTCAGTACGATCCAGCGATCGACAAGGGGGGAAGCTGACATGGAGGTGGAGGTTTGGGTAGTGAGGGGGATCGCCCGGCACGCCGGGCCGAACCCCCGATTCTATGCCAAGCCTGCCCGTTGCAGGGGCCGGGCCCGCAATGCGGCCCCGGTTGGTAAGCTGCCCGCCCGTTTTTCGTTGAGCGCCCCGCCATGACCTCCCGTCGTTTCCTGCAGCTGGATGTGTTCTCGCCCTACCCCGGCGCCGGCAACCCGCTGGCCGTCGTGCTCGATGCACAGGGCCTGGACGAGACGGCGATGCAGGCCATCGCCCGCTGGACCCGGCTGCCGGAGACCACCTTCGTGTTCCCGCCTGCCGCCCCGGGCGCGAGCTACGGCATCCGCATGTTCAGCCCGCAGAAGGAAGTCCCGTTCGCCGGCCACCCCAGCGTGGGCACCGCCCATGCCGTGCTGGAGCTGGGCGTGGCCGCGCCGGTGGAGGGCGTGCTGGTCCAGGACGGCATTGCCGGGGCCCTGCCCCTACGCGTGGACGGCAGCGGTGACGCCCGCACCATCGCGATCCGTACCCCGCGCGCCGCGGTGGCCGAAGTGACCACTGCCGCCGACCCGCGCCTGCAGGCCGCGCTGGCGGGCTGGCCGCTGGGCAATCTGCCGCCGGCGCGCATGGCCGGTGGCCGCAGCTGGTGGGTGGTGGAACTCGCTGACGAGGCCGCCCTGCGCGCGCTCACCCCCGATTGGGATGCCGTGGCCACCTTGGCCGAGGCCACCGACAGCATGGGGGTCTTCGCCTATGCACGCAGCCAGGGCCAGGCATGGGATCTGGCGGTGCGTGCGTTCGTCGGCAACGGTCGCCGCTTTGAAGACGCCGCCTCCGGTGCGGCCAATGCGGTGTTGGCTGCCTGGCTGGACAGCCGCGATGCGCTGCCTGGCACCGCGCACGGCTATGTGGTCAGCCAGGGTCGCGAAGTGGGCCACGATGCGCGCCTGACCCTGCGCATCGATGACCATGGCGATGTCTGGTCCGGCGGCCAGGTGCAGACCGTCATCCGCGGCACGCTGGACTGGTAATCCCGGCGG
>NZ_JBHFHW010000015.1:0-12548 GCF_057333975.1 Stenotrophomonas sp. AGC87
GGCGAGGCTGGCTCCCCAAATGGTCCTTGTAAATAGCAGCCGTCGATGCCGCTGGGGCAGGAAAATGCACGACCTTGAACAGGGCAGGATCGACTCCGATCGTCGCCTGCCATTCTGCGGGTGATGCGCTGTTGTCACTGATTACGGCGTCCAGCCAGCGCCAGCAGGTGGGCAGATACTGCTGCGCCAAGCCCTCCCGCCGCCCATCCGCGCTGAACTCGTCGCAGTAGAGTGAAGCGAAAATACGTGTCTTTTGCCTGATCGCCTTACCGTACCTTTCGACCACGCGCCAAGCTGTCCGCGAATTAATAATGTGGACGCGGGTCGGCGCAAGCTGGAGGAGCAGACGCGCCAGCACGATTTCGTGCTCGCCATGCGTGACACTCAGGGGTAGCAGCTCTGCACCGATGTCGATGAAAGGGGTGGCTTCGTCCAGACGATTCGCCCAAGGAGAATCACCGTCCTCGGTCGCGATCACCAATGTCCGTTGACCGAACGCTTCCACGCAGGCCTTGGCATGATGCAGGGCACCTAGGTCCGCACCGCCACGCTTGAGCCACGGCACCAGCACGATCGTGTCAAATCTTCGATTTCCGATCCGTCGCCGGATGCGCTCGTAAGCTTGCCCGGGCCCGGTCCAGTGCACAGGTGTCATGAAGGCATTTGGCTGCTGTGCGAGCACCGATTCCCTGTTTAACAGAGGATCGACCCGAAGGGCCAAGTCCTGAAGGTCTTCCACTGCCCAGTCGGGCAGCGTGCGCATGTTCTTTGACGGCGCAAGAACCCTCCTACGGTCCAGAAGCACGTCAGGCGAGGTTGGCCATCGGCCGGAGGGATGGATGCGCTGGGCGACGACCAGCAATCCGCCAATGAGCGAGCGCTGGGTTGCCTCCGGAAGTTTCGCCAGGAACAGGCGATACAGGAGGTGATAGAAGTGCTTCAGCGCGTTTCGAGGACTCATCGTGGGAGATCGAACAGAGATGTGGGTGGAATGAGTGCCTCCTGACTTGCATGGGCATTGTTCAACGAACCGGTCGCCTTCTTCCTGACGTAGTGCACCGTGCGCGCCGCCACCAGATGGGCATGGCCGAGCGCAAGCGTCTCGCAATTCCAATGCCAATCTTCGAACCCAAAGCCCGACTCTCCCGGTCTTGCCTCCGCGTACGGGGTAGCAAGGTAGACGTCTCGCGCGGCGAAACTGCAGGCATTCCAAGGATTGAGAACGAGCATGCATGCCGGATCGAAGGACGGCTGATCGCTGCCTGTCTGCCACCAGATATTGGTTTCCGCCTCGAAGGTAAGGATTAGCTGTGGGTGCAGGATGACATCCGGTGCCTGTCTGGAAGCGGCTTCAATGCAGCGTACGATGAAATCCGCGGAAAGATAATCATCACCGTCGCAGATCAGGATGCGTTGCCCCGACGCGGCGCGCACTCCCTCGTTGCGTGATAGGCCAAGATCGCCGCACTCCAGGTGCAGCAAGCGGTCGATACCTCCGGCATCCGAATGGGCGGTGATGACACGCGTCGTTTCCTGGTCGCCCCGATCCAGGGTAGCGACGATCTCCAAGGAGATCCCCGCCTGTTGTGCTGCCGCACGGCAGCGCTGCAAAGAGAGCAGGCTTTTGTGTGCCAGCAACCCCTCACGGTGGAAAGTGATGAGGGCGGTGACATCAGGGTACGGCAAGACAGTCACGATCACCTTATCCTGGGTGGGTGTTGGCGCGGTTCTGCCAACGCCATGCATCTGTACACATCTGGTCCAAGTTGAGCGTGGCTTTCCAGCCCAGCAGTTCATTTGCCAGCGCCGGGTCTGCGAAGCAACTGGCGGCATCCCCCGGTCGGCGGTCTACGATGCGGACAGATACTTGGCGGCCACTGGCGCGCTCAAAGGCGGCTACCACTTGCAGCACACTGTGTCCCTCGCCGGTCCCCAGGTTGAGCGCAATGCTGCCCTCATTGAGTGCAAGATACGCCAGTGCCCTCACATGTGCGTTCGCGAGGTCGACGACATGGATGTAGTCCCTGACCCCTGTACCGTCGGGTGTCGGGTAGTCGTTCCCGAATACCTGCAAGAACTCGCGCTGACCGCTGGCCACTTGCGCAATGTATGGCATGAGGTTGTTGGGAAGGCCGTTGGGGGATTCACCGATCAGTCCGGATGAATGCGCGCCCACCGGATTGAAGTATCGCAATGATGCGACTCGGAACCCAGGGGTTGACGCGGCGATGTCGCTGAGCATCTGCTCGCAGATGAGCTTGCTTCGACCGTAGGGGTTGGTGGTGCGCGTAGCGGCAGATTCCGGGATTGGGCAGTGTTCCGGCTCGCCGTAGACGGTGGCCGAAGAGCTGAACACAAATCTGTTCACCCCGGTGGCACGCATTGCCTGAAGGAGGGTGATAGTCCCGGAAACGTTGTTTTCGAAGTAATCAAGAGGGCGCTGCCAGGACTCGCCGACGGCCTTCAGTGCAGCGAAGTGAATCACCGCTTCTATGCTGTGCTCACTAAGAATCTGCTCGAGCAGAGCCTGGTCACGGACATCCCCCTCAATGAAGACGGGGGACCTTCCAGCGATTGTGCTGATACTTGCAAGCACGTCCGCATGGCTGTTGACGAGATTGTCCAAGATGACCACGTCATGGTGACTTGTCAGCAGTTCCACACTGGTGTGTGAACCGATGAAGCCGGCTCCGCCGGTGACCAATACTCTCATCTTGAATTACCTATCAGGGATGCTGAACTTGTTGAATCGGCGGGAAGCCGGGTTTGGCTTTCAGGCAGCTAACGGATCAGGGTTAGTGCATGCAGACGACAACTTCGTCCTTCTCCCGATGCAGGGACGCTGGATCGGGATACTTTGGAGAGGATGCACAGAGTTCACTGAACTCAGGTGCGATACGTACCTTCTGGTCACGTCCTGTCGCCTCGTCAAAGAGTGGATCCACCGCCCACGACGTGGCAAGTGCCGAGACGTTCAGGTCGCCCTGGGTGATCGTCTGTGCTACGTCATGCGCCCACGTCGGACCGACGATTGCCAGCTTCGATGCGACTTCAGGAAACCGGACGGCAGCCAGTTGGCTGATATCACGGGCTTGCATCTGGTCCCAGCGATTGAGGCGCTGCTGGTTGAACAGGATTGACTGGCTGTGCGCTGCGAAGATGCACCCGCTTGCAACGAGCAGCATCCCTGGCCAGGAAAACCGGAGCGATGCGGTTGGAATCAGCACGGCAATGGCTGCGGCCAAGGCGAAGGGCACGGCGATCAACGTGCGCGGCATGGGCCACCATACTCCGGACGCTGTTACCGGAATGAGCGCGGCTGCTGTGGTGGCGAAGAAGGTGAGCAGCGCCAGCCACGTATAGCGCTTCTGACCAAACCGATTGGAGATCAACAGGACGAGAAACGCGACCATTGCGAGGGCCTTGGCTGGCCAGGATGCGACGGTCTCGGACTTCGCCCACAGTGTTGGCAGGAGGCCTGCCAGCTCGTGGCCACGTTGGATCAGCATGTCCGATGCAACCAGCGCTGTGCGCTGGTTGGAGGAGATGCCGAAGGCGGCCAGCATTAGCTTGGCCACGACAAGGTTGCAGGCGATCAACACTGCGCCGGTGATCGCTGCGTGGAAGAGTGGGACAAGCCAAGCCTGACGACCGATCAGGCTCGTGCCCTCTGCTGCCAGTTCACCGTTCTGAAGTCTACGGACGTGTACGCACAGCACCGCGATTGCCATGAATGATACCGCCAACTGGTTGACTCCCATGACCAGCGTCGCCACCATCAAGCTAGCAATCAGCACGTGGATGCGATTGGAGCCGGGCTGAAAGGCTTTTCCGTAGAGCTGAAGTGCAACCCACATGCCCAGGAAGACTAGCGACATCGGCAACGCAGCTTGGCGGAAGGAGACATACTCGGTGTAGTACGGGTGCGCGCCGAGCAGGGCGCCCAAGCCGATCGCGAGGAGAGGTGATCCCCGCTCCGGGAGCCGCAGTGCGTCGCGGTAGAACAGGCCGCTGAACAAGGCGGTTGCAGCCAAGCCGATGGTGGAGAAGCTGGACATCGTCAGGCTGCACGCGTGCAGTATCGCTTCCATCAATGCACTGCCATAGCGGCCCTGCGAGATGAAGAACTCTGTCTGATTGGCCAGGCCGCCCTGCCGGACGATCACGTAGTCATCCAGCGCGTATCCTGTGGTAAATCCGATCAGCTTGGAAACGAAAAAGAACCCGATATAGGCCAGCAGGAACATCGTTCCTGCACGCAGATAACCGCTCCAGTCGGTCCGCATGCCTTCCATCGTTGCGCGCTCGGCGCTCCGACGTCGGCTGGGGCGCGCTGCGAGCTGGTCACTTTCCATGTTCAGAAACCCTTCGAATTGCGGCGTCAGCGGCGCTAAGTACCTCGTCCAGATGTGGTTCAAGGCCGATCCACAGCGGTAGGCGCACCAGTCGGTTGCTGATGTCATCTGTCACCTTCATCGTGCCGGCCACACGTCCCAAGTGCTCTCCGGCAGGCGATGAATGCAGGGGAATGTAATGGAACACGGTCTGCACGCCACGCTTCCGCATGCCCGCGATGAAGGCCGTTCGGGCCTCTAGGCTGGGTAGCAGCAGGTAGTACATGTGCGCATTGTGCGTGCACTCGGCGGGGATAATCGGGCGGCGAAGTTCTCCAGCCGCCTCGTAGGGCGCTGCCCAAGTGTGGTAGCGATCCCAGATGGCCAAGCGCCGAGCGGTGATATCGTCAGCTTCCTCAAGCTGTGCATGGAGGAAGGCGGCCGTGATCTCTCCCGGCAGGTAGGAGGAACCCACGTCTACCCAGGTGTACTTGTCGACCTGTCCACGGAAAAAACGGCTGCGGTTGGTGCCTTTCTCGCGGATGATCTCGGCATCGTCGGCATAGGTCGCATCCCGGCAAAGCAGAGCGCCACCCTCACCAGAAATCACATTCTTGGTCTCATGGAAACTGAACGCTCCCAAGTCGCCGATAGTGCCCAAGGGACGGCCTCGGTAAGTGGACATGATGCCCTGCGCGGCGTCCTCGATGACTGCCAATCCATGGCGAACCGCAATCTCCATGATGCTATCCATTTCACAGGAAACGCCGGCGTAGTGGACTACGCATATGGCCTTGGTTCGGGGTGTGATCGCAGATTCGATCAGGGTCTCATCGATGTTAAGCGTATCCGCACGGATGTCGACAAACACCGGAACGGCACCGCGCAATGCGAAGGCGCTCGCAGAGGTCACGAAGGTGAAAGACGGAAGGATGACTTCGTCGCCGGGTTCCAAGCGAAGCAGCAGGGCCGCCATTTCCAGGGCTGCGGTGCAAGAATGGGTCAGCAATGCGGTGGTGGCACCGGTGCGCTCACGCAGCCACGTATTGCAGCTTTTGGTGAAGGGACCATCGCCGGACAGGTGCCCGTTGGCATGTGCCTGCCCGATGAAGTCGAGCTCACGGCCAGTCATGTATGGCTTGTTGAAAGGAATCAAGGCAGACCTCGGGAAGGCTGAAAATGTGGTCAGGCGACGGACCGGGAAAGAACGACGACGCCTATCATGATGAGCGCAGTGCCGGCGATTTTGTAGCCATCCAGCTGCTCCTGAAAAAATACTGAGGCCAGCAGTGCGACCAGTAGGAAGTTGACCGCCATATACGGGTAGGCACGACTGATGGGCATTTTGTTGATGGCCGCCATCCAGCATAGGGATGCGCCAAAGGCGGCGACGAACGCGGAGATGACCCACGGCTTCAGCAAAAGCTGCACGACGTGCAAAGGTTGCAGAGGCGCATTCAGGAGGTGGCCATGGAGCCCTACCTGCCACTTCAGGACCAACTGACCGTAGACAGTCAGAAGAATGGTCATTGCGATAAAGACGTAGCTCATCAGGTTCAGGTTGCCGGTAGGGTGATCTTGCGGGTGAGAACGTCCAGCAGGTCGTTGCCGTCCCAGACGGGGTGGAAATCCAATGCCCGTCCGAATGGCACGACCCGGTCCACAGCTCGGTTGCCGAGACCGGACAGGAAGGTGCCCAGGTCCTGCGCAGTGAATCCATGCTGCACCAGGGTCTGGTCCCGGTCATCCAGCTGCGCGGCAAGCTCGTGCAGCGCCTGCAGCTCGACTTCGACGACTAGGCCGTGGCCCGACTGGATCTCCCGGATGTGGCCGTTGGCGTGACCGGTCTCCAGGCGGAGCGGATACAGGCCCATCGAGTCCGGACTACGTACGCGATGGCCCAGCGCGGCCAGCAGATTGGCGTCGGTCACGCGCGCCATCAGCGCGGCGGGCTCGTCTTCGATCTGTCCGGCCTGGGCGCGAACGGCAGGCCAGAAGCGTGCCTTGGCCGCCGCGACATCCGCGGCAGTGCCGATCCAGTAGACGCACCGGGGCGACGAGCAGGCCTGCTGGCCGAACCACAGCACGTCATTGCAGAAGCGGCGGGCCAGTTCCTCGATCTCGATGTCGGTGCTGGCGGTCAGTGCGGCCGCACGGACCACCGCAACGCCGAAGCGGTCCGGGAATGCCAGTTCCACCGCGAGGGGTGCGATCGGCAGCGAGCGGATCTTGGCGACGGTGGCATCGCCGCCCCAGATGATGCGGGAATGGCAGTGGCGGGAAATCTGGCTGGTGATCGCGTCGTCATGCGGGTACGTCAGCAGCACCGCACGCTCCAGCACCTGGGTATGCAGGCCTTCGCGGTGCATCGCATGCAGGATCGACACCAGGGCGTCACGCTGGGTGCTGGGCTTCTGCGACAGTCGCGCCACGTTGGTGTTGCCCGCCAGTACCGACATCAGCCAGGCGTAGGCGAACAGCACATCGACGTTGGCCGGCGCGAGGTGGAAGACGAGCCCGCGTGCCAAGTTCAGTTCCGACGGTCGACCCGCCAGGCGCTGTGACAGCTGGTTGACCGCGGCACCGCGGAACCAGTGGCCGAGGGTGGCCAGCTCGGGATGCTCGCGCAGCTGCGGGAGGGCGAAGATGCGCTTGGAGAATTCGGCGACGAACTCGCGCAGCGGTGCCGAGAACGGCACCACGGGCGGAAGTGCGGACAGCCGCGCCAACTCGCTGTCCAGCGTGGCGTGCGGGTGGATCGAAAAGAGCAGAGTCGTCATGCGCCGGGTACCGTCCGAGTGTCGCTGCAGCCGCGGATTTCCACGTTCTTGATACGTCCCAGTACACCGAAGTACTTGCCGGGCCGTCCGCAGGCGCAGTCGTCCTCGCCGTGGATCACGCCCAGGTCTTCGGTCAGCAGGCTATGGCCGGGATAGCTTTCCGGCAGCAGGCTCAGCACCTGGATCGCGCCGACGGTGCCATGCGGCACGGGCGCAAGGTCCTGCAGGTCACGCACGATCACGTCGGCATAGGCCGGCGCATGCAGGTGGCCATGTTCGCATTCGAAGAAGATCGATCCCACCTGCTCGACCATGCCGTAGTAGTTGTGCACCCGATCGATCGCGAACGTGCTCGACAGCGCTGCCTTGTACGCGGCGTTGTCGACCTTCTGCTCGTCCATCTTCTTCCAGCCGCCGCCATGCACGAGCATGCTGCCGGCGGGGAAGCGGATCTGCTTGCCGTCGCGCTGCGCGGCCTGCACGAAGGACTGCCAGACGATGAAGGTGAAGCCGAACAGCAGCACCGGCTCGTCCGGGTGTGCCTGCAGCCAGGCCTCCAGCGCGGCCCAGTCCGGTTGCAGCGATTCATCGAGCAGGTACAGGTGGTCCCGGCCGAAATTGGAAAAGCCCAGGATGCCGGCCGCGCGCGCGTTGAAGCGGCTGCGGTCGCGCAGGAAGCTGTCGTCGTCCACCACCAGCATGCGCATGCGCTTGGCACCGGCGAAGTGCGAGAAGATCCGGGTCAGTGCCCGGGCCTGCGCACGCGCGGTCTCGGCATCCAGGAAGATGCGCGAGACAGCCGCCCCGGTCGTGCCGCTGGAGACCAAGGTGCGCGAGACCTGGGCGTCATCGATGCTCTTCAGGTCGAGCAGCTTGAACATGCGTACCGGCAACCACGGCACGGTTTCCAGTGTCTGGGCCGGTGAAGCCGGCCACAGCCCGTCCAGGATGCGCGCGTAGGGCGCGCAATGCGACTGGTGGTGCGCGGTCAGACGGTTGAGTCCTTCCAGCAGCCAGGCCCGCTTGCGGTCGCGGTCCAGGCCGAATACATCCACGTCCAGCGCGCTGGAAGGGCTGGCCACGGGGGTGGCAGGCAGGGTCACGTTGCTGCTCCTTGTCCGGTCATCTGCCGGAGGCTCTGATAGTCCACCTTGCCGCTGGCCATCAACGGCAAAGCATCCAGGTGGATCGCGCGGACATGGCCGCCGAAAAGCTTGTAGCGGGCCTGCACCAGCTGGCGGACCTGGGCCTGCTCCGCGATGGCATCGCCATGGCTGAAGGCGACCAGGTCATCGTCACCGCCGGAACAGACGATCTGCTGCCCGAGCGCAGCCGACAGCATCGCCTCCACCTCGTCCAGGTTCACGCGGTTGCCCGAAATCTTCAGGAAGCGCTTGGCGCGCCCGATGATGTAGTGGAACCCTTCGTCGTCCACCCGTACCAGGTCACCGGTCCGCAGCACACCGTGCATGTCATCGCCGTTGCCCAGGTCCGCGCGTTCGACCGCATACCCCATCATGACGTTCGGCCCGGAATAGACCAGTTCGCCGCTGGCCGCATCGACCTGCATGCGCCCACCGGGGACGGGAATGCCGATGCTGCCGATCTTGTCCAGCAGGCGGTCGGCCGGCACGTAGCTGATGCGGGGCGATGCTTCGGTCTGGCCATACATCACATAGAACGCCAGACTGTGCTCTTGGCTGGCGGTGGCGAAATACTGGACCAGCTCGTCGCGCAGGCGCCCACCGGCCTGGGTCAGCATCCGCAGGCTCGGCAGCTGCATGCGGGCCAGCCCCATGCGCCGGAGGATTTCGAAAGTGGCAGGCACGCCGGACAGCGAGGTGATTGCATGGGTCCGCGCGGCGTCCCAGAATTCGCGGGTCATCAGGCTGTCGTTGCTCAGCACCACCGATCCGCCACAGGCAAGGTGGCTGTTGAGGATCGACATGCCGAACGAATACGCCAACGGCAGCGTGGTGATCGCACGATCCGACGGCTGCAGCCCGAGGTAGGCGACGATCGCCTCGGCATTGGCGTCCAGGCCACTGCCCGACAGCCGTACGAGCTTGGAAGAACCGGTGCTGCCGGAGGTGCTCAACAACAACGCGAGATCGGGATGCGGTGCGATCGCGGGCGCAGCGGCCTGGCGCACGTGCAGTGCGAGCACGGTGCCGCGCTGCACGGTCTGGTAGCCATCGGCGGCTTCACCGGTACTGGCGACCCAGTCCGGCTGGTAGTGCTCGACGAGATCGGCGAGCAGTTCCGGATCGATGTCCGGCTGCAGCAGCAACGGCACCTGGCCGGCGCGCAGCGCGCCGAGGTAGAGGGCGATCGCTTCGACGCTGGTGGGCATGCACAGCAAACCCATGCCGCGCCCCGCAGGCAGTGCAGCCGCCTGCTGGTCGGCCAACCGGGCCAGCGTCGTGAAATCCAGCTGCTGGTCGCCGTCGACGAGGGCGATGCGGGACCCGTGTTGTTCCAGATTCCAGAACGGCATTCAGACCACCATCTGTCCGTCAATGCCGATCACTTGGCCGGTGACATAGCTCGACGCGTCGCCCAGCAGGAAGGACACCAGCTCGGCAACCTCCTGGGGTGTACCGGCACGCCCCATTCCGATCGAGGCCACGCGCTTGGCGTGCGCGGCCTCGGGCATGCCGCGGGTCATGTCGGTGTCGATGAAGCCGGGCGAGACGGCATTGACGCGGATTCCGCGCGGCGCCAGCTCTTTGGATGCCGAGCGCGTCGCGCCGACCAAGGCGGCCTTGCTAGCGGCGTACAGGCTCAGGCCGGCAGCGCCGTTGACGCCCATGATCGAGACCAGATTGACGATGCTTCCTTTGCCGGTGCGTGCCATCAGGCGCGACGCATACTGCATCGCCATCAGCGGCGCCTTGACGTTGATGGCCAGCACCTGGTCGATGTCTTCGGCGCGGATCATTCCAAGCAGGCCCTCATGCAGCACCCCTGCATTGTTGACCAGTCCGTCCAGGCGACCGAAACGGGAAAACACCTGCTTGAACAACGCGGCAATCGCGTCCGCATCGGTCAGGTCCAGCGCCGTACACAACGGCGCGGGGGCACCAAGCGACTCGACCTCCGCGGCGAGGCTGGCCAACGCCTGCTCGTCGCGCGCCACCAGGACAAGCTGAGCAGACTGTGCAGCCAGATGCAGCGCGATCGCCCGTCCGATCCCGCGCGAGGCACCGGTAACCAGGATGACAGGCACGGCGGTGGACATGCTCAGAAAGCCGCGCCGTGCTTGCGCAGGATCTCGCGCGCCTTGCCGACCGAGCTCATGTCGATCACTTCGTCCATGTCGATCATCACGCCGAAGGCTTCTTCGAGCGCTGCAACCACGGACATGTGCGCGATGGAATCCCACTGCGGGATGGTCGCGTAGCGCAGATCATCGTTGATGGTGTCCGGGGCGATGCCCAGCACACGGGCGAACACGGCGACAACTTTATCTTCGGTAACGGCATCGTTCATAGAAATTTCCTGAACCCAAACAGGGTGCTGTTGAAATGGAATCCGAGACGGGCATACAGATTGAGGATGCCCGTGTTGGCGGCAGAGACGAGCGTGGTGCACTGCTGGATATCCCGGGCGGCAAGGGACTCCAGTGCGGTGACCCACAGCGGCAGCGCCAGCATCGCGTAGGGCGCGGTGGCGCCGGTCAGCAGCAGTTCGGCACTGCGTTGTTCGGGATTGACGCGCTCGGCATGGAAGCCAATCGTCCTGCCGCGCGATTCGGCGACCTGGGCAAGCCCGCCGGTGACGAGGTCCTCGACCCAGTTGGCGGTGCGGTTGGCCGCGCGCGCCGGGTCGATGGCCGGATCTTCAAGGAACCTGCCATAGGCGAAATCCGTGGCCGCAATACGGCGAAGCTCCGGGATATCCGCCGCGGTGGCCGGGCGCAGCGTCGGCAACATGCCGCGCGGGACGGTGGGCAGGTGGGCGAAACCACTGCGCGAGACGGTCAGCGACGTTTCAACGAACTGGTAGTGGTGCTGCAGCAGCGCGGCCTTGGCTACCGCAGACGCCGCATCGATGCGGCCGAACAGGTAATGCACCGATTGGCCGGCGCACCAGTGCTCGAGCTCCTCCAGCAACGGTCCGGCCTGATCGAGTGCCACGATATCCAGCGCGGTGACTTCGGCGGTAACGAAGCCCAGCGCCCGCTCATCCCACGGTGTAAGGCGCACGGCAATGCGGCCCTGGCCGTGATCGAAGACGACGCTCATCGCGCTTCCCGCGCATCGTTCACCGCATCGGCAACGATGTAGTAGGGGCGGCGCTGCACGTTCCGGAAGACTTGGCCCACATACAGCCCGACCACGCCCAGGCAGAACATCACCAGGCCACCGATCAGCCACACCGATCCGATGATCGAGGTGTAGCCGGCGACTTCGATATCCCCGTCCCACCAGCGCAGCAGGCTCATGCCGACCAGTACGAACGCGACGAGCGAGCAGACGATGCCCGTGCCGGCAACCATGCGCAGCGGCTTCTCCGAATAGCCCAACGCGATATTCATCGACAACTTGAGCAGCTTTCGGAGGGTATAGGACGTTTCGCCTACGGCGCGCGCCTGGTGTTGGACCGGAAGCTTGCCGGAACGGAAGCCGGCCCATTTGACCATTAGAGGGAACGAACGGTCACGTTCGGGCATCTGGCAGATCGCATCGATCACCTTTCGGTGGAAGATGCCGAAGTTGGCGGTGGTTGGATCCTGCGGGACGCCCGTAAGCCACCCAAGCAGTGTGAAGAAACCCCAGGAGGAGAGTCGTTTTAGAGGTTTGTCCTGGCGTTCGATACGCTGTGCGAACACCACATCGAGTTGGTCGTTGATGGCCTTGCGGTACAGCGCCGGAATTTCGCTGGGCGCATCTTGCAGGTCGCAATCCATCACAACCGTCCAACGGCCCGTGGCGTGTTCGATGCCTGCGGAGATCGCCGAATGCTGGCCGAAATTCCGCGACAGGCGCAGGCCGCGCAGCCACGGCCGGGTGCGCGACAGCTCTTCGATGCGTGCCCATGCCCCGTCGGGGCTAGCGTCATCGACGAGGATCATCTCGAACGACACGGCGATGGACGATGCCGCAGCCTGCACCTGGTCCACGAGATCTTCCAGGCAACCTTGGCACCCATAGACCGGTGCCACGACGGAAAGCGCCACGCCGTGAGCCGGGTCGGAACTGTGGGAGGGAAGGGAAGTGGCAGTCATCTGATCAAGAATCCTTCGGCGCCCAGGCTCGTTGAGGGGTCGGTCGACACAGTCGAACGGCGCTGCAGGCGGCACGGTGCCGCGCTTGATCTGGCTCCGCAGCCCGCGCGACATTCGGTGTCAGCGGTCGGCGATTATAGCTTTACCCAGCGGTCCGGGCTGAGGTCAGTCTGGACCGCGTCTCACGCCGGGGGGGGGGGGGGG
>NZ_JBHFHW010000015.1:12568-43087 GCF_057333975.1 Stenotrophomonas sp. AGC87
CCCCCCCCCCCCCCCCCCCCCCCCCCCCCCCCCCCCGCGAAACTCACAGCGCCGCTTCCAACTCCGGCAACAGAGTGAACAGATCCCCCACCAACCCGATATCGGCGATCTCGAAGATCGGCGAGTCTGGGTCCTTGTTGATCGCCACGATGGTGCCGGCGTCCTTGATGCCGGTCAGGTGCTGGATCGCGCCGCTGATGCCCACGGCTACGTACAGCTCCGGCGAGATGATCTTGCCGGTCTGGCCGACCTGCAGGTCGCTGGGCACGTAGCCGGCATCCACGGCGGCACGCGAGGCACCGACGGCGGCGCCAAGCTTGTCGGCCAGCTGGAAGATCACCTTGAAGTTCTCTTCCGAGCCCACACCACGGCCGCCGGAGACCACGCGCTTGGCGCTCTGCAGGTCCGGGCGGTCGGTCGCACCGGCCGCCAGGCCGACAAAGCGGGTGTGGCTCGGCAGGGCCGCATCGACGCTGGCCGCTTCCACGGCAGCGCTGCCGCCCTTGGCTGCTTCCGGCCAGGAGGCGGCACGCACGGTGGCGACCACGATCTGGTCGGCCGGCACCTCCACGGTGATGATCGCGTTGCCCGCGTAGATCGGGCGCTTGAAGCTGTGGCTGCCTTCCACGGTCATCAGGTCGGAGACCTGGTTGACGCCCAGCAGGGCGGCCACGCACGGCATCAGGTCCTTGCCGAAGGTGGTCGAGGGGCCGAACACGTGCGTGTAGCCCTTGGCCAGCTGCGCGATCTGCGGGGCCAGTACCTGTGCTAACGCCTGTGCGTTGGCGGCGTTGGTCACGGTCAGCACCTTGGCCACGCCCGCCAGCTGCGCGGCCTCGGCGGCCACGGCGGCCGGATCGGCGGCCAGCACCAGCACGTCGATGCTGGCGCCGGTGATCGCGGCAGCCGCGCTCACGGTCTTGGCGGTGGCGGCGTTGAGCTTGCCGTCGTGGTGTTCAGCGACAACGAGGATCTTGGTCATTACAGCAACCCCTTCTGCTTGAGTGCAGCGACCAGTTCGGCCGCATCCTTGACCATCACGCCCTTGCTGCGCTTGACCGGCGCGGCGTACTGGGTGGTCTTGAAGGTATCCGCGGCGTCTACGCCGAGGTCGGCCAGCTGCAGGGTCTCCAGCGGCTTGGCCTTGGCCTTCATGATGTCCGGCAGCTTGATGAAGCGCGGTTCGTTCAGGCGCAGGTCGGTGGTGACCACGGCCGGCAGATCCACTTCCAACGTTTCCAGGCCGGCGTCGACTTCACGGGTCACCGTGGCCTTGCCGTCCGCGATCTCCAGCTTGCTGGCGAAGGTCGCCTGCGGGCGGCCCCACAGCGTGGCCAGCATCTGGCCGGTCTGGTTGGCATCGTCGTCGATAGCCTGCTTGCCCAGGATCACCAGGTCCGGCTGTTCCTTCTCGACCAGCTTGAGCAGGGTGCGCGCAGCAGTCAGCGGCTGGATGGCCTGGTCGGTCACGACATGGATGGCGCGGTTGGCGCCCATGGCCAGGCCGTTGCGCAGGTGCGCCTGGGCATCGGCCGGTGCGATCGTGGCAACCACGACCTCGGTGGCGATGCCCTTGTCGCGCAGGCGCAGCGCTTCTTCCAGGGCGATTTCATCGAACGGGTTGGGGGACAGCTTGACGCCGTCGGTGACCACGCCGGAACCGTCCGGCTTGACCTGAATGCGGACGTTGTAGTCCACCACGCGCTTGTACGCGACGAGGATTTTCATCTGGTGCTGGATCCTTCAATAACGGGAGAACGTCCGGTTCTGTTCACAGCAACCGGTTCGGGGGTGGGACAGCGATTCTAACTGGCGCAAGGGCACCATGCGAATGCGTATGGTTATGCTGCGGTGCCGCATAAGTCTGGCAAAAGCAGGGCTGTTCACGCTCATGGAGAGGTCGTGAAGACAGGCGCGATGTATCCTGTTCCGCTGAGTCAGGGCGTGAGAAAGCGTTCCGGACCGTATATCGAACAGGAGAACGGGTAGTGCCCACATGGCTTGTCACCGGCGGAGCCGGATTCATTGGCGGTAACTTTGTCCTCGAAGCCGTCGCGAAGGGCGTGCGCATCATCAATCTCGATGCGCTGACCTATGCGGGTAACCTGAAAACCCTGGCCTCGCTGGACGGCAATCCGGACCATGTGTTCATCGAGGGCGACATCGGTGACCAGGCCCTTGTTTTCCGTCTGCTGGCCGAGCATCAGCCGGACGCCGTGCTGAACTTCGCCGCCGAAAGCCATGTGGACCGCTCCATCGACGGCCCCGGCGCGTTCATCCAGACCAACGTGGTCGGCACCCTGGCGCTGCTCGAAGCGGTGCGCGACTACTGGAAGGCACTGCCGGCCGACAAGGGTTCGGCATTCCGCTTCCTGCACGTGTCCACCGACGAGGTGTACGGCACGCTCGGCGAGACCGGCAAGTTCAGCGAGACCACCCCGTACGCGCCCAATTCGCCGTACTCGGCGTCCAAGGCGGCCTCGGACCATCTGGTGCGCGCGTTCCACCACACCTACGGGTTGCCGGTGCTGACCACCAACTGCTCCAACAACTACGGCCCGTATCACTTCCCCGAGAAGCTGATCCCGCTGGTGATCGCCAAGGCCTTGGCGGGCGAACCGCTGCCGGTCTATGGCGACGGCAAGCAGGTACGCGACTGGCTGTTCGTGAGCGATCACTGCGAAGCGATCCGCACCGTGCTGGCCAAGGGTCAGGTCGGCGAGACCTACAACGTCGGCGGCAATTCGGAGAAGCAGAACATCGAGGTGGTACAGGCGATCTGCGCCCTGCTCGATGCGCGTCGCCCGCGTGAGGATGGCCAGCCGCGCGCCAGCCAGATCACCTACGTGACCGATCGCCCCGGCCATGACCGCCGCTATGCGATCGATGCCTCCAAGCTCAAGGACCAGCTGGGCTGGGAGCCGAAGTACACCTTCGAGCAGGGTATCGGCTTCACCGTGGACTGGTACCTGGACAACCAGGACTGGGTCAACGGCGTGCTCGACGGCAGCTACCGCCTGCAGCGCATCGGCACCACCGCCTGAGGGCGGTGATCACCAGACAGAGGACAACCGCATGACTCAACGCAAGGGCATCATCCTCGCGGGTGGTTCGGGCACGCGCCTGTATCCGATCACCAAGGGCGTCAGCAAGCAGCTGCTGCCCGTGTACGACAAGCCGATGATCTATTACCCGCTCAGCGTGTTGATGCTGGCCGGAATCCGCGACGTGCTGATCATCAACACGCCGCACGAACAGGCGCTGTTCCAGAGCCTGCTCGGCGATGGTTCGCAGTGGGGCATGAACATCGAGTACGCCGTGCAGCCGAGCCCGGATGGGCTGGCGCAGGCGTACCTGATCGGCAAGGATTTCATTGGCGGCAAGCCGAGCTGCCTGGTGCTGGGCGACAACATCTTCCATGGTCACGGTCTGCGCGAAATTCTGCGTGACGCCGACCAGCGCGATACCGGCGCCACGGTGTTCGGCTACTGGGTCAATGATCCGGAGCGCTACGGCGTGGCCGAGTTTGACACCGCCGGTAAGGTCATCGATCTGGTCGAGAAGCCCGCGAAGCCGCGCTCAAACTATGCGGTTACGGGGCTGTACTTCTACGACGGCAACGCCAGCGATTACGCCGCCGAGTTGAAGCCGTCGCCGCGCGGCGAGCTGGAGATCACCGATCTCAACCAGCGTTACCTGCGCGAGGGTAATCTGCACCTTCAGGCGCTGGGTCGTGGCTATGCGTGGCTGGACACCGGTACGCACCAGTCACTGCTTGAAGCCTCCAACTTCATCGAGACCATACAGACCCGTCAGGGCCTGCAGGTCTGCTGCCCTGAGGAGATTGCTTTCGGCCAGGGCTGGATTTCCGCCGAACAGCTGGAAGCGTTGGCGGCGCCATTGATCAAGAACGGCTACGGCCAGTACCTGCATTCGCTGGCATTGCGGGGCGTGGTACCGTGAAGTTGATCGAGACCGCGCTCTCTGGCTGCAAGGTGATCGAGCCGGCCGTCTTTGGCGACGATCGCGGTTTCTTCTTCGAGACCTGGAATGCGGATCGTTTTGCAGAGCATGGCCTGCCGGGCGCATTCGTGCAGAGCAATGTGTCCGCCTCGGCCAAGGGCGTGCTGCGGGGGCTGCATTACCAGTGGCCGCGCCCGCAGGGCAAGCTGGTGACGGTGCTGGAAGGTGAGGTATACGACGTCGCCGTCGATATCCGTCGCGGTTCGCCGACCTTCGGATGCTGGGAAGCGGTCGTGTTGAGCGCGGAGAACAAGCGGCAGTTCTGGATCCCGGAGGGCTTCGCGCATGGCTTCGCGGTGTTGTCCGAGCGTGCGCTGTTCAGCTACCTGTGCACGGACGTCTACGTGAAGGAGAGCGATGCAAGCATCCGCTGGAACGATGCCGACATCGCCGTCGATTGGCCGATCAGCGCACCAACGCTCTCGGGCAAGGATGAAACCGCGCCGTTCCTGAAAGATATTGCCGAGGACCGCCTGCCGGTCTACCAGCTGTGACGATCCTGCTTCTTGGTGCCAACGGTCAGCTGGGTCAGGAACTGCAACGCGCGCTGGCCCCGCTAGGCAGGATCGTGGCGACCACACGCAACGGCACGCTGCCCGATGGCAGCGCGTGCGAAGTGGCCGACTTCGATCAGCCGGCTTCGCTGGCGGCACTGCTGGACCGTGTCCAGCCGACCGTGGTGGTTAACGCGGCCGCGTATACCGCGGTGGACCGGGCCGAGGACGACCGCGAGGCCGCTTTCCGTGCGAACGCCGAGGCACCCGGTGTGCTGGCGCGCTGGTGCGCACAGGCAGGGGTCCCGCTGGTGCATTACTCCACCGATTACGTCTTCGACGGGCAGGGCACGCGCCCCTATCGCGAGGATGACGCGACGGCTCCGCTGGGCGTGTACGGCGCCAGCAAGCTGGCCGGTGAGGAGGCCATCCGCGCGGCCGGTGGCCGCCACCTGATCTTCCGTACCGCTTGGGTATATGCCTCGCACAGCGCGAACTTCCTGCGCACGATGCTGCGGGTGGGTGCGGAACGCGATGTGCTGCGCGTGGTCGCCGACCAGGTCGGTACGCCGACGCCGGCAGCGTTGATTGCCGATGTGACCGTACAGGCACTGCAGCACGATGGCGCGCTGTCGGGTACTTGGCATCTGACGGCCACCGGTGAGACCAGCTGGCACGGTTTTGCCGAGGCCATCTTCATCGAGGCCGTCGCCGCCGGTGTGCTGGCGCGCGCGCCGACCGTCGAGGCGATCACCACGGCCGAGTACCCGACGCCGGCCAAGCGCCCCGCCTATTCGCACCTGGATGTGGCGAAGCTGGAGCAGGATTTCGGTGTCACCCTGCCACACTGGCAGGACGGCCTGAAGCGGGTCATCGCGGACTGCTGACCTTGGCTCTACCGGCAACAAAAAAACCGGCCTTGGCCGGGTTTTTTGTTTATCTGTTTGCCGTCGATCAGGTACGCCCGTACGTATCCTCAAACCGCACAATATCGTCCTCGCCCAGATAGCTGCCGGACTGCACTTCGATCAGCTCCAGCGGCAACTTGCCCGGGTTCTTCAGGCGATGGGTCACGCCCAGCGGGATGTAGGTGCTCTGGTTCTCGGTGAGCAGCAGCACTTCCTCACCCCGCGTGACCTCGGCCGTGCCGCTGACCACGATCCAGTGCTCGGCGCGGTGGTGGTGCATCTGCAGGCTCAGCGTCGCGCCGGGCTTTACCGTGATGCGCTTGACCTGGAAGCGGGCGCCGTTGTCGATCGAGTCGTAGGCGCCCCACGGGCGGTACACCTTGCGGTGCCAGGTCGCTTCGGGGCGGCCATCGGCCTTGATCCGCGCGACCACCTGCTTGATCTCCTGCATGCGGTCGCTCTTGCCGACCATGACCGCGTCATCAGTTTCCACCACGATCACGTCATCCAGGCCGACCAGTGCGATCAGGCGCTCGCCGTAGGCGAAGGTGTTGCGGCAGTCGATCGCGATCACGTCGCCGTGGTGCGCGTTGCCATCCCCATCCTGTTCTGACACGTCACGCAGCGCGGTCCACGAACCGACGTCGTTCCAGCCGGCATCCAGCGGCACGACCACGGCGTCGGCGGTCTTTTCCATCACCGCGTAATCGATGGAGTCCGAAGGAACGGCGGCGAAGGCGTCCTTGTCCAGACGGGTGAAATCGCTGTCGCGGCGCGCCTGCTGCCAGGCGGTGCGGCTGCCGGCCAGCATGGCGGGATGGAACTTCTCCAGCTCGGCCAGGAAGCGCGATGCCTTGAACAGGAACATGCCGCTGTTCCAGAAATACTCGCCCGACTGCACGTACGCGCTGGCGGTTTCCGCATCCGGCTTCTCGACAAACCGATCCACGGCGCGGACATCACCGTTGGAGGCCGCCTTGATGTAGCCGTAGCCCGTTTCGGGGCCGGTCGGCACGATGCCGAACGTCACCAACTTGCCGGACTCCGCGGCCGGTACCGCACGCAGTACCGCGGCACGGAACGCCTGTTCGTCGGCGATCACATGGTCCGAAGGCAGCACCAGCAGCAGCGCATCATCACCATCGCGGGTCGCTTCCAATGCGGCCACTGCGATCGCCGGTGCGGTGTTGCGGCCGACCGGCTCCAGCAGGATTGCCTGCGGCTGCACGCCCAGCTGCTGAAGCTGCTCGGCGGCGACAAAGCGATGTTCCTCGTTGGCGACGATCAGCGGCGCGCGGCCGGCGATCGCCGCCACACGCTGCCAGGTCGCTTGGAGCATGGTCTGTTCACCGGCCAAGGCCAGGAACTGCTTGGGGTAGGACTCACGCGACAGTGGCCACAGGCGGGTGCCGGAGCCACCGGAGAGAATGACGGGAAGAAGGTTCTGCATGGTGGGGGGTACTCGCCTCAGGCGTCCTTGAGCAACTGCGAAATTTCATCGGTGCGTGCGCGCAGCAGTGCTGCGTCACCGCGGGTTTCAACATTCAGCCGCAGCAGCGGCTCGGTGTTGGAGCTGCGCAGGTTGAAGCGCCACTCGCCGAAATCGGCGCTGATGCCATCGGTGTGGTCCAGTGCCGGCGCCTGCGCGGCGTAATGCTCCATCACGCGGGCGACGGAACGCTTGGCATCGGCGACCTTGAAGTTGATCTCGCCGCTGCACGGGAACTTCTGCATGCGCGCTTCGACCAGATCGGCCAGCGAACGGCCGGACTCGGACACCAGCGCAGCGATCAGCAGCCACGGGATCATGCCGGAATCGGCGTAGGCGAACTCGCGGAAATAATGGTGCGCACTCATCTCACCGCCGTAGACGGCATTTTCCGAGCGCATCTTTTCCTTGATGAAGGCGTGGCCGCTCTTGCACAGCACCGGCTGGCCACCGGCTTCCTCGACCATTTCCACCGTGTTCCAGGTCAGGCGCGGGTCGTGCACGATCTTGCCGCCGGGCTGGCGCGCGAGGATCGCCTGGGCGAGCAGACCGACCAGGTAATAGCCTTCGATGAAGCGGCCGTTATGGTCGAAGAAGAAGCAGCGGTCGAAATCGCCATCCCAGGCGATGCCGAAGTCCGCGCCATGCTCGCGCACGGCCTGTGCGGTGAGCTCGCGGTTTTCGGGCAGCAGCGGATTGGGAATGCCGTTGGGGAAGCTGCCATCGGGCTCATGGCAGATGCGGATGAACTCCAGCGGCAGGTGCGGAGCGAGCAGATCCACGATCGTGCCGGCGCCACCGTTGCCGGCATTGACCACCAGCTTGAGCGGCTTGAGCGCCTTGGGTTCGATGTAGCTCAGCAGGTGCGCGATGTAGGCGCTCTTGTCCGGATGCGACTGCAGGCCGGCGCTCGGCGCGGCGGCGGGCGCCTGGTCGGCCTCGACGGCGTCGGAGATGGCGAACAGGCCGGAATCGGAGCTGATCGGGCGCGCCTGCTCCTTGACCAGCTTCATCCCGTTGTAATCCATCGGATTATGGCTGGCGGTGACCATCACGCCACCGGCGGCCTTCAGATGATCCACCTGGAAGTAGACTTCCTCGGTGCCGCACAGGCCGATATCCAGCACCTCACGCCCGGCGCCGCGCAGGCCGGCGGCCAGGGCATCCTGCAGGGCCCCGCTGGTCAAGCGGACATCGTGGCCGACGACCACCGTGCCGGGCGACAGCTGCGCCGCCAGCGCCACACCGATGCGGCGGGCCAGATCTTCGTTCAGTTCATCCGGAACCCGGCCGCGGATGTCGTACGCCTTGAAAGCGGGGAGCGTCATCTTTTCAGTCCTTCTAACAGTCAGCGCAGTAGTTTAGCCGCTGCCGTGTATGGGAATCGTTTTCACCGGGGCGGGTCGGGGCAACGCAGGACCCCGGGGCCGGGGAAAGGCTCGGGCAATGGCTACAATGGCCGCTTACATCAACGAGGTGAGGGCGTAGATGAGCAAGTCCCCAGACAACGCCGGGCGACGTGGCAAGCAGTACGCCAGTGCGGCTGAAGCGCTGCAAGGCGCTATCGCCGACGGTCAGACCCTGGCGGTCGGCGGGTTCGGCCTGTGCGGTATTCCCGAGGCACTGATCGCCGCGCTGCGCGATACCGGTGCCAAGGATCTGACCGTGATCTCCAACAATGCGGGCGTGGATGGCTTTGGCCTCGGCCAGCTGCTGACCACCCGCCAGATCCGGAAAATGATCTCGTCCTACGTGGGCGAGAACAAAGAGTTCGAGCGCCAGTACCTGGCCGGTGAGCTGGAGCTGGAGTTCAACCCGCAGGGCACCCTGGCCGAGCGCCTGCGTGCCGGCGGCGCCGGTATCCCGGCGTTTTTCACCGCAACCGGTTACGGCACGGTGGTGGCCGAGGGCAAGGAAACCCGCGAGTTCGATGGCAAGCACTACGTGATGGAGACCGCGCTGCGGGCCGACGTGGCGCTGGTCAAGGCGTGGAAGGCCGACGAGGCCGGCAACCTGGTGTTCCGCAAGACCGCGCGCAACTTCAACCCGGCCTGCGCGATGGCCGGCAAGCTGTGCATCGTGGAAGTGGAAGAGGTGGTGCCGGTGGGCAGCATCGACCCGGACCAGGTGCACCTGCCGGGCATCTACGTGCATCGCATCGTGCACAACCCGCACCCCGAAAAGCGTATCGAACAGCGTACCGTGCGCCAGGAGGCGAACTGAGATGGCCTGGACCCGCGATGAAATGGCACAGCGCGCCGCGCGCGAGCTGACCGACGGCGCCTACGTGAACCTGGGCATTGGCCTGCCGACCCTGGTTGCCAACCACATTCCCGACGGTGTGGATGTCTGGCTGCAGTCCGAAAATGGCCTGCTCGGCATCGGCCCGTTCCCGACCGAGGCCGAGGTCGACGCAGACCTGATCAACGCCGGCAAGCAGACGGTGACCGCACGCGCGGGTGCCAGCTACTTCGGCAGCCACGACAGCTTCGCGATGATCCGTGGCGGCCACATCAATCTGGCCATCCTCGGCGCGATGCAGGTGACCGACAAGGGTGACCTGGCCAACTGGATGGTGCCCGGCAAGATGGTCAAGGGCATGGGCGGGGCGATGGATCTGGTCGCCGGCGTGCAGCGCGTGGTGGTGCTGATGGAACACACCGCCAAGAGTGGCGAGCACAAGATTCTGCCCGAGTGCAATTTGCCGCTGACCGGTGTCGGCGTGGTGGATCGCATCATCACCGACCTGGCCGTGTTCGACGTTACTGACAAGGGGCTGGTGCTGGTCGAGGCGGCCCTTGGCGTGGGTATTGAGGAGTTGAAGGAAAAGACCGGCGTGGCGTTCAGCGGCTGACCGGTCCGGTGACACCGGCCGCGACTCTGCCGCGGCCGGTGAAGCTGTCGTCCGTGGACAGTGTTTCCAGCCAGGAGCCAGCGGACCAATGGCCATTGGCCAAGCACTGAAGCGGCTGCAGCACACCCTCGGGGTCGAAGTTCAGGTGTTGCACATCCTCTCCTAAGGCCGCGCAGGTGTCAGCGATGAAGGTCAACGCCCCCTGATGGACCTGAGCAAGGGACGCCTGACCGGCTGCTGACAGTTCTGGCGGCGCGAACATCGCCTCGCGTCCATTGCCGGCGTTCTGGAAGCCGCAGAATTGACCGGATGGCGCTGCCAGCAACGCCTCAAGCAGCAGGTCATGGGCAAGAATCGGCGAGTCCTCGTCCGGCGCAGTACGCCCGTCGTGATACCGGGCTGCGGCCCAACCATGTCCCTCCACCTTCCGGGCGGTGGCACGCAATGCGAAGTACGCTCCCCCCAAGGGGCGGTCAATGATGCTCGACAGATAGGTCTGGATGGTGCCGGCGTAGCCGATATCCGCGACCAGGGCAGCATCGTCACCAACGGTTTCGCGCCAATAGTCCAGGTAGGCATCGCGCTCGCGCGCCGAGATGTTCAGTAGGGAGGGTAGCGCCGGCGCCAATGTCGCGATGGCCTGATCCAGCATTTCAGGCAGATAGATGTCGCGATCTGCCAGGGTGCCCACCTGCTCGCGTATGGCCACAGCGGCTTCTTCGCCCAAGCGCGAGGCAACAAGGTTCACCAGCGGGCCGGTGTAAGTACCATGCAGCAGCCGCTCAAGATCGCTTGCTTCACGCAGGCTGGCCATGCCCGCGGCGCGTCGAGATACTAGAAGGTATGACGACCTCAGCGATTGGAGAGCTGGCGCGCTGCCGGCCAAGACATCCCATGCTTGCTGCAGCAGAAACCCCTCGCGGCTGAGAAAGAGCACCATTCCGATCTCGCGCTCTTTCGCGAGGTTCGCCAGCCAGGTCAGGTAATCCAGAACGACAGGCCCCAGGACGGTGTATCCAGCACTGTAGGCATCCAGTGTGGGGCGCGGCGAGAGATGTGTCGGATTTCGATCGCCTACTGCGGCGAAATGGTTGGCGAGCAGACCCCGCCACAACTGCTCAGGCCACGGTGCGTTGAGCCCGGCTGCATGCCGAAGCGGGCGCAGCGCCGGCACCATGTCCAGCAACGCCGAAGGGCGCACGATATGAACGGGGGAAATGAGGCCGCACAACTGTGGAATCTGCACGTCGGCGTGTTCGTTGTCGCCTACGTGCAGCCAGCGTTTCGTCGGGATGCCTTCGCGCTGTGAGATCGCCGCCCATGTGGCGGGATCGTCCTTGCGCATGGCTGTCTCGCACGACACCCACCATTCCGAGGTGAGCGCCAGCACGGCGGGCGGCAGCACGCGGCGGAGCACTGCGGCCGGCAGGTACATGTCCGATAGCGCGACAAGGCGTTTGCCTCGCAATGCCTGCATGGCTGCCAGCACCCCTTCGCGCGGACACAGTAGACGCTGCTCGGTGGTGACTTCCAGTTCCAAGAGCGCCTGCGGATCCACGGGGGATTCCAATGCAGGGAACTGCGCGTAGATCTCCGGAAGTGTGGGGTCGCGTCCGCTTGAAATGCGCGCGCGCTCCTCCGCTAGCTGGCGGGCTCCAGAGAAATCATCGACGCCAAACTGGGCCAGGGCTTTGAAGGAGAGATAGTCGCGCGCGGCGTGTGGTGACAGGAACGGACGGGTCACCAATGTATCGAATACATCGGTGGTGACCAGATCCGCATCCAGCGTGGAGAGCTGGATGCGGGTGGCAATCGGTGTAGCGAACGCCTCTGTCCAGTTGCGCTGCCCTTCGCTGATCAGGTGCGGTGTATCACCCGGGGCAAGCACGCCGACAAGCAGGCCCTGGTGGCGCGTGATGGTGGCCAGAAGGCGCTCCACCGCGTGCTGCAGGGTGCCATCCACTTGGCCGGCTTCGGTGGGGAAATCGCTGGTAGTCAGATTCAAGGCGAAGAGCGGGCGCAGCGCATCGACCCGCGCCCAGAACATGGAGCCTGCCGGATAGTCGATGTAAGCGTTGCGATCTATCTCCATGCCCAGCCGTGCCGCCAATGCTGCGCAGACATCGGCGTTGCTCAGCCATGTGTGGGCCCAGGGCGGGAGGCTTTCATAGGTTTCCGGGTAGACCATACCCAGACGTGGCTCGGCAGCGAACATGCCCAGAATCCAAGCGACCCGCGTTTCGTTGCCCAGCAGTGAACGCAGCAGGTAGCGCCGCCACTGCTCCTGCTCGCTGCCCGTGTACAGCGACTTCTTGGTGTGGATATGGCCGATGATATCCAAGGCCACGATCTCGTCGCGGAACGTAACCAGCAGCGGCGCGATATCGCGGCCCCGATTGGGCACGACGCGGACGTGCAATGCAGAAAGATGGGGAAGCCTTGCAAAACGCTCTTCAGCCTGGAGCTTGGCCGTATCGTCCATCACGGACACGAGCAACTCGAACGGCAAAGGGATGTGCGCCAACAGCTCAGCGAACTCTTCTATCAGATCCGGATAGTACACATGCGCCATGAGCCCCACGCGTTGCTGGAGCCGGGCAAGGGGCACGGGCGCGGGAAACAGGTGCTCAACTGGCTGCGCAACCTGGATCCGTGATGCACTGGCCTGCTTGAGTCGATTGACGAGCCCACGAACACCCATTGCAGAGGCGACCTTGAAAGCGCGCCGCAGTACCGACCACAGCCCGGTCAGCCCACCGCCATGCCGGGAGACCGCTTGGCTGGCTGCACGGACCGCGCGGGTCACAGAGGAGGTCATCGCGTCACATCCTGGTGGCGCGCAGCGAGCGGCGTTGGTGCAGTGAAGTGGCGCGCGATGGGTACAGCCTCGCTGGCAGCCGGCGCTGTGTTTGAAGCGCTGAGGCGAAGTGGGGCCATGGAATGCTCTTTGAACGATGCCGGTCCGGCAGGCGCTCATTTTCGATCTTTGGTGGACAGGGGGCAAATCCACAGCTCCTGCCATGGTCCCGATACGCATTCCAGCAAAGGGGTGCTAGCGTCACCCCATGGATCTCCACCTCCCCGACGCCCAGGTGCACTGGCACCGCCACTGGCTCTCCCGTGACACCGCCGACACCCTCCAGCGCACGCTCCGCGACGACGTCCCATGGGAGGTCCACAAGATCCGCATGTTCGGCCGCCAGGTCGATTCCCCGCGCCTGAGCTGCTGGATGGGCGACCCGGCCGCGCGCTACCGCTATTCCGGAACCGAGTTCGTCCCAGCGCCCTGGCATCCGGCGCTGCTGCCGCTGCGCGATCAGCTGGCAACCTTCTGCGGCGCGCCGTTCAACAGCGTGCTGCTCAATCGCTACCGCGATGGCGATGACGGAATGGGCTGGCACAGCGACAACGAACCCGAACTGGGGCCGGCGCCCGTGATCGCGTCAGTGAGCCTGGGCGCGCCGCGGCGGTTCCTGCTGCGCCGCCGGGACGACCATGCCAAAAAGGCCGAGGTGCTGCTGGACCATGGCGATCTGCTGATGATGGGCGGGCAGACCCAGCGCCATTACCAGCATTCCCTGCCCAAAAGCGCGCGACCGCTGGCCGAGCGCCTCAATCTGACCTTCCGCTGGATTACCGCACCCGGGTCGGCGTGACCGCAGCGCGGGCGTGATCCTGCTCGCCGGTGACCAGCGTCCAGCCCACCACATTCGTGGTCAGCGTCTGCAGCCCCTGTTCCAGCGCGGCGGTGACCTGGGCGACGTCGGTGCTGCCGACCGGGTTTTCCTGGCGGAAGGTGCGATCGGCGACCACGCGCTGGTCGATCACGTGGATCAGTTTGGCGTTGACCTCGATCAGCGCGGTCGGCGTGGCCTGGCCGCGGTAGTCGGCTTCGAAGCGGCGCACGTCCATGGCCAGTTTGTAGTCGGCGCGGATGCCGGTGGTGACCCGGGCCACGCCGTTGATGCGGCCCGAGTCTTCGAAGCCGCGCACCAGCGCGTCATCGAGCATGTCGGTGGCCGGCTGGGCCCAGCTCACGCCCTTGTAGACCTCCAGTTCGGAGGGGGTCGGGCGCACGTTGATGCGCGGGCTGTCGACCACGCGTGCGGCGCTGGGCTTGACCAGTACCAGCTGCCAATCGACGGTCGGCCAGCTCGGATCGGCCTGGATGCGGACCACGGGCGAATAGATGGTCACCGCGCTGCGCTCGTTGCTGCCCAGCAGCGAGCAGCCGCCGAGCGCGGCGATCAGGGCGATCGGCAGCAGGGGCCGGAAGAAGGTCGGGCGGCTCATTTGGGTTCGAACTCCTTGGGTGCGTCACGGCCGAGCAGGTAGCGTGCCGGGTTGTTGTCCAGGCGGTCGCTGACCCGGCGCAGGTCGCGGATCAGGCCACGCAGCTCGGTCAGGGTCGGGCCGAGCTGGGCCAGGCCATCATTGGCGAAGCTGTTGATCGCGGCGCGGTTCTCGCCAAGGATCGAATCGGCGTTGCCGGCGGCCGAGTCCAGCTTGCTCAGCGTGGTCTCCAGCTTGTCCAGGATCGGCGGCAGCTGCTGCACCAGGTTCTTGTCCAGGCGCTGGATGGTGCCGTTGGTGCTCTTCAGGGTGACATCCAGGCTGCGCGCGGCATCACGCGCGCTGAGCAGCAGCGCCTGGGTGCCCTGGTCACGATCGGCCAGGCCGCCGCTGATGGTTTCCAGGTTGGCCAAGGTGGCGTTGATGCTGGCCACGTTGCGGTCGCTCAGCACCTGGTCCATGCGCTCGACGATGCGGTTGGCCACGTCGGTGATGTTCTGCAGCGCGGACGGCGTGGTTGGGATGATCGGGGCGGGGTCCTTGTTGACCGCGGTCAGCGCGGCGGACTGCGGGGTGCCGCCACTGAGCTGGATGATCGATGGGCCGGTCAAGCTGGTGATCGCCAGCTTGGCGCGGGTGTCGGTCTTGACCGGCGTATTGGAGTTCAGGCGGATCCGCGCGACCACCTGGCGCGGATCGTCCGGCACCAGGTTCAACTCGGTGATCGAGCCGACTGCGATGCCGTTGTACTGCACCGGGCTGCCCACCGACAGGCCGGTGACCGCCTCGCGGAACACCACGCGGTATTCCGTCCAGGTGCGGTCGGAGGAGTACTTGGCGGCCCACAGGCCGAAGGCCAGCAGCGCCAGTCCCACCACCAGGGTGAAGGCGCCGATCAGGACGTAATTGGCTTTGGTTTCCATGGCTTACTCGCTCTCGTGCTTTGCATCGCGCGCAGCACGCGCGCGCGGTCCGTGGAAGTACTCCTGGATCCACGGGTGGTCCAGTTGTTCGATCTCGTGCAGCGGCGCATTGGCGATGACCTTCTTGTCGGCCAGCACCGCCACCCGGTCACAGATCGCATACAGCGTGTCCAGATCATGTGTGATCAGGAAGACAGTCAGCCCCAGCGCTTCCTGCAGGGTCTTGATCAGGCGGTCGAAGGCGGCCGCGCCGATCGGGTCCAGCCCGGCGGTGGGTTCATCCAGGAACAGCAGCGGCGGATCCAGCGCCAGCGCCCGGGCCAGGCCGGCGCGCTTGCGCATGCCACCGGACAGCTGCGAGGGCAGCTTGTTGATCGCATCGGCGGGCAGGCCGGCCAGTTTCACTTTGAGCAGGGCCAATTCGTAATGCCAGCGCTCGGGCAGCTCGCCGTGATGTTCCTTCAGCGGCACCTGGACGTTCTCGCCCACGGTCAACGAGGAGAACAGTGCGCCATCCTGGAACAGCACACCGGTGTTGCGTTCGATGTGCAGACGGTTGGTAGGGTCGCTGGAGCGGGCATCGACGCCCAGCACCTCGATCTGACCATCGTCCGGCGTGCGCAGGCCAAGGATGCTGCGCATCAACACCGATTTGCCGGTACCCGAGCCGCCGACCACGCCGAGGATCTCGCCGCGGCGCACATCCAGGTCCAGCCCGTCGTGTACCACCTGCGCACCGAAACGGTTGGTCAGCCCGCGCACACGGATCAGCAGTTCGTCGTCATCGCTGGCGGCAGCGTCGCGGTCAGGGGCCGGGGCGGTGTCGGTGATCATCGGTTACCAGCCCATCTTCATGAACCACAGCGCGGCGAATGCGTCCAGGATGATCACCAGTGAAATGGCCTGCACCACGCTGGAGGTGGTGCGCTCGCCGACCGACTGCGCGGTGCCTTCCACCTTCAGGCCTTCCAGGCAGCCGATCAGGCCGATCACCAGCGCAAACACCGGCGCCTTGGACAGGCCCACCAGCATGTTCCGCACTTCCATGGTGTCGTGCATGCGCGCGATGTACATCTGCGGCGGAATATCCAGATCGAACGCGCCCACCGTGATGCCACCGGCCAGGCCGGCGACCATGGCGATGAAGGTCAGCAGCGGCAGCGTGATCAGCAAGGCGATCAGGCGCGGCAGCACCAGCAGGTCGACCGGGTCCAGGCCCAGCGTCTTCATCGCGTCGATTTCTTCGCGCGCCTTCATCGCACCGATCTGCGCGGTGAACGCACTGGCAGTGCGGCCGGCCAGCACGATGGCGGTCAACAGCACCGCGAACTCGCGCAGGAAGGCGATGCTGACCAGCTCGACCACGTATATCTCGGCGCCGAAGTCGCGCAGGATCGTCGAGCCGAGGAAGGCGATCACCGCGCCCACCAGATAGGAGAGCAGTGCCACCAGCGGCACCGCATCCAGGCCGACCTGTTCCATCTGGGCGACGGTGGCGGTGAGACGGAAACGGCGCGGTTCCTTGATCAGGCGCGCACCCTTGACCAGGTTCTCACCGAGGAAGCTGGCCAGCGCCACGATGTTGTGGCCCATGCCGTGCACGCTGACACCCAGCCGTTCCAGTGCGGCCAGCACGCCGAAGTCGCGCCTGGCCTTGGGCCGGTCGTCGGCGACTTCCTCGATGGTCGAGACCAGCGCACGATGCTCCTCGCGGAATGTCACCGCATCCTCGCCGAGATCGGCGCGGTGGGCCACGCGCAGCAACTGCAGCACGCCGGCCGAGTCGAGCAGGGTGATCCCGCTGGCGTCCAGACCGGTCACGTTCTCCGGAAGGCCGCGCAGCACTTCGGCCGCGTCCAGCGCGGTGCGCAATGTCCAATGGCCAGACAACCGGATCAGACCGGGGTCTTGGGCATCCTGCTCGAGATGGGGGGCTTGGTCTGAGGTCATGTAGGCGTCCTGCGCGCAGCATAACCTGTCCGGGTGCATGGCTCGCGTATGCGCCGGAGCGGGCTGAACGCGTCGGTCAGTGTGGCCCGGGCCTGCACGCCGGCGCACGATGACACCGGGATTCTTCAGGCCGGGGCGTGTTCGGGTAATACTACGGCGCATGTCTGCCGACGCCCCCACCATCGTTGCACCACCGGCCACCTACGCACAGCGCGTGGCCTTCGTTTCGGAAATGGCCGGGCGCCTGCACAGCTATGGCACCACCGCGCAGCGGCTGGAAGCGGCCGTGGTCGCGCTGGCGCAGCGTCTGGACCTGGATTGTGAGCCGTGGTCGAATCCGACCGGCCTGATCCTGAGTTTCAGCGACCCGACCAAGGCGATCGGTTCATCGGATATCACCCGCGTGATCCGGCTGGCACCGGGCGAGAACGACCTGCATAAACTCAGCATCGCCGATCAGATCACCGATGCGGTGGCCAACGGCACCATGAGCATCGCGCAGGGCCATACCGCACTGCGCCAGCTGGACCAGGATCCGGGCCGTTGGGGCAAGATCCGCACCATTCTTTCCTACAGCCTGGGCGCAGCGGGCGTGGCCGGCCTGTGGAAACTGCCGTGGCTGGATATCGCCACCGCCGGCGTGATCGGCCTGCTGATCGGCGTCATGGGCATGTATACCGACCGCCGCCCGGCCACGCGCGAGGCCAACGAAGCGTTGGCCGCACTGCTGGCCGGCTCGGTGGCGACGCTGGTGGCCTCCTTCATCGGGGCGCTGAACCTCAACACGGTGATCATCGCCTCGCTGGTGGTGCTGCTGCCGGGGATGTCGCTGACCAATGCGGTCAATGAGCTGGCCAGCCAGCATTGGGTTTCGGGCACGGCGCGGTTTGCCGGTGCGGTGACCACGATCCTGAAACTGACGGTGGGTGCGGTGATCGCGGTGACCCTGTCCGGCATCGTCGGGCTGGAACCGCTGGTGCGCGCCTCGCGGCCGCAGGCCGATTGGGTCGAGTGGGGCGCGTTGCTGCTGGCCGCGTTCGCGTTCGCGATGTTGTTCAAGGCCAACCGCCGCGATTTCCCCTGGGTGATGGCGGCGGCCGTCGCCGGTTATGCGATCTCCAAATTCGCGGGCCAGGCGTGGGGCATTCCGGCCGGCATTTTCATGTCCGCGATGCTGCTGACCGCCGCCGGCAATCTGTTTGGTCGGCTGGCGCAGCGCCCGGGCGCGATCATCCGCCTGCCCGGCATCATCATGCTGGTGCCCGGCAGTACCAGCCTGCGCGGCGTGCTGACGCTGGTCCAGCAGCAGGACATGAGCGCCGGCCAGACCGTGCTGATGACCGTGCTCAACGTGGTGATGGCGCTGGTGGCCGGCCTGCTGTTCGGCAATCTGCTGATCCCGGCGCGCAAGAATCTTTGACCATCCCGGTCACCGCGCGCGCCATCAACGGGTACGAAAACGCCGGCGCGAAGCCGGCGTTTTCATGTACTGCAGTGACTGACCGGCTTACTTCTTGATCAGGAACTCTTCAACCTTCTTGCCCTTGGCGGTATGCGCGGCCAGCCAACGCGGCTGCTTGCCACGGCCGGTCCAGGTTTCCTTCGGGTTGGCCGGGTTGCGATACTTCGGGGCGACCTTGCCGAGCTTGCGCACGGCCTTGGCCGGGGCCTTGGTGGCCTTGCTCGCGGCACGGCCACGTGCGGCCGGGGCAGCGCCGCCGAACAGTTCTTCCACCGAATAGCCCTGGGCCTTGGCCAGCTTGGTCAGCTGTGCGCGGACCTTGGTGATCGCCGGACGCTTGGCCACGATGGTCTGCTGCTTCTTGGCGTTCTTGATCAGCGCGCCCAGCTCTTTGGCGGACAGGCCGCTCAGGTCAATGCTCATCTACTACTCCGCAATATATTAAGGACAGGGTGAGCCGGTCCTTGGCATCGGAAACAGCATACATTCTCTTTTGCGAAATACACAAACAAACCGGAGATATTGAAACCGGGTCCGCCATTGAAAAGGCCGGGTTATTCGCCCGGCCTTTGTCATTACTTCGTCAATTTTGCCAGCAGCGCGTCCTTGTCGAGGACCTCCGCTTCGGCGGCATTGCGCGCGCGGTACTCGAACGTGCCGGCGGCGACGCCGCGTTCGGACACCACGATCCGGTGCGGGACACCGATCAGTTCCATGTCGGCGAACATCGCGCCCGGGCGCAGGCCGCGGTCATCCAGCGCCACATCCAGGCCGGCGGCCTGCAACTGCGCAAGCAGCTCGGCGGCGGTGGACGACACGGTCTCGTCCTGCTTCGGGTTGATCATGCAGACCACGACCTGCCACGGCGCCATCGCGTCCGGCCAGATAATGCCGGCGTCGTCGTGATTCTGTTCGATCGCCGCCGCCACGATGCGCGAAATGCCGATGCCGTAGCAGCCCATCGCCAACACCGCAGCCTTGCCGTTTTCGTCAAGCACGGTCGCATTCAACGCCTGCGCATACTGGCGGCCGAGCTGGAACACATGGCCGACTTCGATGCCGCGCGCGATCTTGAGTTCACCGCCATCGGCGGCACGATCACCGGCCTTGGCGTTGCGGATGTCCGCCACTTCCGGTTCGGGCAGGTCGCGGCCCCAATTGACGCCGGCGATATGGAAACCGGCTTGGTTGGCACCGATGACGAAATCGGCCAGCGCGGCGACGTCGCGGTCGGCCACGATGCGGATCGGCTGGGCCGGGTTGAGCGGGCCGAGGAAGCCCGGCTCGCTGCCCAGATGCGTGGCGATCTCCGCCTCGCTGGCCATGCGGTAGCCCTGCAGGCCCTCGACCTTGCCGAGTTTGATTTCATTGACATCGTGATCGCCGCGCACCAGCGCCAGCACGAAACCGGCCTCGCTCATGATCGCGATCGACTTGACCGTGCGCTCCAGGCCCAGGCCGAGCAGGGCGGCCACGGCTTCGCAGGTCTTCTGCGTGGGCGTATCGATCCTGCGCAGCGCTTCGCTGGCGGCCGGGCGCTCACCCGGGGCCGCGGCGATGGCCGCTTCCATATTGGCCGCGTAATCCGAGCCGGTGGAAAACACCAGCGCGTCTTCGCCCGACTCGGCGATCACGTGGAATTCCTGCGAGGCGTCGCCACCGATCGCGCCGGAGTCGGCCTGCACCATGCGGAAATCCAGGCCCAGGCGGGTGAAGATGCGGCTGTAGGCCGACTTCATGTTTTCGTATTCGCGCACCAGGCACTCATCGTGCAGGTGGAAGGAATAGGCGTCCTTCATCAGGAATTCGCGCGAGCGCATCACGCCGAAGCGCGGGCGGATCTCATCGCGGAACTTGGTCTGGATCTGGAAGAAATTGACCGGCAGCTGCTTGTAGCTGGACAGCTCCTGGCGCGCGAAGTCAGCGGCGGCCTCTTCAGCGGTCGGGCTGTAGCAGAACACCTGCTCCTTGCGATCCTTGATCTTCAGCAGCTGCGGGCCGAACTTTTCCCAGCGGCCGGTGGCTTCCCACAGTTCCTTGGGCTGGATGGTCGGAATCTGGAATTCCACCGCGCCGGCACGCTCCATTTCCTCACGCACGATGCGCTCGACCTTGCGCAGCACGCGCAGGCCCAGCGGCGACCAGGTGTACAGCCCCGAGGCCAGCTTGCGGATCATGCCCGCGCGCAGCATCAAGCGGTGGCTGGTCAGCTCCGCGTCGCTGGGGGTTTCCTTGGTGGTGTGCAGGTGGAACTGGGAGAGGCGCATCGTCGGCTTCGCTGAACGGCAGAAGCCGATATTCTGCCAGTCCGGCCGCCGCGATGGGTGTTGCCGTTGGTTTTGGCGGCCTCGACGGGGCCGGTGGCTCAGGCCCTGGGGGTGCAGTAGGCCTGGATGGCGGCCTCGGCCAGGGTCTTCTGGGCGCTGCGCTGCTCGTCGGTCAGGGCGGTATCGGCCGTGCCGTCGCCATCGGCGTCCTGCATGACCTTGCCCGGCCCGTTGAGCAGGGTGAGGTTGCCGCGGGCATCGGTGCAGGCCTTGTTCTCGGCCGGGGCGACGGCGGTCTCGCGCGGGAGCGGGTCCCGGTTCTCGACCTGGCGGGCCTCGTACTTCTGCCCAGCCGGCGGCTTCTCCGAATACTGGGTGACGCCGTTGGCGTCTTTCCACTTATAGACAGTGCCGGCGCTGGCCGTGGCGCTGGCGAGCAGCAGCAGGGCGCTCAGACGGGACAGGGCACGCATGGCAACTCCGGGAACGGGGCAGAACCGCGATTGCAGCACCCCGGGCCGGTGCTGGCAAGCTAAACTGGCCGCATGGATCAGATGAAACCCCCGCCGCGCTCGCGCAGCATTTACCTGCTGCCCAACCTGTTCACCACCGCAGGCCTGTTCGCCGGCTTCTACGCGATCATCGCCGCGGCCAACGGCGACTTCGTCAATGCCGCGATCGCGGTGTTTGTCGCGGCGGTCATGGACGGCCTGGACGGCCGCGTGGCCCGCCTGACCGGCACCAGCAGCGAATTCGGCGTGCAGTACGACTCGCTGGCCGATCTGGTCAGCTTCGGCATGGCCCCGGCGCTGGTGATGTACCACTGGTCGCTGTCCTGGCTGAAGTTCGACGATCCGGTGCTCGGCCGCGTCGGCTGGGCGGTCGCCTTCCTGTATGCCGCCTGCGCCGCGCTGCGCCTGGCCCGCTTCAATACCCAGGTGACCGTGGTCGACAAGCGCTGGTTCATCGGCCTGGCCAGCCCGGCTGCGGCCGGCTTGATGATGTCCTTCGTCTGGGCTTTCGCTGATGGCAACCTCGGCTGGGACGGCAACCAGCTGCGCTATGTCGCGCTGGGCGTGACCCTGGTATCGGCGCTGCTGATGGTCAGCCGGATCCGCTTCTGGAGCTTCAAGGGCAGTGGCGAGAAGGGACCGCGCGCGGATCGCGTGCCGTTCCTGGCACTGGCCCTGGTACCGATCGCCATCGCGATCATGGTCATCGATCTGCCGCGCGTGCTGTTCGCGGTGGGCGTGGTGTATGCCTTGTCCGGCCCGTGTTACTGGGTATGGCAGCGCACCCGCAAGACGGTCGAGCCGAACGCGTGAGCGGGCAGGCGCTGCCGCCATTGTGGTCGCCGGCGCAGCAGTCCTGGCTGCAGGCGATGGGGTATACGGTGTTCGTCGACGGCAGTGTCGAGCCGGAGGCGCTGGTTGTGCCGGAGATCGAGTTGCGTGCGGCCCCGGTTGCCGAGCCGCCGGCCCCGGTGCGTCCCTCGCGCCCGGCGCCGCCAGCGGATGCGCCGCCACCGGTGCGGCGCAATGCCCCGCGTACGGTAGAAGAACACGCACCGGCCAGTGCGTCGGCGGCCGCGCCGGCGCGCGCAGGTGGCGGACGACGTGCGGCGGTGCGGATGCCTGATCGCCTGCAGATCGCCCTGCTGCGGGCCTCCGGCTGCAACCCGGCCGAGCCGGACACCCAGGCCTTGATGGCCAGCTGGAACCTGGATGAACTGCGCAGCAGCGCCGCCGCCAAGCGCGCGTTGTGGCCGCAGCTGCGCGCCCTGCGCAAACAGGCCCGGCCGTGAGCGCGGTGAGCTCGCCGCGACCGTTGTCGCTGCGCGCGCTGCGCGAAAGCGACCTCAATGCGGTGATGGCCATCGAGGTGCGCGGTTACCCGTACCCGTGGACCCGCGGCATCTTCCAGGACTGCCTGCGTGCAGGTTATCCCGGCCTGGCGATGGAAGAGGATGGCCTGCTGATGGGCTACGGCCTGCTCAGCATCGCCGCCGATGAAGCCCATATCCTCAACATCTGCGTAGACCCGCTGTGCCAATCGCGTGGCCACGGCCGCTACCTGCTGCGGGCGCTGGTGAAGCTGGCACGCGACCATGGCGCGCACCGCGTGTTCCTGGAAGTGCGCCCGTCCAATACCTCGGCCGTGGCCCTGTACCACAGCGAGGGGTTCAACGAGATCGGCCGCCGGCCGCGTTATTACCCCGCCCGCGAGGGGCGCGAGGATGCGCTGGTGATGGCGATCGAGCTGGTCGACGACGACATCCAGGTGATGCCGCCGCTCTGACAGCGTGGTGTAGAGCCACCCCATGGGTGGCTGCACGTCATCCCGCCCCGGAAGGCAGCCACCCATGGGGTGGCACTACCTCCCGCAGCGCTTACAGCTTCGCGCGCTGCGAGCGCAGGCCATCCAGCTGGGCGGTCCATTCGACCAGGCGCACGCGCTCCTGCTCGACCACGGCCGCGGGCACCTTGTCGGTGAACTTGGCCAGCTTGGTCTCGCTCTTTTCCTTCTCCGATTCCACCCGGGCGATTTCCTTGTCCAGGCGCGCGCGCTCGGCGCCCAGATCGACCAGGCCTTCCAGCGGCACCAGCAAGGTGAGATCGCCCACGATCGCAGCGGCGGCCGGCGGCGTGTCGCTGCCGTTGGCCAGCCATTCGATGCGCTCCAGCTTGAGCAGGAACGACAGCGAGGAGGTGAAGCGGGTCATGCGCGCGCGGTCGTCGTCGTTGCCACCCTGCAGCAGCAGCGGCACCAGCTTGGACGGCGGCACGTTCAACTCGCTGCGCACGCGGCGCAACGCGTTGACCATCGACTTCAGCCATTCCACGTCGGCTTCGGCGCGGGCGAAATTACCCGCGAATTCCTCGGCGGTCGGATACGGACGCAGCGAGATGGTGTCGTCGGTGATGCCCAGGCGCGGGGCGACCTGGCGCCACAGCTGCTCGGTGACGAACGGGGTCAGCGGGTGCAGCAGGCGCAGCAGCGCTTCCAGCACGTACAGCAGGGTGTGGCGGGTGCTGTTGGCGTCATCGGCGTCGGCACCGTTGAGGGCCGGCTTGGTCAGTTCCAGGAACCAATCGCAGAACTCGTTCCAGGCAAATTCGTACAGGCACTGCGCCAGCAGATCGAAGCGGTAGTTGGCGTAATGCGTCTGCGCTTCGGCCGAGACCGCGGCCAGGCGCGCGAGAATCCAGCGCTCGGCATCGGTGCGCGGCTGCGGCACGCCGGTGAAGCTGCTGCCCTCGGTGTTCATCAGGGTGAAGCGGCTGGCGTTCCACAGCTTGTTGCAGAAGTTCTTGTAGCCCTCGGCGCGGTTCATGTCGAACTTGATATCGCGGCCGTGGGTGGCCAGCGCGGCGATGGTGAAACGCAGCGCATCGGCACCGTGGGCGATGATGCCCTCGGGGAATTCGCGGCGCGTCGCTTTCTCGATCTTCGGCGCGTCCTTGGGCTTCATCAGGCCGGTGGTGCGCTTGGCAACCAGGTCCTCGATGGAGATGCCATCGATGATGTCCAGCGGATCCAGCACGTTGCCCTTGGACTTGGACATCTTCTGGCCCTGCGCATCGCGGATCAGGCCGGTGATGTAGACGTCCTTGAACGGAATCTTCCCGGTGAAGCTGTCGGTGGCCATGATCATGCGGGCCACCCAGAAGAAGATGATGTCGAACCCGGTGATCAGCACCGACGACGGCAGGTAGCGCTCGAAACCGCGCGCGTCCATCGCCTGCTCGTTCGGCCAGCCCAGGGTGGAGAACGGCCACAGCTGCGAGGAGAACCAGGTCTCCAGCACGTCGCTGTCCTGGTGCAGGGCGAGGTCGGCGGCGAGGTTGTTCTTCGCGCGCGCTTCGGCTTCATCACGGCCGACATAGCAGTTGCCTGCATCGTCGAACCACGCCGGAATGCGGTGGCCCCACCACAGCTGGCGGCTGATGCACCAATCCTGGATGTTCTCCATCCAGTGGCGGTAGGTGTTGATCCAGTTGGCCGGGACGAACTGGATGCTGCCGTTCTCGACCAGCTCCAGGCCGCGCTTGGCCAGCACGTCCATCTTCACGAACCACTGGTCGGTCAGGTACGGCTCGATCACCTGCTGGGTGCGATCGCCACGCGGCACCTGCAGCTTGTGCGCCTTTGTCTCCACCAGGATGCCCAGGTCTTCCAGCTCGGCCAGGATCACCTTGCGCGCTTCGTAACGGTCCAGCCCGCGGTACTTCTCCGGGGCGTTGTCGTTGATCGCCGCCACCGGGGTGAACAGGTTGATCATCGGCAGGTTGTGGCGCAGGCCGACCTGGTAATCGTTGAAATCGTGCGCGGGGGTGACCTTGACCACGCCGGTACCGAACTCGCGGTCGACGTAATCATCGGCGATCACCGGGATCTCGCGATCGGTCAGCGGCAGCTTGACCATTTTGCCGATCAGGTGCGCATAGCGCTCGTCTTCCGGGTGCACCATCACGGCGGTGTCGCCGAGCATGGTTTCCGGGCGGGTGGTGGCCACGGTCAGGGTGCCGCTGCCATCGGCCAGCGGGTAGCTGATCGACCACAGGAAACCGTCTTCCTCCACGCTCTCCACTTCCAGATCGGAGATGGCGGTCTTGAGCACCGGATCCCAGTTGACCAGGCGCTGGCCACGGTAGATCAGGCCCTGCTCGTGCCAGCGCACGAACGCCTCGACCACCGCTTCGGACGGCTGCGGGTCCATGGTGAAGGTGCTGCGCGACCAGTCGCTGGAGGTGCCCAGGCGGCGCATCTGGCGCTCGATGGTGTCACCGGACTGCGCCTTCCACTCCCACACCTTCTCGATGAAGCCGTCGCGGCCCAGCGAATCGCGGGTCTCACCGGTGTTGGCCAGCGCCAGGTTGCGCGACACCACCATCTCGGTGGCGATGCCGGCGTGGTCGGTGCCGACCTGCCACAACGTGTCGTAGCCACGCATGCGGTGGTAGCGCACCAGTGCATCCATCAGGGTCTGCTGGAAGGCATGGCCCATGTGCAGCGTGCCGGTCACGTTCGGCGGCGGCAGCAGGATGGTGTACGGCTCGCCCTTGCCGGACGGCTTGAAATGGCCGGCCTTCTCCCACGCGTCGTACAACGCGGTTTCAAAGGTTTTGGGGTCGTAGCTGGAGGCGAGTTGGGTCATGCGGGAACCAGGATCGAATACGGAAGGTGGGGGTGCCGGAAGCTCAGCGGCCTAAGGCGCGGCGGATCTTCTGGTCGGTATGGAACTGTGAGACCGCGTAGGCGGCCCAGATCGCGGCGGGCAGCCAGCCGATCAGCGTGATCTGCAGGATCAGGCAGAGGATGCCTGCGATCGGGCGGCCGATGGTGAAGAAGGCGAACCAGGGAAAGATCAGGGCGATCAACAGGCGCATCAAGGGTCTCCGGGGGCGGCGGCGACCGGACGGGCGCCGCGCGGGTTACATGTCGTACTTGTTCAGGTCAAAGCCCAGCGCCTTGTACTGGCGCCAGCGCTCGCGCAGTGGTTCGCGCGCTTCCGGGGCGGCCGGCACCACTTCCAGCACGCGGTCGCAGGCGGCCAGATAGGGATCGTCGCGCAGGTTGATCACCAGCGGCCGGGCCGGCGCCTCGGTGCCGGGAACGGCGATCAGCACCAGCGCCTCTTCCTCGTCCATGTCTTCGCCGGCAATCTGGTGCGGGATGTAGGCATCGTTGTCGAACGCCCACAGCAGCTCGTCCAGCTCCTCGGCCTGGGCCTGGTCGCGTGCCAGCACCAGGGTGAACAGCCCGGCGTCGTTGGCCTTGCGGGCCAGTTCGCAGACCAGGCGCAATGGCTCGGTCAGGAAGCGGGGCTTGGCGATCAGGTAGAAATCAGCACGGGACATGGCAGGGCCTGGAGCGGAGGGAGAACCCGGCGCCAGGCCGGGCGGGACCGCGGCCACCCGCAGGCGGCCGCGATCGGGCAGGGCATCAGGCGCGGGCGACCTGGTCCAGCAGCCACTGGCTCAGCAGGCCGACCGGGCGGCCGGTGGCCATGCCGCGCTTGCCTTCGTCGCTGGCCACGCCGGCGATGTCCAGATGGGCCCAGCGCTGGCCTTCGGCGAAGCGCGACAGGAAGCAGCCCGCGGTGATCGCACCGGCCCAGCGGCCGCCGATGTTGTAGATATCGGCGAAGCTGGAATCCAGCATCGGCTGGTACTCGTCCCACAGCGGCAGGCGCCAGGCGCGGTCGAACACGTGCTCGCCGGCGGCCAGCAGCTCGTTGGCCAGGTCGTCGTGCTTGGTCATCAGGCCGGCGGTCTGGTGGCCCAGGGCGACCAGGCAGGCACCGGTCAGGGTGGCCACGTCGATCAGCGCGGCCGGCTCGAAGCGCTGCGCGTAGGTCAGGGCGTCGCACAGGATCAGGCGGCCTTCGGCGTCGGTGTTGCCCACTTCGATGGTCTTGCCCGACATCGAGGTGATCACGTCCGAGGGGCGGTAGGCATTGCCGTCGATGGCGTTCTCGACCGCCGGCACCACCACCACCAGGTTCAGCGGCAGCTTGGCCGTGACGGCCGCGACGAAGGTGCCGATGACGTTGGCGCCACCGCACATGTCGTACTTCATCTCTTCGATGCCGCCCTGGGTCTTCAGGTTGACGCCACCGGTATCGAAGGTGATGCCCTTGCCGACCAGCACGTAGGGCTTGGCGTCGCTGCCGTTGTTCCACTTCAGCACGACCAGGTGCGGGCGGTTGGCCGAGCCACGGGCCACGGCCAGCAGCGAGCCCATGCCCAGCGCTTCCATCTGCTGCTCGTCCAGCACCTCCGCTTCGGCGCCGTCATGGGCCTTGGCGAACGCGACCGAGGACTCGGCCAGGTAGGCCGGGGTGCAGACGTTCGGCGGCAGGTTGCCCAGCTCGCGGGCGTACTGCACGCCGGCGGCGATGGCCTGGCCCTGGGCCAGCGCCTGGGTGTCGGTGCCCGCGATGGCCAGCGTGGTCAGGCCCGGCTCGTCGGCTTTCTTCTTGCCCAGCGTGGCGCTGTAGCGGTAGGCGGCGTGGTCGGCGGTGATGATGGCCTGGCGGATGTTCCAGGCGGCATCGCGGCCCTTGACCTCGATCTCGGTCAGGGTGAACAGCGCGTGGTGGTTGACCCCGCTCTTGAGGGCGCGGCTGGCATCGCCGACCGCCTTGAGGTACTGCGGCACGCCGAATTTGGCCGGCTCGCCCAGCCCGACCACCAGCACGCGTGCGGCGGTGATGCCGGGCAGATCGTGCAGCAGGGTCGTGTTACCGGTCTTGCCGCCCACGTCGCCGCGGGCGATCAGGGCCGACAGGCGGCCGCCGGACGCGGTGTCCAGGGCCTGTGCCGCCGGGCTCAGGGTCTGGTCGGCATAGGCGCCGACGATGACGCAATCGCACTCGGCCGAGGCCGGTGCTGCGTGGTTCAGGGTGAATTCCAGGGCCATTGATCAGATTCCGTTGGCAAATCCGTACAATCGCGAGCTGTTTACGTCCCGTCAGTAGACTGGGCAGCACCGCGAACGAATCCGAGAGTTTAAACCACCGCCCCATGTCGAAGCTCGATCGCTATCTCCTGCGTGATTTCGTCCAGAGTTTCCTGGCCACCCTGATCGTGTTGCTGGTGGTGAGCGTCGGTGGTGTCCTGGTGGACATCCTCGGCAACATCGCCGACGGCCGCCTGCCTGCCCGCCTGCTGTTCTCACAGCTGGGCCTGCAGTTCATCGTCTATATGCCGCTGATCCTGCCGCTGGCGCTGATGCTGGGCCTGCTGCTGGCCACGGCCCGGCTCTACCGGGACTCGGAAATGGCGGTCATCACCGCCATCGGCGTTGGCCCCAAACGCCTGCTGCGCCCCCTGCTGATGCTGGTGGTGCCGGTGGTGGGCCTGATCGGGCTGTGCTCGCTGTGGCTGGGCCCCTGGGCCGACCGCACCGGCGAGACGATGATCGACGAGGCCAACCGCAGCGTGGTCATGGCCGGCCTGGAGGCGGGCAAGTTCACCTCTCTGCCCAATGGCGGCGTGGTTTACCTGTCTTCGGTCTCCCCGGATGGCACCCAGCTGGGCAAGGTCTTCCTGCAGCGCCAGAAGGAGGACCGCATCGAAGTGATCTCCGCCGATCACGGCCGGATGTACTTCGAGGGCGCCAAGCAACGCTATCTGGAGCTGGATGACGGCCACCAGGTTGAAGGCCCGGCCAACGGTGCGCTGGACTACAAGCTGATGACCTTCGCCCGCAACGACGTGGCCATGCCCGACGGTGCCGAGACCCGCAAGGACGACGACCCCGAACTGCTGCGCACCACCCAGCTGTTCGGCGATGAGCGCCCCGAGGCCCAGGCGCAGCTGCACTCGCGCATCGCCCCGCCGCTGATCGCGCTGGCCTTTGCCCTGATGACCCTGCCGCTGGCCCGCAGCTCGCCACGCCAGCAGCGCTACGGCCGCATGATGCTGGCCTTCCTGGCCTATATGGTGGGCATGAACCTGATGTTCATCGGCACCCGCTGGATCGCCGATGGCAAGATTCCCGCCGTGGCGGGCCTGTGGTGGCTGACGCTGCCGTTGCTGGCCCTCGCCCTGTGGATGTATTTCCGCGACGGCAAACTGTCGCGTCCCCGGAGGACCGCATGAACGTGTTGCGCCCCATGCGGTTTGATCTGTACCTGGGCCGTGCCGTGTTCGGCACCGTCCTGCTGACCTGGGCGGTGCTGGTCGGCCTGGACGTGGTGATGGCCTTCTCCGGCGAGTTCAAGGACGTCGGCAAGGGCAGCTACACCCTCGGCCACGCAGCCGCCTGGGTGCTATACACCGTGCCGCGGCGCGCCTATACCTTCTTCCCGACCGCCGCCGTGATCGGTGCGCTGATGGGCCTGGGCCAGCTGGCCGCCACCTCCGAACTCACTGCGCTGCGCGCGCTGGGGCTGTCGCGCAAGCGGCTGAGCGTCTCGGTGGCGATCGCGCTGTCGCTGATGACCGCGGTGATGGTGTTCAGCGGCGAAACGCTGGGCCCGTGGGGCCAGAGCAAGGCCGACGACATCAAGATCAGCGCCAAGTGGGGCAGCAGCCTGAGCGCGGCCCGCTATTCGGGCGTGTGGGCGCGCGAAGGCGACACCTTCCTCAACGCCCAGAGTGGCGATGAGCAGTTGCAGTCCGGCGGCGGCACGCGTCTGATCCTGCACGATGTGCGCTTGTACAAGATCGCCGACGACGGCCGCCTGGCCTCGCTGACCTATGCCACCACCGCCGAACATGGCGCCGATGGCTGGGTATTGAACAAGGTCCGCCGCGACACCTTCGGTGAGCGTTCGGCAACGCGGGAGACGGCCGAATCCGAGCCGTGGAATTCACGGCTGGATGCGGCGGCGCTGGCCAGTGGTATTTCCAAGCCACGCAATCTGACGGCGATGGATCTGCGCACCAGCATCGAGTACCGCAAGCGCAATGGGTTGGATGCGCGCGATTACGAGGATGTGTACTGGAGCCGTTGGTTCTATCCGATCAATGTGTTGGCGTTGTGCTTGGCGGCGGTGCCGTTCGCGTTCGGTTCGCTGCGCAGTGGCGGTATGGGCAAGCGGTTGTTCCTGGGCATTCTGTTCGCGCTGGGCTTCTGGTTGTTGCAGTTGTTCTTCGGGCGCATGGCCGGTGCGTTGAAGTTCGATTATCGGATTGCGTATGCGTTGCCGCCGATTGTGATGATGGTGGTGTCCGGGTTGTTGTTCCGACGTAAGTCGGGCTGATTCTTCCGCTCACACGCCGCGCCACGCCAAACGCCAGAGCCGAAGCCGAAGCCGAAGCGGCCACCATGTGCTCTCGAGCTAGGCGCGACGGGCTCGCCATTCCGGGACCCGCCGCAAGTACGTCCATGTAGGCTCGTGTGC
>NZ_JBHFHW010000015.1:43132-45826 GCF_057333975.1 Stenotrophomonas sp. AGC87
ATCCATGGCAGCACACGGTCCCGGCCTGGCAATCCCGCCGCGCCTCCGACAGTGTGCTGGTGGGGGTAGGGAGAGCAGGAGCAGCCGGGCATGGCCCGGCTCTACCGTTCTGATGGATTGGCGAGGTGCCGGTGTTCGTGTTCAATCTTGGCGACTGAGCGACTGAGCGACTGAGCGACTGAGCGTCAGAGCGTCAGAGGGTCAGAGCTGTAGAGCGTCAGAGCTGTAGAGCGTCAGTACGTCAGCGCTTCGGCAACCGCGCAACCCGCGTCCCGCTGGCCCGGTCATGCCAGGTCAACCGCTGCCGATCCAGCAGCGCCCACCAGAACCCCAGGCCGGCCGCCAGCACCGACAGCGAGCCCACCGCGTACCGCCGCCACAACTGCCTGCGCGTCGGCACCGTGCCGTCCAGCGAGACCACCCGCAACCGCCACGGCCGCATCCCCAGCGTCTGCCCGCCGCGGCGCCAACTCATCGTCGCGTACAGGCCTGTCACGACCCAGCAGCATGCCCACAACGCCCACTGCCACGCGCTGAACGGGGCGATGTTCTCCCGCTCTGCGTGACCGCTCAACGTATAGACCGCCACGAACACCGCCCCCAGCAGCATCCACAGCGCCAGCGCGGGGAAGAAGTCGTACAACAGTGACAACAGCCGCCACAGCAGCAACGATGCGGGGCGATCAGCAGCGGGGGACGACAGCGCGGTATCGGTCATGACCCGGAGCATACCCGGCCCGCTGCCCGCGTTCGATGGCCCACGCACGGTCTGCTCCGTATGCTGTCCGCATGTCCGATGCCACCACCCCCGCACTACGTCGCCAGCTCATCCAGCACCTCCCCGAGCTGCGCGACGACGACAATGTCCGCATCCAGCGCTTCCTCGACACGGCCTGGGCCGAGCACGGCCTGGCGCGTGCCAGCCTGGACAGTTACCGGCGCGATCTTGAAGGTCTCGCGCGCTGGCGTGATGGCGCTGCCGGGGGGCTGGCCGGTCTTGATCGCGCCGGGCTGTTCGACTACCTGGCCTGGCGCTCCCGCCATGGCTGGTCCCCGCGCAGCAATGCCCGTCTGCTGTCCGCGTTGCGGGCCTTCTTCGCCGATGCGGTCCGCCGCGGCGAGCGCAGCGATGACCCCAGTGCGCTGCTCGATCCGCCGAAGCTGCCGCGGCTGCTGCCCAAGGCGCTGGCCGAAAGCCAGATCGATGCGCTGTTGGCCAGCCCCGACATCGAGACGCCGCTCGGGCTGCGCGACCGCGCCATGCTGGAGTTGATGTATGCCGCGGGCCTGCGCGTCAGCGAACTGGTCAATCTGCCGGCCAATGCCGTCAACCTGCGCCAAGGGGTGCTGCGCGTGACCGGCAAGGGCAGCAAGGAACGGCTGGTTCCGCTGGGGGAAGAATCCCAGCACTGGCTCGAGCGTTACCTGGCTGAATCGCGCCCGCTGCTCACCGGCAAGCGCAACGTGCCGACGCCACAGGACGGCGCGGTGCCGATGTTTCTGGAGCCCTCCCTGCATCCCTTGAGCCGCCAGCAGTTCTGGGGGCTGGTGAAGAAGTACGCGGTGCTGGCCGGGATCGACCCCGCCCGGATCAGTCCCCACGGCCTGCGCCACAGCTTCGCTACGCACCTGCTCAACCGGGGCGCCGATCTGCGCGCCCTGCAGATGCTGCTCGGCCACAGTTCGCTGTCCACCACCCAGATTTACACGCTGGTGGCCCGCGAACACCTGCAGAAACTGCACGCCAAGCATCACCCGCGCGGCTGAGACGGCGCAAAACCCGGGTGCGCGTCACCGTTCCACTGCGGTCCAGCTGCGTGGGCAGGCAGCTGTGCGAGAATCCAGCCTGACCTCTTACACCGGAATGCTCGATGCTCCGTGTTGCCATTGCGGCGCTCTTCGGCGCGCTCAGCCTGTCTGCCTGCGCGCAGCAACCGTCCGCTCCGGCGGCCAAGACCATTGCCGCCACCCCGGCCCCGGCCGCTGCCGGTGATGCCGACCAACGCGTGCGCACCGCGCTGCAGCAGCTGGACCCCACCTTCAAGCCTGATTTCATCGGGGCCGCGCCGTTTGCCGGGTTCCGCGAGGTGCTGGTCGGTGGCCAGGTGCTGTACGTCTCTGATGACGGCCGCTACTTGATGCAGTCCCAGCCGTACGATATCCAGAACAAGGCGCCGGTCAGCAGCCAGGGCCTGCTCAGCTACCGCCGCAAGCTGCTCGATGGCGTGCCGCACAACGAGCGCATCGTGTTTGCTGCGCCGAATGCGAAGTACACCGTCAGCGTCTTCACCGACATCGAGTGCGGCTACTGCCGCAAGCTGCACCAGGACATCGCCGAGCTCAACCGCAACGGCATCACCGTGGAATACCTGGCGTTCCCGCGCATGGGCCTGGGCAGCCAGGACTACACCGACATGATCTCGGTCTGGTGCGCGGCCGACCGCAAGCAGGCCCTGACCGCCGCCAAGACCGGCAAGGCCGTCACCCCGAAGAACTGCACCAATCCGGTGGCCATGCAGTACAAGCTCGGCCAGCAGATGGGCGTCAACGGCACCCCGGCGATCTTCGCCGCCGACGGCACCCAGCTGGGTGGCTACCTGCCGCCGGCGCAGCTCAAGGCGGCGCTGGAGCGCGTCTCGGCAGGCGGCAGCCGCTGAAAACAGAACGCCCCGGCCAGGCCGGGGCGTTTTTCTG
>NZ_JBHFHW010000015.1:45907-79873 GCF_057333975.1 Stenotrophomonas sp. AGC87
AACGCCCCGGCCAGGCGGGGGCGTTTTTCTGTCAGTGGGGGAGCGGCCTGCTCGATCAGCGAGGCAGCGTCCCGCGCGACGGTGTCACTTCAAGCCGTCACTGATCGCCTTGGTCAGGGTGCCCTGCGCATCATCGCCGCTGAACTCCCAGAAGAATGCGCCGCCCAGGCCCTGTGCTTTCACATAGCCCATCTTCTCGGTGACCATCGCGGGCGTATCCAGACTCCAGAAGGTGGTGCCGTTGGAGATCCACGTGGCCTTGGCGACGTTGTCGGTGTACACCGGCCAGTTGAGGTTCTTCAGCACCTTCCAATCTTCGATACCGGCTTCGTACGTGCCCGGTGCCGCGCCGCTGGCGCTCTTGTAGAGCCCGTTGTTGCCGCTGGCCACGCCGGTCCAGCCACGCCCGTAGTAGCCGATGCCCAGGTTCAATTTGCTGGCCGGCACCCCGCGGCTGAGGAAGGCTTCCATCGCATCGTTGCTGTTGTAGAGCTTCTGGTCGCCGGTGGAGGGGTCAGCCGGTGAATCGAACAGGGCCGAGTGATGGTTGGTCTGCGGATCCCATGCGCCGTGGAAGTCGTAGGTCATCACGTTGATGAAATCCAGGTACGGGTGGTAGCTGGCCGGATCGGTCACACGGATCTTGTCCACGCCCGCGCCCACGGCCACCGTCAGCAGCAGGCCGGGCCGCACCGCATCCAGCTGGCGGCGGAATTCGGCCAGCAGCGCGGTGAAGTTGGCGTTGTCGGCCGGCGTGCCGCAGCTCAGCCCGCAGGCCACCGGGTACTCCCAGTCGATGTCGATGCCGTCGAACACGCCGAGCGCCGCACCCGCGCCGCCCGCACCATCGGCGACCGGCAGGTTGCCCTTGATGTAGGCATCGATGCACGAGGCCACGAACGCCTGCCGGTTGGCCGGCTGCGCCGCGCTGGAGAAGCCGCGCGACCAGGTCCAGCCGCCCAGCGAGATCAGCACTTTCACGTTCGGGTGTTTGGCTTTGAGCTGCTTGAGCTGGTTCCAGTTGCCGCGCAGCGGCTGGTCCCACCTGTCGCCCGTGCCGCTCACGCTGTCGCCGGCCGCGAAGGACTTGCCGTAATCGGCGTAGGCATCGCCGCCCACGCCGGTGTTCGGGTCGGAGGCCTGGGTCACGCCCACTTCGCAGCGGTTGTTGCGCACGTTGCCGAAGGCGTAATTGATGTGGGTCAGCTTCGCCGCCGAACCACTGGTGTCGATGTTCTTGACCTGGTAATTGCGGCCGTAGATGCCCCATTGGGTGAAGTAGCCGATCACCCGCTTGGTCCCACCCCCGCCGCCACCGGCGGCCGTGGTCACGCTGATCGAGCCGCTCTGCGCCGAGGCATTGCCGGCGTTGTCGCGTGCCCGCACCGTGTAGGTGTAGGCCGTGCTCGCGGCAAGGCCGCCATCGGTGTACTGGGTGGCGCTGGGCGAGCCGACCAGGCTGCCGTTGCGGTACACGTCGTAGCCGGCCACACCGCTGCCGCCGCTGTTGTCGGTCGCCGCGTTCCAGGCCAGGTTCACCGTGGTCGCGGTCCTGGACGGGGACGCCAGTCCGCCCGGGACGCTGGGTGGCGTGGTGTCGTTGCTGGCCGCGGTGACGGTCACATTGACCGTGGCCGAGGAGGTCACGGCGTTGTTGTTGTCGGTGGCCACTGCTTTGAACGTGTGGCTGCCGGCCGAGGCATTGCTCCAGACCACGCTGTAGGGCGCGCTGGTGTCGATGCCCAGCGAGGTGCCGCCGCGGAAGAACTCGACCTTGCTGATGCTGCCATCGGTGTCGCTGGCATTGGCGCTCACCGTGATGCTGCTGCCGGCGGTGAAGCTGGCCCCGGCGGCGGGCGAGCTCAGCGCAACGCTGGGCGGCTGGTTGCTGCCGCTGCCATCGCAAGCACCGAGGTTGGTGTAGTAGGGCGCACCGGCCGGGTGGTCGGGCGGGGCATTCCAGATGTCCTGGTTGGCGCGGTACAGCACGCCGCCTTTCTGCAGAGTCTGGCCAGCGAGGTAGATGGCGGCCCCGTTCCATTCGGGCACCCCGGTACAGTTCGCGGCCTGTACCAGCGTGGGCGTGCCGGCGGCAGCGGCCAAGGCCAGCGCCAGCAACCAGCGCCGTCGGCGCGGAAGCGGGGCGGGGGAGGAAAACGATGTCACTGCACGGCGCGCAATCGGGTCTGGCATGGTCGGTCTCCGATCAGGTGGGGGGCATGCCGCCGGGATGGCGGCATGCGTGCAGCAGGTCCGGGCGCCGGTGAGAGAGGCCGGCAACGACATGGGGGACGGACAGCACCGGGCGCTGGGGCCAGGTGGTGATAACGTTGTCATGTAATCCCGGTGCAATCCGTGAACCAGCGCATGGTTCGGGTGTGAACACGCCTTGCCGCCTCCCAGGCAGGCCGATCCCCAGGGCAGGGCCGCGGCGGCCGACTTGGGTACAATAGTGGGCCCCGTTCCCAACCACGGTTCCCCGGACATGATGGTCCTCGAGGGCGCATCCGCCCTTTCGCCGTTCCGCCGCGAACGTCTTGAATCCCGCCTGCAGTCCCTGGCCGCCGATCTGCGCATCACCGGTGCCTGGCATGTCTACTTCATCCAGACCGAGGGCGATGCGGCCCCGGACCCGGTGATCCTGAGCCGGATCCTGGAAGCCCAGACGGCGCTGGCCGGGCGTGAGGACGGGGCGGTATCGCGCTTCGTGGTGCCGCGATTGGGCACACTGTCGCCGTGGTCGAGCAAGGCCACCGAGCTGGTCCGCGGTGCCGGGCAACCGATCCGCCGGGTCGAACGTGGCCTGCGCATCGATCTGGCCGGCTGGCCGGCCGATGCGGCCGCGCAGGAAGCGGTGATCCGCGCGCTGCACGACCCGATGACCCAGTCCGTGCTGGCCGAGACCGCCCAGGCGCAGGCGTTGTTCAGCGCCCCGGCGCGCGGTGAGCTGGAACGGATCGCCCTGGAGGATCTGGAAGCAGCCAACAGCCGCCTCGGCCTGGCCATGGCCCAGGACGAGATCGACTACCTGCGCCAGCGCTTCGGCGAACTGGGCCGCAAGCCGTCGGACGTGGAACTGATGATGTTCGCGCAGGCCAACTCCGAGCACTGCCGCCACAAGATCTTCAATGCCAGCTGGACCATCGACGGTGCCGACCAGTCGCACTCGCTGTTCCGGATGATCAAGAACACCCACCAGCAGACCCCGCAGCACACGTTGAGCGCCTACAGCGACAACGCCGCCGTGGTCGCCGGTTTCCCGGCCGCGCGCTATCGCCCGGACCCGGCCACCGGCCAGTACCGCAGCGAGGCCGTGGTCGATTCGGCGTTCTGCATCAAGGTGGAAACGCACAACCACCCGACCGCGATCGCCCCGTTCCCGGGTGCGGCCACCGGTGCGGGCGGTGAGATCCGCGATGAAGGCGCAACCGGCCGCGGCGGCAAGCCGAAGGCCGGCCTGACCGGTTTCTCGGTCTCGCACCTGCGCATCCCGACCCTGCCGCAGCCGTGGGAGGCGCCGCGCGCGCTGAACCCGCGCATGGCCCCGGCGCTGGACATCATGCTGGATGGCCCGCTCGGCGGCGCTGCGTTCAACAACGAGTTCGGCCGCCCGAACCTGCTCGGCTACTTCCGCAGCTTCGAACTGCCCGAAGGCGAGGGCCTGACCCGCGCCTACGACAAGCCGATCATGCTGGCCGGTGGCCTCGGCGCGATCGACCAGAACCAGGTCGAGAAGCTGCGTCTGCAGCCCGGCGATGCGGTCATCGTGCTCGGTGGCCCGGCGATGCTGATCGGTCTCGGCGGCGGCGCCGCCAGCTCGGTGGCCTCCGGTGAAAGCGCCGAAGACCTCGATTTCGCCAGCGTGCAGCGCGATAACCCGGAAATGGAGCGTCGCTGCCAGGAAGTGATCGACCGCTGCGTCGCGCTGGGTCTGGACAACCCGATCCGCTGGTTCCATGACGTTGGCGCCGGTGGTCTGTCCAACGCGATTCCCGAGTTGCTGCATGACTCCGGCGTGGGCGGTGTGATCGATCTGGGCAAGGTGCCCGCCGATGACCCGTCGCTGTCGCCGATGCAGCTGTGGTGCAACGAATCGCAGGAACGCTACGTGCTCGGAGTGCCGCAGGCGCGCCTGGCCGAGTTCGCCGCGCTGTGCGCGCGCGAACGTTGCCCGTTCGCCGCCGTTGGCGTCGCGACCGCCGAAGAGCGGCTCGTCGTGGCATACGGCGCCACCGTGGGCAATACCCCGGTGGATGCCCCGATCGATCTGCCGATGGACGTGCTGTTCGGCAAGGCGCCGAAGATGCACCGCGACACCGTGCACCCGTCGGCACCGCGCTGGCCGGCGCTGAAGACCGCCGGGCTGGACCTGCATGAAGCCGGTCTGCGCGTGCTGGCCCATCCCTCGGTGGCCTCGAAGAACTTCCTGGTCACCATCGGTGACCGCAGCGTCGGTGGCCTGACCGCACGCGAACAGATGATCGGCCCGTGGCAGCTGCCGCTGGCCAACGTCGCCATCACCTTGGCCGGCTTCGACACCGTGGCCGGTGAAGCGATGTCGATCGGCGAGCGCACCCCGCTGGCCCTGCTGGATGCGGCCGCGTCGGCGCGCATGGCGGTCGGTGAAGCGATCACCAACCTGTGTGCGGCGCCGGTGGATGCGCTTGAAACGGTGAAGCTGTCGGCCAACTGGATGGCCGCGGCCGGCCATCATGGCGAGGACGCGCTGCTGTATGACGCGGTGCGTGCGGTCGGCATGGAGCTGTGCCCGCAGCTGGACCTGAGCATTCCGGTCGGCAAGGACTCGCTCTCCATGCAGGCGCAGTGGCAGGACAACGGCCAGGCGCACAAATCGGTGTCGCCGGTGTCGCTGGTGATCTCGGCGTTCGCGCCGGTGGCCGATGCGACCGGTCAGCTGACCCCGCTGCTGGACCGTGACGCGGACAGCGAGTTGTGGCTGATCGGCCTGGGCGCCGGCAAGCAGCGCCTGGGCGGCTCGATCCTGGCCCAGGTGCACGCCGACCATTCCGCGCTGCCGGCCTTCGCCGGTGCCGTGCCGGATCTGGACGATGCACAGCGCCTGCGCGCCTTCTTCGAACTGATCCGCGATGCGCGCCAGGCCGGCCTGCTGCTGGCCTACCACGACCGCAGCGATGGCGGTGCGTTTGCCGCGCTGTGCGAAATGGCCTTCGCCTCGCGCCTGGGCCTGGACATCACGCTGGATGCCTGGGGCGATGATCCGTTCCGCAGCCTGTTCAATGAAGAGCTGGGTGCGGTGGTGCAGATCGCCAAGGAAGACCGCGCCGCATTTGCTGATCTGGTCGAACGTCATGCACTGACCGAATGCGCGCAACGCATCGCGCGTCCGACCACCGCCCCGGTGGTGCGTGTTTCGCTGCAGGGCGAAAGCCTGGTCGAGTGGCGCTGGGAAGCGCTGTTCGATGCCTGGTGGTCGGTCACCCACGCCATGCAGAAGCTGCGCGACAACCCGGACAACGCCGATCAGGAGCGTGCGATCGCGCGCAACTTCAACGCGCCGGGCCTGAAGCCCAAGCTGACCTTCGATATCAACGAAGACGTGGCGATGCCCTTCATCAACACCGGCGCGCGTCCGCGCGTGGCGGTGCTGCGCGAGCAGGGCGTCAACGGCCAGATCGAAATGGCGAACGTCTTCGAACGTGCCGGCTTCAGTTCGTTCGACGTGCATATGAGCGATCTGATCGAAGGCCGTGTCGCACTGTCCGATTTCACCGGTCTGGTGGCCTGTGGCGGCTTCAGCTACGGCGACGTGCTCGGTGCCGGCCGCGGCTGGGCCACCTCGGCGCTGGAACGCAGCGCGCTGCGCGATGCCTTCGCCGCGTTCTTTGCCCGCGAGGACAGCTTCGCCCTGGGCGTGTGCAACGGCTGCCAGATGATGAGCCAGCTGAAGGACATCATCCCCGGTGCCGAGCACTGGCCGCAGTTCCGTCGCAACCGCAGCGAGCAGTTCGAGGCGCGCACCGCGTTGCTGGAAGTGGTGGAATCGCCGTCGATCCTGCTGCGTGGCATGGCCGGTTCACGCCTGCCGGTCGCGGTGGCGCATGGCGAAGGCCAGGCGGTGTTCGCCAACGCGATAGATCAGGCCGCGGCGCGCGTGTCGCTGCGTTACATCGATGGCGATGGCAACGTGGCCACCCAGTACCCGCTGAATCCGAACGGCTCGCCCGACGGCATCACCGGCCTGACCACCACCGATGGCCGCACCACGATCATGATGCCGCACCCGGAACGCACCCCGCGTGCGATCAACCACAGCTGGCATCCGGATGACTGGAACGGTGATTCACCGTGGCTGCGGATGTTCCGCAACGCAAGAGTATGGTGCGGCTGATACTGCGCAACGCATCGAAATCGATGCAGTGAAAATCGCGTGAAGAAACCGCCGGCCTGTCCGGCGGTTTTCTTTTATGCGGTGCACAAACTGATCGGGAGCAATGAGTTACACGGCGTTACAACGTGAAAATCCGTTATATCGTTTGCTCACATGCAGCTAACAAAAATGCGCAATAACGCGGCGTTTTTGTGACGCGTGACACGGTCATATGAAAATCCACGTCAAAGTCTTGACGTCATTGAAACTGTACGTTAACACTGCATCCTCATTTCGACAGCGTTCAGTTCCACAGTAACCGCATGGATGGCGAGCACGCTGTAGGTATCTGCCAGCCATTGCGCACAACGCAGTAAATCAAGCGAAAAAACGCCCCCAGGGGACGTTGGACCACGCGGTCCGGCGTTGGCGTCGCTTTGCCTAAAACCAGCCTAATCAGGAGCCGCATCGATGAATCGGATTTATCGCAAGGTCTGGAACAAAGCACTGGGGCAGATGGTCGTCGCCTCGGAATTGGCCAGCAGCCAGTCCTCGGGTGTCGTCATCGATCAACGCCGAACTGCTGGCGGACGCAACACCGCACTGCTCTCGGCCGCCATCGCGTTGACGCTTGGATTAGGCGTGGCAGGCGCCACGCAGACAGCGCACGCGCAGTCGGTGGAAGTGGGGGGGAATGCGAACTGCGTGGTGCTGAACAGCAAGGTCATCGACAGCTGCGTGGTCGACGGCAACGCCACGGCCTCGGGCACCAACGCGGTCGCCATCGGCAGCAACAGCACCGCCTCCGGCGCCAACAGCGTGGCGCTCGGCGCCGGCTCGAAAACCAACCGCGCCAACACCGTGTCGGTGGGTGATGCCGGCAAGGAGCGCCAGGTCACCAACGTGGCTGCAGGGACCGCGGCAACGGATGCGGTGAACAAGGGGCAGCTGGACAAGGTTGCGGTCGCTGCCGAGGGCGCGACCCGCTATTTCAAGGCCGACGGTGACGGCAACGACAGCGACGCGGCGAAGATCGATGGCGAGGGTGCACTGGCCGCTGGGGCCAGCGCCAACGCCGATGGCGACGGCGCAACGGCCCTGGGCAACAGCAGCCAGGCGATCGGCAATGCCACTACTGCGGTGGGCAGCCAGGCACTCGCGGTTGGCCTCGGTGCAAGTTCGTTCGGGCAGGGCAGCATGGCCTTCGGTGATGCCAGCATCGCGCTCGGCCAGAGCGCGGCGGCATTCGGTCTGGGCGATGTCGCCCTGGGGGCATCAGCGGTAGCGGCCAGTGAAAACGGTGCGGCAACGGCGATCGGTGGTCTGGCCGAAGCCAGCGCCGACGGTGCCACCGCGATCGGTGGCGGTGCACTGGCCATCGGGCCGGGCAGCACCTCGCTCGGCCGTGGTGCGGCCAGTGCCGGTGAGGCCTCCGTGGCGGTCGGCGCGTTCAGCGTTGCGGTGGCGGATTTCAGTGCGACCCTCGGCGCGAACTCGGCGGCCGTCGCAGTGGGCAGTGTCGCGCTCGGCGCCGGCTCCTACGCCGACCGCGTCGATACCGTGTCGGTCGGCAATGCCGAGAACGGCCTGCGTCGCCAGATCACCAATCTTGCCGAGGGCACCGAAGACAGCGATGCGGTGAACAAGGCGCAGCTCGATGAGGTCGGTGCGGTTGCCGCGAACACGAGCAAATACTTCCAGGCCACCGGCAGCAGCGACAGCGATGCCGGTGCGCTTGCGGCAGGCGACAACGCGACCGCGATCGGTGAAGCATCCAACGCGCTGGCCGACGGCGCGACCGCGCTCGGCAGCGGCGCCACGGTCACTGCGCAGAACGCGACGGCCGTCGGCTACAACGCCAGCGCCGCCGGTCAGAACAGTGCGGCCTTCGGCACCAACGCACAGGCCAATGGCCCGGGCAGTGTGGCCGTGGGTGGGGCCGCGGTGGATGCCGATGGCAACCCGCTGATCACCAACGGCGGCGTGCCGGTCGATACCGGTGCGACCAGCGCTGGCGTGGGCGGCACGGCGGTCGGTGCAAGTGCGGAAGCCTCCGGGTTTGCTGCGTCGTCCTATGGCGTCGGCGCGTACGCGGCCGGTGCGCAGGCGTCGGCCTTCGGTGCGGTTGCCAACGCGACCGGCGATTACTCCACCGCCGTCGGCACGCAGAGCGTGGCGACCGGCAACAGCAGCACGGCCATCGGTGGCCCAGCGGATCTGCTGCCGGGGCTGGGCTTCTTCGTGCAGACCCAGGCCAGTGGCGAAGCCGCCACCGCCGTGGGCGCCGGTGCGATCGCCAGTGGCGATTACGCCGTAGCCAACGGAACCTTGAGCGAAGCCTCGGGTACTGAAGCCACGGCCGTGGGCTACTTCGCCTACGCGCCGGGCGAGGGCGCCACTGCACTCGGGGCGGAGACCTGGGCCAGCGGTGAGCTGAGCACCGCCGTCGGTTTCTACAGCACCGCGCGCGGCGCGAACAGCGTCGCGCTCGGCGCCAATTCCACCGCCACCCGGGACAACACGGTCTCGGTGGGTGACGTCGGCAACGAGCGCCAGATCACCAGCGTCGCGGCCGGTACCGAAGCCACGGACGCGGTCAACAAGGCGCAGCTCGATGCGGTTGCAACGTCAGCGTCGGCGACCTCGGCGCAGTTCAAGGCGAACGGTGCGGCCGGCGGTGCGGTCGGTGCCTTCGCCGATGGCGAGGATGCGCTGGCGGCCGGTGAAGCCAGCAATGCGCTGGGCGCCGGGGCAACGGCGGTCGGCGGTGGTGCGACGGCGGTCGGCGATGACACCGTCGCGTTGGGCCGCAACAGCAGCGCCACCGGCAACGGCAGCGTGGCTGTTGGTGGCCTCGGCCAGGCGTATGACGAGTACAACCAGCCGCTGGTGGATGACCAGGGCAAAGCGATCCTGATCGGTGCCACCGCGGCGCCGGACAGCGTGGCGGTCGGTGCCGGTGCACAGGCTACCGGCACCACCAGCAATGCGTTCGGCAGTGGCGCACAGGCCACCGGCAGCAACAGCCTGGCCAGTGGCTACAAGGCACGCGCCACCGGCGATTACAGTGTGGCGCAGGGCGACAACGCCTTCGCCAGCGGTGAAGAAACCACGGCAACCGGCGCATATGCGTGGGCCACCGCGGATGGCGCCACCGCCTTCGGTTCCAGTGCGTGGGCCACCGAAGCCAACGCCACGGCGGTGGGTCAGTCGGCGTGGGCCAGCGGTACCGGGTCCACCTCGATCGGCTACAACAGTTGGGCACGCGGCAGCAGTTCCACCGCGCTTGGCCGCGGTGCCTTCAGCTACGGCGACAACAGCGTCGCCGTCGGCTTCCAGGCCTTGGGCAACAGCATCAACAGCATCGCCATCGGCACCAACGTGGTGGCTGGCGGTGAAAGCGCGATCGGTATTGGTGCGGGCAGCAATGCCAGTGCGTCCAATACCGTGGCGCTCGGCGCGGGTTCGGTCGCCGATCGTGCCTACACCGTCTCGGTCGGCAACGATGGCCGGCAGCGCCAGATCACCCAGGTCGCCGCCGGTACCGAAGGCAGCGATGCCGTCAATCTGGACCAGCTGACCGCCGCGACGGACCAGTTCCAGGCCAGCGGTGACGGTGTTGCCGTCGCAGGTGGCGAGGAGAGTGTGGCCGCCGGTGCAAACGCGGCGACCGATGGCGACTACGCCACTGCCGTGGGCTCGAGCAGCTTCGCGGCCGGTACCGGCGCATCGGCTGTCGGCAGTGGTGCCTTCGCCTTGGCTGACAACGCCAGTGCCGTCGGCTTCAACGCCGTCGCCAGCGGTGCCAACGCAAGCGCAACCGGTGCCAACGCACAGGCGACCGCCGAGTACGCGACGGCAAGTGGTGCGGAAAGCCTGGCCTCCGGCGAGCAGAGCACCGCGACCGGTGCGGCCAGCGTCGCCTCCGGCGCCGGCAGCCTGGCCGGTGGCGCGCTGTCCGACGCGGCCGGTGAGGAGTCGGTGGCCTTGGGTTACTTCAGCAGCGCCAGCGGTGATGGTGCGACGGCCGTCGGCGCCGAAAGCGTGGTCAGCGGCACCCTCTCGGCCGGTTACGGCTTCGCCTCCGAAGCGACGGCCAGCTACACCACCGCGATCGGTGGTTATGCGGTGGCCTCGGCCTTCAACGCGACCGCGTTGGGCAGCTTCGCGCAGGCGACCGGCTCCAACAGCGTGGCGCTCGGCGGTGATGCCGAAGCCTCCGGTGCGTACAGCACTGCCACCGGCCAGGGCAGCCTGGCCAGCGGTACCAACAGCGTGGCCGTCGGTGGTGCGCTGTTCGGCCTGCTGCCCACCGAAGCCTCGGGCAACTACTCCACGGCCGTCGGTGGTGGGGCGTGGTCGCCCGGCGTGAACAGCACCGCACTCGGCAACGCGGCGACCTCCAGTGGCGCGAACAGCGTGGCGCTGGGTGCTGACTCGATCGCCGACCGCGACGACAGTGTCTCGGTGGGCAGTGCCGATGCACAGCGCCAGATCACCAACGTCGCGGCCGGTACCGATGGCACCGATGCGGTGAACGTGAATCAGTTGAATGCAGTAGCCGATGCGGCTGCGACGACCAGCAAGTACTTCCAGGCCAGCGGCAGCGATGACAGCGACGCCGGTGCCTACGTGGAAGGCGACAACGCGCTGGCCGCCGGTGAAGCCGCCAACGCCATCGGCAACGGCGCCAGCGCGCTCGGCAGCGGGGCGACCGCCATCGCCGACAACGCCACGGCCGTCGGCTTCAATGCCTTGGCCAGCGCCGAAGGTGCCGCAGCACTGGGCAGTGACGCGCAGGCCACCGGCGAAGACAGCGTCGCCATCGGTAACGGTGCCAGTGCCAGCGAGATCGGCGCGAGCGCGACCGGTGCCGGCGCACAGGCCGCAGGTGCCTACGCGACAGCTACCGGCAGCCAGTCCACGGCGAGCGGTCAGCAGGCCACCGCCAATGGCTTCCGTGCCAGTGCGTCCGAAGCCGGCGCCTCGGCCTTCGGCAGCTACAGCGAAGCAACCGGCCAGCTCGCTTCCGCGCTGGGCTATGGCGCGGTGGCTTCCAACGCCTACGCCGTCGCGGTCGGTGCGGCCTCGACCGCGTCCGGCTCGGGTGCGGTGGCGGTCGGCGAGTACTCCGAAGCCACCGGCGATGAGAGCGTGGCGATCGGTGGCACGACCTTCTTCGGTCTGCTGCCGTCGCGCGCCTCGGGAACCGGTGCATCGGCGTTCGGTGCGGGCGCCTGGGCGACCGATGACTACGCCACCGCGATCGGCTGGAATTCGTGGGCCGATGCAGGCAACGCCACCGCGCTGGGTGCCAGTGCGAGCGCCGAGGGGGTAAACAGCGTTGCCCTTGGTGCGGGTTCGACCGCGGACCGTGACAACACGGTCTCCGTCGGTACGGCGACTGCGCAGCGCCAGATCACCAACGTCGCCGCCGGCACCGAAGGCACCGACGCGGTGAATGTCGATCAGCTCACTGCGGTCGCCGAGGTGGCCGAAACGACCAGCCGGTACTTCCAGGCGTCGGGCAGCGGTACTGGCGATGACGTTGGCAGCTATGTCGACGGTGCGTATGCCACCGCCGCGGGTGAGGCCGCCAACGCGTTCGGTACCGGGGCCTCGGCCTACGGCAGCGGCGCGCTGGCCTCCGGCCGCAATGCCTCGGCATCGGGCTTCAACGCTTCGGCCACGGCGGATTCGGCGACTGCGATCGGTGGTGCGCTGTACTACGAAGACGACAACGGCAACGTCCTGCTCGACCAGGCCACCAGCGCCAATGGCGTGGGCGCCACTGCACTGGGCGCCGGCGCACAGGCCGAGGGCAGCTTCAGCACCGCCACCGGCGCCGGCGCGACTGCCGCAGGATTGCAGTCCTCGGCGTTCGGCTACAGCGCCGAGGCAGGCAGTGACTACAGCACGGCGGTCGGTACCTTCAGCGCGGCCAGTGGGGTACGCACCACGGCGTTGGGCTACGGGGCCGAGGCCAGTGGTGATTACGCCTCCGCACTGGGCTGGGGCAGTGCCGCGTCGGGCAGCTACGCCAATGCGATCGGCTACGCATCGCAGGCCAGTGGCGACAACAGCGGCGCGGCCGGTTCCAACGCCTGGGCCACTGCCGCACGCACCACCGCGGTGGGGCAGTTGGCGTGGGCAACCTCGCAGGGCGCGACCGCCATCGGCCAGGACAGCTACGCCTACAGCGGCCTGAACGCCACCGCGGTCGGTACCAGTTCGTCGGCCAGTGGCGCAGGCAGCGTTGCGCTCGGCGCCGGTGCCCGCACCAGCGAGGCCAATGTGGTCTCGGTCGGCGGCGGCAACGGCACCACCGGCCCGGCCACGCGTCGCATCACCAATGTCGGTGACGCGGTCAATGGCAGTGACGCGGTGACCAAGTCGCAGCTCGATTCGGTCGCAGCCACCGCCGATGCGGTCGGCAAGCACTTCCAGGCCAGCGGTACCGGCGTGGCCACGGCCAGCGGCAGTGATGCGCTCGCCGCCGGTTCCGGTGCCACCGCCAGTGCAACACGCAGCAGTGCGCTGGGTACCGCGGCTGTCGCCTCGGCGACCGGGGCCACGGCGGTCGGTGCCGATGCCTCGGCACGCGGTGCCAACAGCACCGTGCTGGGCCGGCAGGCATCGACCAATGCGACCAATGGCGTGGCGATCGGCAACGGTGCATTCGCCAGCAACGGGGCCAACAGCATCGCGATCGGTTCAGCGGCAGGTGTCTCCGGTGCCAACGCGGTGGCGCTGGGTGCCGGTTCGCGCGCGGTCGAAGCCAATGTGGTGTCGGTCGGTGGCGGCAACGGCACGGATGGTCCGGCCACGCGCCGTATCGTCAACGTCGGTGCCGGCCGCATCGCTGCAGGCAGCACCGATGCGGTGACCGGCGGTCAGCTCAACACCACCAACCAGCGTGTGGGGGCGGTGGAGACGCAGGTCGGCGATATCGACACCCGCATCGGCTCGGTCGAGAACGTCACCGCCAATGCGCTGACCTACGATGACAGCAGCCGCGACACGCTGACCCTGTCGGGTCTGCAGGGCACCACGCTGGACAACGTCGGCAGCGGTTCGATCGCCTCCGGCAGCCGCCAGGCGATCAACGGTGGGCAGTTGTTCCAATCGCTCACCGATGTCGCCACCTTCCTCGGTGGCGGGGCCAGCGTGGGCATGCAGGGCGTGTTCGTTGCGCCGAACTATGTGATCCAGGGCGCGACGTACAGCAACGTGGGCGATGCACTGGGCGCGCTCGACCGCAAGGTCAGCGACCTCGATCAGCGCGTGGCCGGGGGCAGCAGTGGCAGTGCACGGGCACGCACCGCCGCGCTGGCAACCGCCAGCGTTGCACCGGAAGCCAGCGTCATGAGCGTCACCAGCGACGACGCCCTCGCCTCGGTGCAGGGCACGCCCACGGCCGCCAGTGTGGGCGGCAGCCAGCCGCTCAGCGCACCGGCCGCCGCACCGGCCGCCGTCAACGCGGTGGTGATGGGCGACGGTGCAGTGGCCAGCGGGGCCTCGGCCACGGCCATCGGCCAGGGCGCGACCGCCTCGGCCGCCAACTCGGTGGCACTGGGCCAGGGCTCGGTCGCCGATCGGGCCGATACGGTCTCGGTCGGCAGCGTGGGCAACGAACGCCAGGTCGCCAACGTGGCGGCTGGCACGCAGGCCACCGATGCGGTCAACAAGGGGCAGCTGGACGGCGGCATCGCGACCGCCAACAGCTACACCGACCAGCGCTTCACCTCGATGGCCGACAGCTTCGACATCTACAAGGGCGAGATCGATCAGCGCCTGCGTCACCAGGACCGTCGCATTGATCGCCAGGGGGCGATGAGCGCGGCCATGCTCAACATGGCCACCAGCGCCGCCGGCGTGCGTACCCAGAACCGCGTCGGTGTCGGCGTCGGCTTCCAGGGCGGCGAATCGGCGCTCTCGCTGGGCTACCAGCGCGCCCTCAGCGAGCGCGCCACGGTGACCCTGGGCGGTGCCTTCAGCAGTGATGACAGCTCGGTCGGCGTGGGCGCCGGCTTCGGCTGGTAAGCCGTTCCAACGCGGGGCCGGATCCGGCCCCGCGGCAACGCAATGCAAGGCCTGAGGGGGCGGGTCACGGGAACCCTGGCCAGGGCCGGCCAGGGAGCTCGCATGGAGTGTTGGCCTGAACAGTCGTTTGATCCATGACCTTGAAGAGGACGTCAACGTGACCAGTAAGCAGAACCTTCGCATCAATGTGCTGGCAGCCGCCGTGCTGTCGTTGTCCGCAGGCGCCAGCGCCTATGCAGCCGGTCTGCCGGCCAAGGAACCGGTGCGCCAACCAGCCTCCGCCCAAGGCGCAGAGCGGATCATCGTCAAATACCGTGCCGGCACCGCAGCGGCCACGGACCGTTCGGCCAAGCTGACGGCCGTGCAGTCGGCGGTCGCCCGCGCCAGTGTCGGTGGTTCCGCCGCCGGCCGTGCCAGTGCGGTGAACCCGCAGATCGTGCGCAAGCTCGGTGTCGGTGCCGATCTGATCCGCCTGCAGGGCCGCTTGAGCCCGGCCGAACTGCAGAAGGTGCTGGCCGAGATCAAGGCCGATCCCTCCGTGCAGTACGCCGAAGTGGACGTGAAGCTGCAGCGCACCGATGTGCGCCCGCGCGACGCGACCCCGCAGCTGGTGCCGAACGATCCGTACTACGCGCAGTACCAGTGGCATCTGAACAGCGCTACCGGCGGCATCAATGCGCCGGCGGCGTGGGACATCGCCCAGGGCGAAGGCGTGGTGGTGGCGGTGCTCGATACCGGCATCCTGCCGCAGCATCCGGATTTCTCCGGCAATCTGCTGGCCGGTTACGACTTCATCAGTGATGCGGAAACCTCGCGCCGTCCGACCGACGAGCGCGTGCCGGGTGCGCTGGATTACGGTGATTGGGTCGAGAACGACAACGAGTGCTATGCCGGCTCGCTGGCCGATGACAGCTCCTGGCACGGTACCCACGTCGCGGGCACGATCGCCGAGTCCACCAACAACGGTGTGGGCATGGCTGGCGTTGCATACAAGGCGCGCGTCCTGCCGGTCCGCGTGCTCGGCAAGTGCGGTGGCTACCTGTCCGACATCGCCGATGCGATCACCTGGGCCTCCGGTGGCACGGTGGCCGGCATCCCGGCCAACGCCAATCCGGCCGAGGTCATCAACATGAGCCTGGGCGGCGGCGGCGCGTGTGATGCGCTGTACCAGGACGCCATCAACGGCGCCGTGTCGCGCGGCACCACCGTGGTGGTTGCCGCCGGCAACTCGGCCTCCAACGCGTCCAATTTCCGTCCGGCCAGCTGCGCCAACGTGGTGGCGGTCGGCGCCACCCGCATCACCGGTGGGATCGCCTACTACTCCAACTTCGGCACCGTGGTGGACCTGTCCGGCCCGGGCGGCGGTGGCAGCGTGGACGGCAACCCGGGCGGTTACGTGTGGCAGTCCGGCTACAACGGCCTGACCACGCCGACCTCCGGTGCCTACAGCTACGTGGGCATGGCCGGCACCTCGATGGCCTCTCCGCATGTCGCGGCGGTGGCAGCGCTGGTGCAGGGCGCGGTCGCGGCGGCCGGCAAGGATCCACTCACCCCGGCTGCGCTGGAAGCCCTGCTCAAGCAGACCGCACGGGCCTTCCCGGTCACCATCCCGACCGCCACCCCGATCGGCACCGGCATCGTCGATGCCAAGGCCGCCCTGGACAAGGCGCTGGAAGAAGAGTGCACCGAGAACTGCGGCCCGGTGGCCACGCCGCTGACCAACAAGGTCGCCGTCGGTGGCCTGAGCGGCGCCGGTGGCAGCGAAGTGCTGTACAGCTTCGAGGCGCAGGCCGGCAAGGTGCTGAGCCTGCTCACCTACGGTGGCAGCGGCAATGTGTCGGTGTACGTGAGCCAGGGCAAGGAGCCGACCGCGACCGCGTTCGATGCCAAGTCCACGCGTCCGGGCAACAGTGAAACCGTGCGCTTCACCGCACCGGTGGCCGGCACGTATTACATCAAGGTGGTCGGCGAGTCCGCGTTCAGCGGTGTGAGCATCCTCGCCAACCAGTAAGACCGGTAGAACCCCAACGGGAGTCCGTCATGTGACGGGCTCCCGTTTTTACGTCTGGACCGTGTGCAATCCCGCGTACGATCGCGGTGAACTGCTAAAGTCGCAGCGGTTGCCAGGAGAATGTTCTTGAACGCGGTTGCCCAGGATCCCACTGCAGAAGCCACCGCCGAATCCCGCATCGTCGGGGTATTGCTGGAGAAAGGTCGGCTCAAGGACAGCGACCTGGCCCGCGCGCGTCCGCTGCACCGTGAGTCCGGCGGCAGCCTGCTCGGTCTGCTGGTGCGGTTGGGGCTGGTCTCCGAGCGCGACCATGCACAGACCTGTGCCGAGGTGCTCGGCCTGCCTTTGCTCGATGCCAAGGCCGTGCCGGAGGCGCCGCCCGAAGCGCTGCTCGATGGCCTGCCGTTGACGCTGCGCTTCCTCAAACAATTCCATGTCTGTCCGCTGGTACTCCAGGACGGCGTGCTCGACCTGTGGCTGTCCGATCCGCAGGACCCGTATGCGGCCGATGCGGTGCAGTTGGCGATGGGCCTGCCGGTGCGCCTGCACGTGGGCCTGCGCTCGGAGATCGATGATCTGATCGAGCGCTGGTTCGGCCAGGGCCGCAGCGCGATGGGCGCGATCATCGAGACCGCCGACGGGGAGGGCGCTGCGGTCGACGACATCGAACACCTGCGCGATCTGGCCTCCGAAGCGCCGGTGATCCGGCTGGTCAACCTCGTCATCCAGCGGGCGGTGGAACTGCGCGCCTCGGATATCCATATCGAACCGTTCGAGAATCGCCTGAAAGTGCGTTACCGCGTGGATGGCGTGCTGATCGAAGGGGAAAGCCCGCCGGTCAATCTCACGGCCGCGGTGATCAGCCGTATCAAGATCATGGCGCGGCTCAATATCGCCGAGCGCCGCCTGCCGCAGGACGGCCGCATCATGTTGCGCGTGCAGGGCAAGGAGCTCGATCTGCGTGTCAGCAGTGTGCCCACCGCGCATGGCGAAAGCGTGGTGATGCGCCTGCTCGACCGCGATACGGTGGTGTTCGATTTCCATCGGCTGGGCTTCACCGAGGCGTTCCTGCCGCAGTTCCGCAAGGTGCTCGAGCAGCCCCATGGCATCCTGCTGGTGACCGGCCCCACCGGCTCGGGCAAGACCACCACGCTGTACACCGCGCTGAGCCAGCTCAATACCGCCGACGTCAAGATCATCACTGTCGAAGACCCGGTCGAATACCAGATCGAAGGCATCAACCAGATCCAGGCCAAACCGCAGATCGGGCTGGATTTCGCCAACGCGCTGCGCAGCATCGTGCGCCAGGATCCGGACATCATCATGATCGGCGAAATGCGCGATCTGGAAACCGCCCGCATCGCGATCCAGTCCGCGCTCACCGGGCATCTGGTGCTCTCCACACTGCACACCAACAATGCCGCCGGCGGCATCACCCGCCTGCTGGACATGGGCGTGGAAGATTATCTGCTGACCTCCACCATCAACGGCATCCTCGCCCAGCGCCTGGTGCGCCGGCTGGAGCCGCAGCATGCGCAGCGCTACCGTGCCTCGCCGGAAGAGATCGACAAATTCGGCCTGCGCCGTCTGCAGCCGGAGGGAGAAATTTTCCTCTACCGCGCACAGCCCTCGGCGATCGCGCCCACCGGGTATCTGGGCCGGACCACCATCGTCGAGTTCCTGGTGATGAACGATGCGCTGCGCAGCGCGGTGATGCGTCGCGCCGGCATGGGCGAGATCGAACAGATCGCGCGCGCGGCCGGCATGCGCACCATGTATGAGGATGGCCTGTCCAAAGCCCTGCAGGGCCACACCACGCTGGAAGAAGTGCTGCGCGTGACGGAGGAATCCTGATGCGTGCCTGCGGCCGGCACACGGTGAGCGGCTGAGCATGGCCCAGTACCGCTACAAGGCGCTCAACGCGCATGGCGAACTGTTCGAGGGCCAGATGGACGCAGCCAGCGAAGCCGAGGTGGCCGCGCGCCTGCAGGACCAGGGTCACATGCCGATGGAGGCGCGCCTGGCCAGCGAAGGTGTCGCGGGGGCGTCGTCCTGGGCGGCGCTGCTGCGCCGCAAACCGTTCGACGGCGGTGGGCTGGTGCAGTTCACCCAGCAACTGGCGACGCTGCTCGGTGCCGGGCAGCCGTTGGACCGTGCGCTCAGCATCCTGCTGGAACTGCCCGAAGACGAGCGCACGCGCCGGGTGGTCACCGACATCCGCGACATCGTGCGCGGCGGTGCGCCGCTCTCCACCGCGCTGGAGCGCCAGCACGGGCTGTTCTCGCGGCTGTACATCAACATGGTGCGCGCCGGTGAAGCCGGTGGCAGCCTGCACGACACCCTGCAGCGGCTGTCGGATTACCTGGAGCGCAGTGCTGAGCTGAAAGGCCGCGTCATCAACGCGCTGATCTACCCGGCGATCCTGCTGGCGGTGGTCGGCGGTGCGCTGCTGTTCCTGCTGGGCTACGTGGTGCCGCAGTTCGCGCTGATGTACGAAAGCCTGGATGTCGCGCTGCCGTGGTTCACCCAGTGGGTGCTCACCGCCGGCCTGATCGTGCGCGAAGGCTGGATCATCATGATCGTGGTACCGGCCGTGATCGCGCTGGTGGTGGAGCGGCGGCTGCGGCAACCGGCCACGCGCCTGGCCATGGATGGCTGGCTGCTGCAGCGCAACGGCATCGGCCCGCTGCTGGCCAAGCTGGAAACCGCGCGCCTGGCCCGCACCCTGGGCACGTTGCTGCGCAACGGCGTGCCGCTGCTGTCCGGCCTGGGCATCGCGCGCAACGTGCTGAGCAACCGCGCGCTGGCCGCCGATGTCGATGCAGCCAGTGACGAGGTCAAGAACGGCAACGGCCTGTCGGCATCGTTGGCGCGCGGCAAGCGTTTTCCGCGCCTGGCGCTGCAGATGATCCAGGTCGGCGAGGAATCCGGCGCGCTGGATACGATGCTGCTCAAGACCGCCGATACGTTCGAACAGGAAAGCGCGCGCGCGATCGACCGGCTGCTGTCGGCGCTGGTGCCGGTGATAACCCTGGTGCTGGCCTCGGTGGTCGGCCTGGTGATCGTGGCCGTGCTGGTGCCGTTGTACGACCTGACCAATGCCATCGGCTGACCGGCCGCTGGTGAATACCCCAACGATTCGATGCAAGGAGCCTGCCATATGCAACGCCGTCGCCTGACCCGCTTTTCTTCCGCGCGCCACCAGTCCGGCATGAGCCTGCTGGAGATCATCATCGTGATCGTGCTGATCGGTGCGGTGCTGACCCTGGTCGGCAGCCGTGTACTCGGCGGCGCCGACCGCGGCAAGGCCAACATCGCCAAGGCGCAGGTGCAGACCATGGCCGGCAAGATCGACAACTACCAGCTCGACACCGGCAAGCTGCCGGCCAAGCTGGATGACCTGGTCACCCAGCCCAGCGGCAGCGCGGGTTGGCTCGGCCCGTACGCCAAGCCTGCCGACCTCAATGACCCGTGGGGTCATGCGTTGGAGTACCGCGTGCCGGGCGAAAGCCAGCCGTACGACCTGATCAGCCTGGGCAAGGACGGCAAGGTCGGTGGCAGCAGTTACGACGCGGACATCCGGTACGAGTAATCGGCATTGGGAGCGCTGTGGCCCGTGCCGAGCAGACCGCCGCATCGCGTGCCCACGGGCACTCATGTGCGCGGTCTGTCGTTGCTGGAGATGCTGCTGGTGGTGGCGCTGATCGCCATCATCGGTGTAGTGACCGCCACTGCGATGAGCGGTGGCATCGACGGCCTGCGCCTGCGCAACGCTGGCAAGGAAATCGCGACCCAGCTGCGCTACACGCGCACCCAGGCCATCGCCACCGGCCAGACCCAGCGCTTCGTGATCGACCCGCGCGCGCGGACGTGGCAGGCCGCCAATGGTCGCCACGGGCAGATTCCCGCCGCGCTGGAGGTCCAGTTCCGCGGTGCGAGCCAGCTCAGCACCGCGCCGGGGCAGGGCAGCATCGCCTTCTTCGCCGACGGCGCGGCCAGTGGCGGCAGCATCGACCTCAGCACGCGCGGCGCGGTGTGGGAGATCCATGTCGGCTGGATCACCGGCGAAGTCCGTGCCGGTCCGCGCCGGGAGGGTGGATGAAGCGTCAGCGCGGCTATTCGCTGCTGGAGGTGATCATCGCCTTCGCGCTGCTGGCGTTGGCGTTGACCTTGCTGCTGGGCAGCCTGTCCGGTGCCGCGCGCCAGGTCGGCCAGGCCGACGTGCGCAGCCGGGCCACGCTGTATGCGCAGTCGCTGCTGGCCAGTACCGGCGTGGAGGCTCCGCTGCAGGAAGGCAGCACGCAGGGCGAGTGGGAGCAGGGCAAGTACCACTGGCAACTGCAGGTGGAGCCGTACGCGGAGCCGCGTACGACCACCGCGCCGGTGACCACCGATGTTGGTGGCCCGACCCTGGCGCAGATCACGCTGCAGGTACGCTGGGGCGAAGGCAACGGCGAGCAGCTGCAATGGCGCAGCCTGCGCTTGTTGCCGCCGGTAGCGGGCACACCGCGATGACGCTGCGCGCGCGCCGCGCCGGCGGCTTCACCCTGATCGAAATCCTGCTGGCGACCGCGCTGCTGGTGGGCGGCCTGGCGCTGGCCTTCGCCACCGTGCGCTCGGCCATGGCGATCAGCCAGCGCGGCGAGCGCATGGCCGCCCAGAACGAGCGCATGCGCGCGGTCGAAGGCTTTCTGCGGCGTCGCCTGTCGACGGCACTGGTGATCGCGACCTCGCCGCCGGATCCCACCCGTGACCCGGTGTACTTCATTGGCGAGCCGCAGCGGATGCTGTTTGTCTCCGATCTGCCCGGCTACCTCGGCCGCGGCGGGCCGTATGCGCATGAGCTGCAGGTGCGCCGCGCCGGTGGGCAGGAACAACTGGAGATCGGGCTGACCCTGCTGCAGAACGGCGAGGCGATCGAAGAAGACCCGCCGCGCCCGCCGGAGATGCTGGCCGATCAATTGCGCGAGGTGCGCTTCCGCTATCGCGGCACCGATCCGCGCACCGGCCAGCTGACCGAATGGCTGGACCGCTGGGAAGACACCCGCCGCCTGCCACTGCTGGTGTCGATCGAGATCGCGCCGCTGCAGGGGCCGGCGTGGCCACCGATGATCACAGCGCTCCCGCCACCGCGCGGAGATCGCCAATGAGGCCGGCGCGCGGTGCCGCGCTGGTGCTGGTGCTGTGGCTGATCGCGCTGCTCACGGCGGTGATCGGCGCATTCGCGCTGAGCGCGCGGGTGGAGCACATGCAGCAGCGCGTGATCGGCGACGACGCCATCGGCCAGGAGTACGCGCGCGCGGGGCTCGAATATGCCCTGCATCGTCTGCAGCCCCGCGCCAGTCAGCCGGCCTGGGTAGCCGATGGCCGCCGCTACCGGTGGACCTTCGATACGCGTCGGATCGATCTGACGATTCTCGACGAGAACGGCAAGATCAATCTGAATCTGGCCGACGTTAGCCTGCTCAGCGCATTCCTGCGCGCGATGGGGGAAGAGCCCGGGCGCGCCCAGCAGCTGGCCGGCGCCATCGTCGACTGGCGCGATGCCGACAGCCTCAAACAACCCGGTGGCGGCGCGGAGACGCCCGATTACGTCGCTGCGGGCCGTCCGTACGGCGCACGCAATGCGCGTTTCGAGACCGTGGGCGAACTGCAGCGCGTGCTGGGCATGGAGGCAGACCTGTATGCGCGGATCGAGCCGATGCTGACCCTGTACAGCCGCCAGGCACGTCCAGACCCACGTTTTGCAGCCGGCCCGGTATTGACCGCGCTGGGGCTGGATGCCGAACGCCTGCTGGCCGAGCGGGAACGTGCGGCGGCGGCCGATCAGGCCGGATTACCGGCCGCACCGCTTGCAGGTGGCAGCGGCACCTATAGTATCGAGAGTCGCGCCACGGACGAACGCGGCCGGATATCGGTACTGCGCGCCGTGGTGAGGATGGGCTCGGCAGGCATGCCGGGAACGGCATACACAGTACTTCGCTGGGAACAGGGAATGGCAGCAAGATGACGGCATGGCGTGACAGTCTGGTGCGGGCCCGCGGGCGCTTGTCGCCTGGCGTGGGCAGCAGCCTGCGCTGGTGGCGGCAATCGTTGCTGGCCTGGCTGCCGGTGCGGTGGCAATGGGCGATGGGCTGGTCGCGCTCGCGGCTGCTGTTGCAGCGCGATGGTGAGGTGTTGCGCCTGCAGCGCCAGACGGGCGAGCAGATCGAGGCGATCGCCGAGCTGCCCTGGCCGGTATCACCGGCCACCCTGGATACCGTGCTGGATGTGCGCCTGCGCAGCTTGCCGCGGCATTGGTTGCTGCCTGCCGGCAGCGTGTTGCGGCGCCCGCTGCGGCTGCCCGCGGCGGCCGCGGAGCGGCTGCGCGATGTGGTCGGTTTTGAGATTGATCGGCAGACCCCCTTCGATGCCAGCCAGGTCAGCTACGACGTGCGCGAGCTGGGCGCGCTGCCGGATGGCCAGTTGCAGGTAGAGCTGGTGGTGATCCCGCGCGTGCAGCTGGAGCAGTGGGCGCAGCAGGCCGGGCCGTGGGCGCAGGCCGTGGCCGGCGTCGATGCGGTGGATGCCACGGGCCAGCCGCTGGACGTCAATCTGCTTCCGGGCGCGCAGCGGCAGCCGTATCGCGACCCGATGGCGCGCTGGAACGGGATCCTGGCCGTGGGCGCGATCGTGCTGCTTGCGCTGGCCGGCCATCAGTTGATTGACAATCGGCAAGCCGCGGCGGACCAGTTGCGTGAGCAGGTCGATGCCGCCGCGCGTGATGCGCGTCGGGTTGCCGCCGAACGGCAGCAACTGCAGAGTCTGGTCGAAGGCGCCGCGTTCCTGGAGGGCAAGCGTGCCGAGCATGCGAGCACCGTGGAAATCTGGAATGAACTTACCCGCTTGCTGCCCGATGGCACCTATCTGGAAAAAATGTCGATCGAAGGCACCACGCTGCAGTTGATCGGGCTCAGCCGCGAAGCCTCGCAACTGGTGCCGCTGCTGCAGGACTCGCCGCTGTGGCGCAAGGTCAACCTGACCGGTGTGCTGCAGGCCGATGGGGCGACCAGCGGCCGCGACCGTTTCACGCTGACTGCCGAGCTGCAGCCGCTGCCCGGTGCGACACCGCCTGCCAAGGAGGTTGCCGATGGCAGCACATCCGACGCGCCGTGATCGCTGGCTGGCACTGGGGCTGCTGTTGGCGGTGATCGCCGTGGCCTACCTGCTGCTGGTGCATCCGTGGTTGACGCGCCCGTTGCTGGCGATCAACGCCGACATCACTGCCGTGCAGGAGCGCCAGCAGCGCGTGGAGGCGCAGTTGGCGCAGCGCGGCCAGATCGCCACCCAACTGAGCGAGGTGCAGACGGCGCTCGAGGGCCGCCCCGGCTTCCTGCGCGAGGCCACGGCCGAATCGGCCGCCGCCGCGCTCTCCAGCCGTCTGCAGGATGCGGTGGCCTCGGCCAGTCCGGGCAATCGCAGCTGCACGATCAGCAACCGCACGCCGCTGCCTGATGCCAGCCGTGAACCGGCGTTTCCGCGCGTTGCCCTGCAGGTGCGGCTGCGGTGCGGCGTGCCGGAAATGGCCGCGGTGCTGCACACGCTGGAAACGGGGACACCGCGCCTGTTTGTAGACAACCTCAACCTGCTCGCACAGCGCTTCCAGCAATCGCCAAGTGAAACCGGCACCGGCCTGGACGTGTCGTTCGAACTGGTCGGTTATCTGCGCCCAGGCGCCGCGCTGGAGCCTGGTACGCCGGTGCCCTCCTCCCTTCCGCTGCCGCCGGGACAGGACGCTGGGCAGAACGCTGACCCAGGTGCGGCCCCGCCCAGCGATGCGGCCGAACCCGCGCCGGCACCGGACGCTGCCGAGGAGGTCGAGCATGAAGTTTGAAGCAGCCGGCCTGCGCACCTGGTGGCTGGGGGGCATCGCGCTGTGGGCCCTGGCGATCTGGATCGCCACGCTGTTCGGGCTGGGCAGCCGTATCGCGCCGGCCACGGAGGGCGATATCGGCCCCGGGCCGTTGCCGCAGCTGGCACCGGCAGCGCCGGAGCGCATGGCCTCGGCCAGCACCTACGCACAGATCGGTGCGCGGCCGCTGTTCGCCGAAGACCGGCAGCCACGCCCGTATCTGCTCGGCGGCACCGAGCAGGGCACCGCCAGCAGTGTCTCGCTGACCGGCGTGCTGCTCATGCCTGACTTCGCCATGGCCATCCTGACCACCGATCAACGCCAGTCGCTGCGGTTGCGCTTGAACGGTGAAGCGGTGAACGGCTGGCAGCTGCTGGCGCTGGAACCACGCCGGGCCACTGTCAGCGGGCCGGGTGGCACCCAGACGCTGGAACTGCCGGTGTTCAACGGGCAGGGCGGCGAACCGCCGACGGTGCTGGGCAGCCCACAGCTCACCACGGTGCCACCGGCCGGTACCGGCGCCCGCCCGATCAATGGCGCGGCGGCACCGATGCCCGCGCCACCACCGGCTGCACCCCCTGCGCCGCAGGCAGGGACGCCCTCGGCTGCGGCGGCCCCCGCGCAGAACGCGCAGGGCCCCAGCGAAGACCAGATGAAGGCGATCCGCGAGCGCATCCAGGCGCGCCGCCAGCAATTGCAGCAACAACAGCAACAGCAGCAGCAACAGCAGTCGCAGCAACCGCCCGCGGGCGGCTCCGGCCACAACCCTTAGAGTGACAGCATGACCCTGCGCCTTTTCTCCGTGTCTTTCCTTGTCGCCCTGCTGGTGGGCTGCACCACCGTGCCCGCGCCGGAGGTGCGCCGCGATGCGGTCCTCGACAGCCACCAGGTGGTCGCCGGCGATGGATCCCACGCAGGCGTCGATGCCGAGCCACTGGGAACCAGCAGTGCACCGCAGGCGGTGATCCGCCGCGGCACCGGCACCATGATCAACCGCAGCGCTGCCGCCGCGCCGCAGCCGTCGCTGGGCAATGCCTCCACCGGCAATGCGACCTTCAACTTCGAAGGCGAATCGGTGCACGCCGTGGTCAAGGCGATCCTCGGCGACTTCCTCGGCCAGAACTATGTAATTGCACCGGGCGTGCAGGGCACCGTGACCCTGGCCACGCCCAAGCCGGTCTCCTCGGCGCAGGCCTTGAACCTGCTGGAAATGGTGCTGGGCTGGAACAACGCACGCATGGTCTACAGCGCAGGCCGCTACAACATCGTGGCCGCCGATCAGGCGCTGGCTGGCACCGTGTCACCCAGCACCGCCTCGCCGGCCAATGCGCGTGGCTTCGAAGTGCGCGTGGTGCCGCTGCAGTACATCTCCGCCACCGAGATGAAGAAAGTGCTGGAGCCGTACGCGCGCCCGAACGCGATCGTCAACGTCGACAACGGCCGCAACGTGATCACCCTCGGCGGTACCCGCAGCGAACTGGAGAACTACCTGCGCACGGTCGAGATTTTCGACGTGGACTGGCTCTCGGGCATGTCCGTGGGCGTGTTCCCGATCCAGTCCGGCAAGGCCGAGCAGGTGGCCGCCGATCTGGAGAAAGTGTTCGGCGAGGAAAGCAAAACCCCCAGCGCCGGCATGTTCCGCTTCCTGCCGCTGGAGAATGCCAACGCGGTGCTGGTAATCACCCCGCAGGCGCGCTATCTCGACCAGATCCAGCAGTGGCTGGACCGCATCGATACCGCCGGTGGCAGCGCGCGGCTGTTCTCCTACGAGCTGCGCTACGTCAAGGCCAAGGACCTGGCTGAGCGCCTGGCCGAGGCGTTCGCCAATGAGAACGGCCGCAGCGGCCGCGGCAGCAGTTCGCTGGCGCCGGGCGCGTCGCCGATGGACATCGGCAGCCGCGATGGCAACAGCAACAACAGTAATTTCTCCAACTCCGGCAGCAGCAACGGCAGCAGCCGCGGTGGGCTGGGCGAAGGCACGATGAGTCTGCCGCAGCGCCAGTCCGGCAACGCCAGCTTCAGCCTGGAGGTGCAGGGCGATACGGTCGGCGTGTCCGCAGTGGAGGAAACCAATACGTTGCTGGTGCGCTCCACCCCACAGGCCTGGCGCTCGATCCGCGAGGTGATCGAGAAGCTCGACGTGATGCCGATGCAGGTCCACATCGAAGCGCAGGTCGCCGAGGTCGCGCTGACCGGCGATCTGAGCTACGGCGTCAACTGGTTCTTCGAGCAGGCCGTGGCCACCGGCAAGACCGAGAGCGGCATCGACCTGCCCAGCGCGCTTGGCCGTTCGATCTGGGGCAGCATTTCCGGCTCGGTCGGCAGTGATGGGGTCGGCTGGACCTTCCTCGGCAAGAACGCCGCCGCCGTGGTCAGCGCGCTGGACAAGGTCAGCAACCTGCGTCTGCTGCAGACCCCCTCGCTGTTCGTGCGCAACAACGCCGAAGCCACCCTCAACGTGGGCACCCAGATTCCGATCAACTCGGTGTCGGTCAATACCGGCGTGGGCGGCGACAACACCTACAGCCAGGTCCAGTACCTGGATACCGGCGTGATCCTCAAAGTGCGCCCGCGCATCACCCGCGATGGCGTGGTGTTCCTGGACATCGTGCAGGAGGTCAGCTCGGCCGGCGCGATCCCCAGCGGCTGCGACCCGACCCGCACCACCTGCAACCCGCCGATCAATACCCGCAAGATCTCCACCGAAGCGGCGGTGCAGAGCGGTGACACCATCATGCTCGCCGGCCTGATCACCGATTCCGGCGAAGACGGCTCCAGTGGCGTACCGGGCCTGAGCAAGCTGCCGGTGATCGGTGCGCTGTTTGGCCGGAAGACGTTGAAGTCCGAACGCTCCGAAGTGATCGTGCTGCTGACCCCGACCATCGTGCGCAACGCACAGGAGTCGCGGAACCTGACCGACGAGTACAGCAGCCGCTTCCGTGCGATGGAGCCGTTCCCCGAGCGCAAGGGCAAGCGCTGAGCAATGCCAGGCCCCTGCTGTCATCGCAGGGGCCGATCTTGTTACGCTGGCCGCGCCCAAGGGAGCCTGCGATGACACAGCGACACGGCGAAGACGGCAGCACGCGGAGGTCGGCATGAGCACGGTCATCCTGTTGCCGATCGGGGGCGACGATGCCGCGCTGGACCGCTGCCTGGCCGCGCTCGATGCCGGCACCGCGCCAGGCACCGCGATCTGGTTGGCCGATGACGGTCAGGCCGGGCCGCGTGCCCAGGCCGTGATCGAACACTGGTTGGCACAGACGCCGCTGCAGGCCGAGTACACCCGCCGCGCCCGCGCGATCGGCGAAGTCGCCCATCTGGATGAAATGCTCGCGGCATGTACCGGCGCCGACGTGGTGGTGCTCGCCCCGGATGCGATCCCGGCACCGGGCTGGTTGCAGCAGCTGGAGGCGTGCCTGGCCCGCGATGCCTCGATCGGCTCGGCCACGCCGTGGTGCAATGCCGGTGAGACGGCCGCCTGGCCGCGCCTGGGCGAGATCAATCCGCTGCCCGATGACCTGGATCTGGCACCGTTGGCGCAGGCCTGCGCGGCGATGCCGCCGCTGCATCCCGAACTGCCCTCGGCGGTGACCCATGCGGTGTTGTTGCGCGGCAATGCCCGGCGCAAGGCCGGCGGGCTGGACATGCACAGCTACGCGTCGTGGAATGCGGCGCTGATCGACCTCAGCCTGCGCATGGCCGGGCTCGGCTGGCGCAACGCGCTGTGCGAGACCGCCTTCGTCGCCCGCGTTGCCGAAGGCGTGACCGGCGAGGGCGACATGGAGGCGTTGGCGACGCGCTGGCCGGCCTGGCCGCCGCGGCTGGCCGGCTTTCTGATGGTCGATCCGTTGCAGCAGGCACGCCACGACCTGCAGCAACACCACCGGCAGGCGATAATGCCGAAGGCGCAGGGCGATCTGTTCGCGCCGCCTGTCATTGCCGCCCCGGAGTCGCCCGTTTGAGCCCTGCCATCGCCGCCATCATCGTCAGCTACCAGAGCGCCAGCACGCTGGACGCCTGCCTGCTGCGCCTGCGCGAGGCGCGCGACATCGCCGAAATCCGCGTGGTCGACAACGATTCCACCGACGGCACCCTGGAGATCGTGCAGCGCCATGCCAGCGCCGATCCGCGGGTGCGCTTCATCGCCAATCCGGACAATCCTGGCTTTGCCGCCGCCAACAACCAGGGCGTGGCCGACAGCCAGGCACCTTGGCTGGCCTTCATCAACCCGGACTTGATGGTCGGCCCGGAGACCCTGGCCCACCTGCGCGAACGCGCACTGCCGCTGGGTGACTGTCTGCTGGGGGTCGAGCAGGTGGACGAGGAGGGTGCGCCGGACGATGCGGTGCGCCGCCGTGATCCGGATTTCGCCGCGATGCTGCGCAACCCCGGGCAGGGCGGCAAGCTGGCGATCCCGGTGGACCGCAGCCAGCCGCTGCAGGTGGTGCCGGCCCTGTCCGGCGCATTGCTGCTGATGCCGCGCGCCTTGTTCGACCGGATCGGCGGCTGGGATGCGGGCTACCGCCTGCACGCCGAGGATCTGGACCTGTGCCGGCGCGCACGCGAGGCCGGCGCGGTGATCGCCATCGCCAACGACCTGCAGGTCACGCATGTACGCGGCGTCTCCAGCCGCTCACGGCCGTTTTTCGTGGAGTGGCACAAGCACCGCGGGCTGTGGCGGTACTTCCGGAAATTCGAGGCGCCGCAACGAGCATGGCCGGTGCGCTGTGCCGTGTGGGGCGCGATCTGGGCGCATGCGCTGGCGCAGGTGCCGCGTCTGCTCCGCCGCCGGTAGAGGGCCGCGTACTCGCTTCGGCACCGGGGCGATACGTGTCGTGAACGCATCCCACGCTGAGGGCACCGGCCGTTGGTCGTACACGGTGGCAGGCGCATACTCTCCAGCATGATCATCCAGTCCCTGCTCGACACCGACCTGTACAAGTTCACCATGATGCAGGCGGTGCTGCATCAGTACCCCGGCGCGCAGGTGCAGTACCGGTTCAAGTGCCGGACCCCGGGCATTGACCTGGCGCAGTTCATCGACCAGATCAACGCCGAGATCGACCACCTGTGCAGCCTGCGCTTCAGCGCCGAAGAGCTCGATTACGTGCGCGGCCTGCGCTTCGTCAAACCGGATTTCGCCGATTTCCTCGGCCTGTTCCACCTGGACCGCAAGTACATCGCACTGCGCCCCTCGACCACCGTGCCCGGTGAGATCGATCTGGACATCACCGGGCCGTGGCTGCACACCATCCTGTTCGAAGTCCCGCTGCTGGCGATCATCAACGAGGTCTGGTTCCGCAACACCACCGACTCGGATTTCAGCGAGGGCGAGCGCCGGCTGCAGGCCAAGACCGCGCTGCTGCGCGATACCCCCGGCTTCGAGCTGTGCCGGATCGCCGATTACGGCAGCCGCCGCCGTTACTCGCGCCAGTGGCACGGGCGGATGCTGCCGATGCTGCGCGACGCGCTCGGTGCGCAGTTCGTGGGCACCAGCAACGTGCATTTCGCCCGGCTCTACGGCATGACCCCGCACGGCACCATGGCCCATGAGTACCTGCAGGCCTTCCAGGCACTCGGCCCGCGCCTGCGCGATTCGCAGGTGGCGGCGCTGGAATCCTGGGCGCGCGAGTACCGCGGCGACCTCGGTATCGCGTTGTCGGACGTGGTCGGGCTGGAGGCCTTCCTGCGCGACTTCGACATGTACTTCTGCAAGCTGTTCGACGGCGTCCGCCACGATTCCGGGGATCCCTTCACCTGGGGCGACCGCATGCTGGCCCACTTTGAAAGCCGCCGGGTGGATCCACGCAGCAAGGTGCTGGTCTTCAGCGACGGGCTGAACATCGAAAAGGTAATGCAGCTGTTCGATTACTTCCGCGGCCGCTGCCAGGTGGCCTTCGGGGTCGGCACGCACCTGACCAACGACCTGGGGCCGACCCCGCTCAACATCGTCATCAAGATGGTCCGCTGCAACGGCCAGCCGGTCGCCAAGCTGAGTGATTCACCCGGCAAGAGCATGTGTGATGACCCAGGTTATCTGGCGTATCTGCGGCAGGTGTTCGAGTTGCCGGCCGAGGGTTGAGCGTTGCGCCGGGGCGGGCGATACGCTGCGGCGTCACACTTTTCCGCACGCCCTGCCTGGGTAGGGGCGAGGCCACGGGTTGCCCTCACGGCCGCTCGGCACCACGGGTATCCCGCGTTTCCGTTCAGCCCGGTGGCGGCGGGTGACGCGGCGCGTCAGGAAGCGACGCAGCGCGCTTGCTATGCAGGAATGCCAGATGTGCCACAATAATGTGAGGCGTAGTTCACACTTTTGACCGACATCGATGCCGGTAATTGCCCGTATACCGCCTCTGCATCGTGGTTCGTCTAGGCTTCCCAGATGAATTCATCAGCATTGCTTGATTACTACCGTGCCCATTCGTGCTCTCCTCAGTGGCGCGGCTTTTTGCTTGCGCTCTGCGAAGAGTTCGACAGTGCGTTGCCCGATGCCGAGCTGTCCCGGCTGATGGCGCGTATCGGTGAGCGCTTCGGCCGTGACCATGCGCTGCCGGCGGTGGCGACGCTTGAGGAACTGCAGCATGCGGCCAATGCCGTGTGGTCGTCGACGGAGTGGGGGCTGGTCGTATTCGAGGAAGCGCCCGAACAGGTGCGCATCCATCACGCCGCCTCGCCGTTGTCGGCGGTGCTCGGCGCCCGCGCCGGGTGGGACACCGGGTTTCTCGAAGGTGTGTACCGGCAGTGGTTCCACGCCGCCGGGATGATGTCGGTGCTGGATGTGCGCTATCTGCAGAGCGATCATCCTGATGTAGCCACGTACACGCTCTCGCGTGTGTTCTGAATCTCTCCCCCTTTCGATGGTGCCATGAGCAAGCTTCAGCAACCTGCCGATTCAGAGAGCCACGACGACGTGGCCGGTCTCTTCAACCGCCTGGGGGACCGCGATGACACGCGTGCTTACCGGGATTTCTCTCACAGCCAGTCCCGCGTCAGCACGGTGGCCAAGCCGCGCGACGAGGCGCCGCCGCCAATTCCGGCCGTGGTCCTGCCGCCGGTCCCCAGTGCCGCAGCGGTGATTGCGCCGGCCCACGCTGGCCCGGTGGAAACACAGGCCAGTGCCGCACCGGCACAGAAAACACCGTTGGAACAGTTGTTCCAGCGCTTGGCGGGCGCGCGCAGCGCGACGCCGGGGCACAGCCCGCTGAGCCGGTTGCGCCAGGGTTGAAACGTAGCCGGTGATCGTCCGTCACGCCTTTCGGGGCGAGGCGACGGGCCGGCTGATGCAAGGGGATGCCGCTGCCTGCGGCCGTGTTGGGGAACATCATGAGCAAAACTTCCACCCCGAGAGGGGATGCCGTTCTGGCCCGCTTGGCGCTGCTTGCGCTGGTGGTCGGCGGCGCCATGCTGCTGGCCTTCGTGATCACCGTGCCCATGGAGATCGGCCAGCAGTTCCTGTTCTCTGCGGTGGTGTTCCTGATCGCCCTGTGCCTGCGCAATCGCGAAAGCCGGTTGATCCCGCTGGTGTTGATGGGCCTGTCGCTGGTGATGTCCACGCGCTACATGTACTGGCGCCTGACCGACACCATGGGCATGAGCAGCTTCGTGGATCTCACCTTGGGGCTGGGCCTGGTGGCCGCCGAGGTGTACTCCTTCATCGTGCTGGTATTGGGCTACTTCCAGGTGGCCTGGCCGCTGCACCGCAAGCCGATGCCGCTGCCCGAAGATCAGTCGTTGTGGCCAAGCGTGGATGTGTTCATCCCGACCTACAACGAACCGCTCTCGGTGGTGCGCACCACAGTGCTGGCGGCGACGGTACTGGACTGGCCGGCCGACAAGCTCAACATCTACCTGCTTGATGACGGCCGCCGCGAGGAATTCCGCGAATTCTGCGAAGAGATCGGGGTGAAGTACATCACCCGCACCAACAACAATCACGCCAAGGCCGGCAACATCAATGCGGCGTTGAAGAAGACCACGGGCGAATACGTGGCCATCTTCGACTGCGACCACATGCCGACCCGCTCGTTCCTGCAGATGTCGATGGGCTGGTTCCTGTTCGACGAGAAGATGGCGGTGGTGCAGACGCCCCATTACTTCTTCTCGGCCGACCCGTTCGAGCGCAACCTGGGCAACTTCGGCCGCGTGCCCAACGAAGGCGAGCTGTTCTACGGCCTGTTGCAGGATGGCAACGACCAGTGGAACGCGACCTTCTTCTGTGGCTCCTGCGCGGTGATCAAGCGCGGCCCGCTGGAGGAAGTCGGCGGGGTGGCGATCGAGACCGTCACCGAGGATGCGCACACCGCGATCCGCCTGCACCGCGCCGGTTACCGCAGCGCCTACATCCCGGTGCCGCAGGCGGCCGGCCTGGCCACCGAGAGCCTCTCGGCGCACGTCGGCCAGCGCATCCGCTGGGCCCGTGGCATGGCGCAGATCCTGCGGGTGGACAACCCCATGTTCGCCAAGGGGCTGAGCCTGATGCAGCGGATCTGCTACACCAACGCGATGCTGCACTTCTTCTATGGCCTGCCACGGATCATCTTCCTGACCGCACCGCTGGCCTTCCTGTTCTTCGGCGCCCACGTCATCCACGCCTCGGCGCTGATGATCCTGGCCTACGCGCTGCCGCACATCGTGATGGCCAACCTCACCAACCTGCGTGTGCAGGGCAAGCATCGCCATCTGCTGTGGAACGAGGTGTACGAGACCACCCTGGCCTGGTACATCCTGCGGCCGACCCTGATGGCGGTGATCAACCCCAAGCTGGGCAAGTTCAACGTCACCGCCAAGGGCGGGCTGGTCCAGCGCAGCTATTTCGATGCACAGATCGCCCGCCCGTATCTGCTGCTGCTGCTGTTGAACCTGCTGGGCGTGGTGGCCGGCATCGTGCGGATGGTGATGGCCGAGACCAGCGGCGAGGTCAATACGATCTGGTTGAACCTGGGCTGGACCGTCTACAACATGATCATGCTGGGCGCGGTGATCGCCACCTCCAGCGAACAGCGCCAGATCCGTCGCTCGCACCGCGTGCCGCTCAACATGCGCGCTGTACTGCACCTGCCCGACGGCCAGGCACTGCCGTGCCGAACGCTGAACTTCTCCACCGGTGGCATGGCGCTGCGGCTGGATCAGTCGCAGCCAGTGCAGCCCGGGACCCACGTCGAGGTCGAGCTGGCGCACCGCCAGCGCAGCCAGCGCCTGCCGGCCGAAGTGCGGCATGACCGCGACGACCAGGGGATCAGCATCCAGTTCGGCGAGCTGACCCTGGAGCAGGAACGCTGGCTGGTCACCTCCACCTTCGCCCGTGCCGATATCTGGGTGAAGCTGTGGGGTCGCCATGACCGCGATACGTTCCTGCGTTCCACCACCGACGTCCTCAAGGCCAGCATGCGCGGCTTCCACCGCCTGGGCAGTTTCGTTCTTGCGGGAGGCCGCAAGGATGGCCCCACCCCGCCGCGCACCGGAGATTCCGCATGACCCGTCGTGACCGTTCCCTGTTCCGCCCGGTGCGCGTGCCGCGTCCGTCCGCCGCAGCGGTGGCGTTCACCCTGACCCTGCTGTGTGGCGCGGTCTACGCGCAGGATCCTGCGGTACCCGCAACGGCCACGCCCGTCGCCGCACCCGCCGATGCCGCCCCGGCAGTGTCCGTGCCGCCGGCCGCGCCCGCGGCCCGTT
>NZ_JBHFHW010000015.1:79939-84259 GCF_057333975.1 Stenotrophomonas sp. AGC87
GGCCGGGTTCGCGGCAGAGCCGCTCCACGCTCAAGCAGCTCGGCATTGATTACGAGATCACCCTGCGGGGCATCCAGGGCACCGCTGGTGTGCCGTTCTCGATCCGCAACGATCAGGTGGTCGATCGCGCCTCGCTGCACCTCAAATACAGCTATTCCCCGGCGCTGCTGCCCGACCTGTCGCACCTGAAGGTGACCGTCAATGACGTCACCGTGGCGACGTTGCCCACGCCGGTCGAGCAGGCCGGGCGGATGATCGAGCGCGACATCGATATCGATCCGCGCATGATCATCGATTACAACCGCATCAACCTGCAGTTGATCGGCCACTACACCCGCGAATGCGAGGATCCGGACCACACCAGCCTGTGGGCCAACATCGACAGCGGCAGCTATCTGGAACTAGGCTGGGCCCGCTGCAGCTGACCAACGATCTGTCGCTGTTGCCCGTGCCGTTCTTCGATGCCCGCGACACCAACCGGCTGGAACTGCCGTTCGTCTTCACCGGGCAGCCGGGGCAGGGCCTGCTGCAGTCGGCCGGTATCGTCTCCTCGTGGTTCGGTGCGTTGGCCGGGTATCGCGGCGCGCTGTTCCCGGCCTCGATCGATACCGTGCCGCTGGAGGGCAATGCGGTGGTCGTGGCGACTCCGCGCAACCCGCCGGCCGGCCTGGTGCTGCCCGACATCAGCGGACCGACCCTGGCGGTGATCGCCAACCCGAACGATGCCAACGGCAAGTTGTTGCTGGTGCTAGGACGCGACGACGCTGAGCTGCGCATCGCGGCCACCGCGCTGACCTTGGGCACGCCGTTGTCCGGCCCGACCGCCAGCATCGGCGATTTCAAGGAAATCGCGCCGCGCAAGCCGTACGACGCGCCAAAGTGGGTGCCCAGCGATCGTCCGGTGCGTGTCTCCGAACTGGTCCAGCAGACCAGCGAGTTGAACGTGGTCGGTTACCACCCGGACCTGATCCGGATCGGCCTGCAGCTGCCGCCGGATCTGTTCACGTGGCGCCGTGATGGCATCCCGCTGGATCTGCGCTACCGCTACACGCTGCCGGAAGGCGCGAACAAGTCGGCGCTGAACATCAGCATCAACGATGCCTTCGTCACCACGCTGCCCTTGAACGGCCGCCCGGCACCGCGCTCGGTGTCGGAGATGCTGTGGAACAAGATGAAGGCGCCGGGCGTGATGCCGATCCAGCAGAAGGTGATGCTGCCGACCGGCCCGTTCTCGTCCAACAGCCAGCTGCGCTTCCACTTCTTCTTTGATCGCCCGCAGGCGGCCGAATGCAAGAACACCTTCCCGGACGTGTCCGCAGCGATCGACGGCGACACCAGCATCGATCTGAGCGGCTTCGACCACTACATGGCGATGCCCAACCTGGCCGCCTTCGGTAATGCCGGCTATCCGTTCACGCGTCTGGCCGATCTTTCCGAGACCGTGCTGGTGCTGCCCAACAACCCCAATGCCGATGACGTCGGCAACGTGCTGACCCTGCTCGGCCGCATGGGCGCCTCGACCGGTTACCCGGCGCTGCGCAACCGCATCATCGCCGCCGGCCAGGTGGGCGAGCACGCCGACCAGGATCTGGTGGTGCTGGGGTCGCGTCGCAGCCAGCCGCTGTTCGGTGAGTGGGCCGCGCACCTGCCGATCGGCGAGGCGGGGCAGTCCCGCCGTTTCCAGCTGTCGGACTGGGTGTTCGAGCGGATGCCGTCGTTCCTGTCGCCGGATGCGCGCCGTACCGATCTGCCGACCACCGCCGAAGTGTCGGTGCGTCCGGATGCTGGCGATGTAGTCCTGATGGGCTTCGAATCTCCTCTGCGCAAGGGGCGCAGCGTGATCGCGGTGATGGCCGATGATCCGGCGCAGGTCAACCGCCTGTTCGAGGCGTGGTTCGACCCGGACCGCCTGCGTGATTTCCAGGGCAGCGTGGTGCTGCTGCAGAAAGACAAGGTGCGCAGCCTGGCCGGCAACCAGAGTTACTACGTCGGCCACCTGCCGCCGCTGACCTGGCTGCGTTGGTACTTCTCGCAGAGTCCGCTGCTGCTGGCCGCCTTCGTGGGCCTGGGGTGCCTGTTGCTGGCGCTGATCGCGCGCTGGCTGCTCAAGCGCAACGCCAAGGCCCGTATCGGGATGTCCGGCTGAGCATGCGCGACACGTCCGACCCCGTGCCGGCGCCGCCGCGCCGTCGCTTCCTGCAGGCGCTGGCGGCCGCCGGTGCTGCCGCCGCGCTGCCGCTCAATGCCCTGGCGCAAGCGTGTGGCACGCCGTGGCGTGAGTGGCGGGCGTTCGTCGGTCGGCATATCGAGGCCGATGGCCGCGTGGTCGATCATCTCAACACCGATCTGCGCAGCACGTCCGAGTCGCAGTCCTACGGACTGTTCTTCGCACTGGTGGACAACGATCCGATCCTGTTCGATCGGATCCTGGCCTGGACCCGCCGCCACCTCTGCCGAGGCCGCGCCGATCTCAATCTGCCGGCCTGGCTGTGGGGCAAGGCGGCCGATGGACAGTTCCGCGTGCTCGACCCCAACACCGCCTCTGATGGTGAGTTGTGGATCGCCTACGCGTTGCTTGAAGCCGGCCGCTTGTGGAAGCGCCCCGGCCTGGTCGAGGCCGGGCGGCAGACGCTGGCGCTGATGCGCACGGCCGAAGTCGTCGAGCTGCCCGGCTTCGGACCGATGCTGCTGCCGGGCAACCGCGGCTTCGTGCAGGCCGACCGCTGGACGCTCAACCCCAGTTACCTGCCGCTGTTCGTCCTGCGCCGCTTCGCCGCCGTCGATGCACGTGGTCCGTGGGCGCGGCTGGCCGAGCGCAGCGTGGCGATGGTGCGCGCCAGTGCACCGGTCGGCTTCGCGCCGGACTGGATCGCCTGGAACGGCAAGGCCTTCGTGGTCGACCCGGCCAAGGGCGCGACCGGCAGCTACGATGCTATCCGCTGCTACCTCTGGGCGGGCATGACCGACCCGGCCGATCCGCTGCGGCGCACGCTGCTCGACGGCCTGTCCGGCCCGGCATCGCTGCTGCGCGCGCAGGCCGGCTTCGCCGAAAAGATCGAGACGCGCCGTGGCGTCGGCACCGGCGCACCGTCGCCGGGCTTTGCCGCCGCACTGCTGCCGTACCTCAGTGCCCTTGGCCAGCCCGCGCTGGCCAAGGCACAGCTGGCGCGGATTCCCGCGGCCGGCACCCTCAACTATTACGATCGTGCCCTGGTGCTGTTCGGCAAGGGCTGGATGGATCGCCGCTACCGTTTTTCTGCCGATGGGCGACTGCTGCCCGCGTGGAGTTCGCCATGTTCCGCAAGACCCTGACACCCCTTTGCCTGGTCGGCCTGTGCGTGTTGACCGTGCCGGCCTTTGCGCAGAACGCGTCATCGACGCAGCAGCTGGTCAGCCAGGGCAACTACTGGCAGGACCAGGGCCGCGAGGACCTGGCGGCCGATGCGTGGCGCAAGCTGCTGGCGACCGATCCCAACCAGGCCGATGCACTGCTCGGCCTGGGCCTGATCGACCTCAACCAAGGCCGCCGTGCCGAAGCGCAGAAGCGTCTGCAGCAGCTGCAGGCACGTCATCCCTCCTCGGCGCAGGCCACGCGCCTGCGCATGGCGCTCGGCGGCGGTGGTGGTGGCAACCAGCTGCAGACCGCGCGTCGCGCGGCGGCAGCCGGTCGCTATGTCGAAGCGGTGCGCGCCTATGACGAAGCGTTCGGTGCCGGCGGTCCGCCCAATGACCTGGCGCTGGAGTACTACCAGGTGCTGGCCGGTACGCCGGAAGGCTGGACGCGCGCGCGCGATGGCCTGCGCCGTATCGCCACCGGCAACAACAACCCGGCCAAGCTCGCGCTGGCCCAGGTGCTGACCTACCGCGAGCCGACCCGCCGCGAGGGCATCGCCCAGCTGCGTACGCTCAGCCAAGCCACCGACACCGCCGGCCCCGCGCGTGCGGCCTGGCGCCAGGCGCTGCTGTGGCTCAACGCCACCACCGCCGATGCCGGGCTGTACCAGGCCTTCCTGGACGTGGTGCCGAATGATCGTGAAGTGGCGGCCAAGCAGGCGCAGCTGCGCGAGCAGGCCGTGGCCAACCGTCCCGTGCCGCAGGACCCGAACCAGCGCCTGCTCGGCGAAGGCTTCCGCGCGCTGGACAGCAACAATCTGGCCCAGGCCGAAGCGCGCTTTGCGCAGGTGCTGCGCGCGCGGCCGCGCGATGCCGAGGCACTCGGTGGGCTGGGTTCGGTGCGCCTGCGCCAGGAACGTTTCGGCGAAGCCAATGAACTGCTGCGCCCGGCTGCTGCGATCAACGGCAAGTGGCGTAGCGCGGCTG
>NZ_JBHFHW010000015.1:84304-113997 GCF_057333975.1 Stenotrophomonas sp. AGC87
CCCCCCCCCGCTACTGGTTGACCCTGCAGGAGGTGCGTCGCCAGCCCAGCGGCGATGCCATCGCCCGTGTGCAGCAGGTCATCTCGCTGCAGCCGAAGGAGCCTGCGGGTTACGTTGCGCTTGCGGACCTGCAGAGCGGCAGCGATCCGGCCGCGGCCGAACGCAGCTACCGCAAGGCACTGGAACTGGATGCCGGTAACGCCGGTGCGCTGCAGGGCCTGGTCGGTCTGCTGGGCCGCCTGGGCCGCGCCGATGAAGCGGCCGCACTGTTCGACCGGCTGACCCCGGCCCAGCAGGAAAGCGCCGGCGGCCAGTCCGTGCTGCGTGCCAACCTGGCCCGCGCTCGTGCGCAGCAGGCCTTGGCCGAAGGCAGCATCGAGATGGCGCAGATCGAACTCGAAGATGCACTGTTGGTGCAGCCGCGCGATCCGTGGCTGCGGCTGGAACTGGCGCGCCTGTACAAGCGTGCCGGCCGCCCCGACCAGGCCAACGGCGTGATCGAAGGGCTGCGCGCGCTGGACGACAGCTCGGCGACCTCGCTGTATGCGCAGGCCCTGTTCGCCCAGGAAAGCAGTGATTGGCCGCGGGCCTATGCACTGCTCGAACGCATCCCCACCGCCTCGCGGGATTCTGAAATGACTGCGCTGCACGACACAGCATGGGTGCAGGTGCAGGCCGCCCAGGCGCGCTCGCTCATGCAGCGCCAGCGCAGCGGCGAAGCGCAGCTGTTGCTGGCCCGTGCCGAAGCCGCACTCGGTGACCGGGTCAAGAATCCGTCCATCGTGGCCGCGTTGGCCGGTGCATACGCCGACATCGGCAGCCAGCAGCGCGCCCTCGTGCTCGCGCAGCGCCTGATCGAAGGCGGTTCGCCCAGCGTCGACAACCGCCTGGAATATGCCTCGGTGCTGTTGCGCGCCGGGCGCGATGGCGAAGTCGCCGCGATCCTGCGCCAGCTGGCCGACGTGCCGCTCTCGGTGAGCCAGCAGACTCGGTTGAACGATCTGCGCAGCGGTTACGTGCTGCGCCAGGTCGATGCGCTGCGCGAGCTCGGCAATCTTGAAGGCGCGTACGCGGTGTTGGCCCCGGCGCTGGCCGAGCGCCCGCAGGATCCGCGCAACATTGCTGCGCTGGCACGCCTGTATGCCGCTGCGGGCGACAACGGCCAGGCCCTGGCGCTGTATCAGCAGCAGTTGCAGCTGGCCCCGGGCGATCTGGATGCGATGGTCGCCGCCGCCGGCAGTGCTGCGGCGATGCGGGACATGGACCTGGCCGAACAGTATCTGGAGCGCGCGCTGAAGCAGGCGCCGGAATCGCCGGATGTGTTGGCGGCCGCAGGCCGTGTGTACCGCGCGGCCGGCAAGAACCGCCGCGCTGAAAGCTACTTCCGCGCGTCGCTTGCGGCTGCCGCGAAGGGCAGTGGCCAGCTCGACAACGGCTACCCGCAGGCGAGCACGGCGATGCTGGCAGGCGGCGGCAGCTTCAATCCGTTCGCCGGCCTCAACCGTGGCGGTGGCACCCGTACCGCAGCGCTGCGCGATGGGGGGCTGCCATTGCCGGCGGCGACCGCCCGTCTGGCCGCCGAACCGCTGCCGATGGATGCCGGTCCGTCGATGGGCCTGAGCCTGGGCCCGGCGAGCGTCACCCCGGTGATCGATGCCGATGGTCTGCCGGAACCGGTCATGGCCACGGCCGCGGCCAGCGGCGGTGTCGGCCTGCCGTTGCCGGTGCCCGGCTCGCGCCAGGTGCCCAGCCAGGCGAGCGCGCCGCGCGCCTCGCGCAACACCGCGCTTGGCCCGCTGCCGCCGGCCACCACCGGCAACGGCGTGCTGGATGAACTGCGCGCGCTCAAGGCCGAGAACAGCAGCAGCCTGGCCGTGGGCGCGGCGTATCGCACCCGCGCCGGCGAAGCCGGCATGGGCCAGCTCGATGACCTGCAGGTGCCGCTGGAAGGGCAGTTTGCGGTCGGCGATGGCAAGCTCAAAGTGGCCATCACCCCGACCGTGCTCGACGCCGGGCGCCCGGATCCCGAATACACCAGTGCCAGCCGCTTCGGCGGTGGCCCGCAGGCCGCCCTCGCGGGTGCCCTGGCGGCTGACCGCACGCCGGTGGATGACCTGGTCGGCTCCTCGCTGTACCAGACCCTGTTGACCCGTGGCGAGAGCATCGTCACACGCAATCTCATCTACGAACGCGCACTGGACAATGGCCGCTACCAGGAGCTGTTCAACCAGACCGACAGCGCGCTGACCCAGGCCGAGCGCGTTGCCGCGACCCGCGAACTGCTGTTCGCCGATCCACTGCCCAGCTACATCCTCAGCCGCGATCTGGCCAACACGCCGATCAGCGATATCGCCACGCAGGTATTGGGCAACGCCAGTCTCGTGCGCGGGCTGAGCGCGGCCGAGCAGGCCCAGCTCAAGACGCTGGCACAGGGCGGCGGTGGCTCGCAGACCCCGCAGGCCTTCCAGGACACCTTGTATGCGATGGTGGCCAACGCGGCAGGCTCGCGCCGGATGAGTTCGCAGGATGCCAGCGGTGCCGGCGTCTCGGTGGGCTACGAACGCGGTGGTTTCCGTGCCGACGTTGGCAGCACGCCGCTTGGCTTCGATGACACCCAGATCGTCGGCGGCATCGGCTACCGCGGTCAGATCGGCGATGCGCTGACCTGGTCCGGCGAAGCCTCGCGCCGCGCGGTGACCGACAGCCTGCTGTCCTTCGCCGGTGTGGAAGACGGGCGCAACGGGCTGCGCTGGGGCGGGGTGACCGCCAGTGGCGCCAAGCTCGCCGCGACCGTCGACAACGGTCAGTTGGGCGGCTACGCCAGTGCGTCCTGGCACCGCCTGGAAGGCGAGAACGTGGCCGACAACGACCGCCAGGAAGTCGGCGTGGGCGTGTATGTGCACGCGCTGGAAACCGACAACCAATCGCTGACCGCTGGCCTGAACCTCACGGCGATGCAGTACGACCGCAACCTGAGCGGCTTCACCTACGGCCACGGCGGCTACTTCAGCCCGCAGCGCTATGTGGATGTCGGCTTCCCGGTGCACTGGAACGGGCGTACCTCCAGTGGCCGCGTGGCCTGGCAGCTGGATACCAGCGTCGGCGTACAGCACTTCAAGGAAGACGCTGCGCCGTACTTCCCGACCGACCCGGCGATGCAGCAGGCTGCCTACGAGGCCGCCTCGATGGCCGCGCTGCTGGGGCTGACCACCGAGTACGTCGATCCGGTCTACACCGGCCAGACCAAGACCGGTGTGTCCTACAACCTCAGCGCCGCGGCCGAATGGCAGCTGTCTTCGCAGCTGTTCCTGGGCGGGCGCATGGAGTTCAACAACGCGCGTGACTATCGGCAGTTCGGCACCAGCCTGTACCTGCGCTTCCTGCTCGACCGCCTCGGCGCGGGGCTGGGCAAGCAGCCGCAGCCGCTGCGCTCGCCGTACACCTCGGGTGAATGATCGCCGTCATGCGCTGATGACCGGCCCGCTGCCAGGCTTTACCTGGCCGCGGGCGTCCCGCAGGCTTGGCTGGTTCCTGCTGCGAAGAGGCTGATGTCCCGTGACTGATTCCCCATCGTTCCACCCGATGCGTCGCCGCCTGCTGCAGGCGCTGGCCGTGACCCCGCTGCTGGCCTGCTCGGCCAATGGCCCGGCGCGTGGCCCCGGCCCGTGGACGGCATGGCAGGTGATGCGTGCTTCCAGCGTGACCCCGGACGGCCGCATGGTCGACCACAACAACGCCGACCAGCGCTCGACCTCCGAGGGCCAGTCCTACGCGCTGTTCTTCGCGCTGGTGGACAACGACCAGCCGCTGTTCGACCGCATCCTGCGCTGGACCGAGGACAACCTCGCCGGCGGCAGCATGGCCCAGCGCCTGCCGGCCTGGCTGTGGGGGCGTGATGCCGCCGCCAGCGCCTGGAAGGTGCTGGACGACAACCCGGCCAGCGACTCGGACGTGTGGCTGGCCTACACCCTGCACGAAGCGGCGCGCTTGTGGAAACGGCCCGCACTGCGGCAGACCGCCGAGGCGATGCTGGCCGCGATCCTGGCCCAGGAAGTGGTGAATGTGCCGGGTCTGGGCACGATGCTGATGCCGGGGCCGAACGGGTTTGCGACCGAAGATACCTGGCGCTTCAATCCCAGCTACGTCCCACTGCCGCTGCTGCGCCGGTTCGCCGCACTGGACCCGACCGGGCCGTGGACCACCGTGATCGGCAACAGCATGCGTCTGTTGCGCGACACCGCACCGCACGGCTTCGCGCCGGACTGGACCGCATGGCGCGACGGCAGCTTCATCGCCGACCCCGACAAGGGCCCGCTCGGCAGTTATGACGCCATCCGCTGCTACCTGTGGGCGGGCATGACCGCAGTCAACGATCCCAGCTTCCGCCCGGTGCTGGAGGCGCTGCATGGCCCGCTGACGGTGTTGCGCGACGGCCAGCCGATACCCGAGAAGGTCAACACGCTCACCGGCGCGCGCGAGGGCACTGGCAACTACGGCTTCGAGGCGGCGTTGGTGCCGTACCTGCAGGCGCAGGGCGAAGCGGACCGGGCAAAGGCGATGGTGGCTGGCCTGCCCACACCGGAGCAGCAGCGTGCCGCACCGCCGCGCTATTACGAGCAGGTGCTCAGCCTGTTTGCGCTGGGCTGGTACGAAGGTCGCTATCGCTTCGCCGCCGACGGCCAATTGCGGCCGGCCTGGGCCTGATCCGCCGCCTACCGACCGCGCGTCGGTAGGCACACTCTCATTCCAGCGCGTAACGCAGCACGAACAGCCCGGCCACCAGCCATACCGCCGGGTGCACCTCGCGCCAGCGCCCGGTGCCGGCCTTGAGCACCGCGTAGGCGATGAAGCCGAAGGCCAGACCATTGGCGATGGAGTAAGTGAACGGCATCGCCAACGCGCACAGCGCGGCCGGCACCGATTCGGTCAGGTCGCCCCAGTCCACATCGACCAGCTCACGCAGCATCAGCCCGGCCACGAACAGCAGGGCAGGGGCGGTCGCGTAGCCGGGCACCATCGCCGCCAGCGGCGAGAACAACAGGGCGGCCAGGAACAGCGCGGCCACCACCAGCGCGGTCAACCCGGTGCGGCCACCGGCCTGCACGCCCGAAGCGCTTTCAGCGAAGGCGGTGGTGCTGCTGGTCCCGAGCAGCGAGCCGGCCACGATCGCGGTGCTGTCGGCCAGCAGCGCACGGCCGAACCGCTTCTGTGCGCCCGGCAGTTTCAGCAGCCCCGCGCGACCGACCACGCCATACAACGTGCCGGTGGCATCGAACACTTCCACCAGCACGAACACCAGCACCACCTGCAGCAACACCGCGATCGGCGCGCCGCCGTCGTGGTGCAGCAGGCCGGGCAGGTCCAGCTGCAGGAAGGTCGGGGCCAGACTCGGCGGCAGCGAGATCAGGCCGTGGAACTGCACATCACCCAGCAGCCAGGCGGCACCGGTGACGGCCAGGATCCCGATCAGGATCGCACCGCGCACCTTGCGCGCCTCCAGGATCGCGATCAGCAGGAAGCCGGCCAGTGCCAGCAGCGGCGGCGCGGTGTTGAGCGGACCGAGTGCGACCAGCGTGTCGGTGTTGGCGATGATCACGCCGGATTTCTGCAGCGCGATGATCGCCAGGAACAGCCCGATGCCGGCCACGATCGCCGCACGCAGCGAGGGCGGGATGCCCGCCACCAGCCACGCGCGTACGCCAGTGAGCGACAACACCAGGAACACCAGACCGGATATGAAGACGGCGGCCAACGCCTGCTGCCAGGGCAGGCCGGCGGCGCCGACCACGGTGAAGGCGAAGAACGCATTCAAGCCCATGCCCGGGGCCATGCCGACCGGGAAGTTGGCGGCGAACGCCATCACCATCGAGCCCAGTGCAGCGGCCAGGCAGGTGGCGACGAATACCGCACCCGGGTCCATGCCGGTGGTGCCCAGGATGTCCGGGTTGACGAACACGATGTAGGACATCGTCAGGAAGGTGGTCAGGCCGGCCAGCAGTTCGGTGCGCACGGAGGTGCCGTGCTGCTGCAGCTGGAACAGGCGCTCGGGGAGGGACATGGTGGTTATCTCGCGACGATAAGGCGTCACGACCAACGGTCGTGACCTACCGGAATGCAAACGGGCGCGCAGTGCGCGGCCGTTTTTCCTTTCTTATTTCAGCGCCTTGAAGCGCAGGCGCTTCGGCGCGGCGTCGTCGCCCATGCGGCGGCGCTTGTCTTCTTCGTACTCGCGGTAGTTGCCCTGGAAGAACTCCACGTGCGAATCGCCTTCGAACGCCAGGATGTGGGTCGCGATGCGATCCAGGAACCAGCGGTCATGCGAAATCACGAAGGTGTTGCCCGGGAACTCCAGCAGCGCATCTTCCAGCGCACGCAGGGTTTCGATGTCCAGATCGTTGGACGGTTCATCGAGCAGCAGCACGTTGCCACCCTGCAGCAGGGTCTTGGCCATGTGCAGGCGGCCACGCTCACCACCGGACAGCGAACCGACCAGCTTCTGCTGATCCTGGCCCTTGAAGTTGAAGCGGCCGATGTACGCGCGCGACTGGATCTCCACACCGTTGATGTTGAGGATGTCCAGGCCGCCGGCGATTTCCTGGAAGACGTTGTGGTTGCCTTCCAGCGCGTCGCGGCTCTGATCCACGTAGGAGAGCTTGACGGTCGGGCCGACCACGATCTCGCCGGTATCCGGCTTTTCCTGGCCGGTGATCATCTTGAACAGGGTCGACTTACCGGCACCGTTGGGGCCGATGATGCCGACGATCGCGCCACCGGGAACCAGGAAGTTGAGGTTGTCGAACAGCAGGCGATCACCGAACTTCTTGGAGACGTTCTTGAACTCCATCACCGCATTGCCCAGGCGCTCGCCCGGCGGGATGAAGATTTCATTGGTCTCGTTGCGCTTCTGGTAATCCACCGACTGCAGCTCTTCCAGGCGGGCCAGACGGGCCTTGCCCTTGGTGCGGCCGCCCTTGGCGTTCTGGCGCGACCACTCCAGTTCCTTCTGGATCGCCTTCTGGCGGGACTTCTCCTGGTTGTCTTCCTGACGCAGGCGGTCGTCCTTCTGGGTCAGCCAGTCGGTGTAGTTGCCCTTCCACGGAATGCCGCGGCCGCGATCCAGTTCCAGGATCCACTCGGCGGCGTTGTCCAGGAAGTAGCGATCATGGGTGACGGCCACGACGGTGCCGGTATAGCGGGCCAGGAACTGCTCCAGCCATTCCACGGACTCGGCGTCCAGATGGTTGGTCGGTTCATCGAGCAGCAGCATGTCCGGCTTCTGCAGCAGCAGGCGGCACAGCGCCACACGACGCTTTTCACCACCGGACAGGGTGCCCACGATGGCTTCCCACGGCGGCAGGCGCAGCGCATCGGCGGCCACGTCCAGCTGGTTTTCCAGGGTGTGCGCATCGCCGGCGGCCAGGATCGCCTCCAGGCGCTCCTGTTCCTTGGCCAGCTTGTCGAAGTCGGCGCCTTCCTCGGCATAGGCCAGGTAGACGGCGTCCAGCTGGGCCTGGGCCTGCAGCACTTCGCCCACGCCTTCCTCGACCGATTCACGCACGGTCTTGGTCGGGTCCAGCTCCGGTTCCTGGGCCAGGTAGCCGACCTTGATGCCGGCCTGCGGGCGGGCTTCGCCCTCGAAATCGGTGTCCACGCCGGCCATGATCTTGAGCACCGTCGACTTGCCGGAGCCGTTCAGGCCCAGCAGGCCGATCTTGGCACCCGGGAAGAACGACAGCGAGATGTCCTTGATGATCTGCCGCTTGGGCGGGACCACCTTGCTGACGCGGTTCATGGTGTAGATGTATTGCGAGGACATGAGGTCTCCGAAGGCGCAACCCTGCGCCCGTTCCAGACGGAACAGGAACAGATGGAAGAAAAGGATGCCCCGATTATAGCCGGAAGCGATCAGTGCCGCCGGGAGCCACCGGCCCCGGGGCTTGCCGCCGCCTGAATGCGGGGTCAAAGCCCTTGAATTGGAAACCGTTTCCAGCCGGAGACCGTTCAGACGCCGTGCGCATGATGGAGCCATCAACCCACCAAGCGAGGCCAATCATGCGCATGAATCGATTTGTGGTCGGGGCCGTAGCCTCGCTGCTGGCCTTGGGCACCGTGGCCCCGGCCTTTGCCGATGACCACCGTGGCCCCGGCCTTTGCCGATGACCACCGTGGCCGCGGTCACGACCGCCGGGAGTGGCGTGATGACCGCCGCGACAACCGCCACGATCGCCATGACCGGCACGATCGTCATGACCGTCGCGAGGTCCGCCACGACCGCCGTTACGACCATCGCTACGACAACCGTGGTTACTACCGTCCGGGCCCGCCGCCGCCGCGTGTGGTCTATCGCCCGGCGCCAGGGTATGGCTCCTACGGCTGGGCGCGTGGCCACCGCTACCGTGAGTACTACGGCGGCCCGGTCTACGTGGTCAACGATTACAGCCGCTATTCGGTGCGCCGCCCGCCGCGCGATTACCACTGGATCCGCGATGATCGCGGCAACCTGCTGCTGGTCGCCATCGCCACCGGGATCATTGCGGACTACGTGATCAACCGGTAAGCCGGATGACAAGAAGGCGCATCCGGTGGATGCGCCTTCTTGCTATCGCACGCCGGCGATCATTCCGGCGGGTGGCGCAGGCAACCTCCGCCCAAGGACGTGCAGCGATCCCCGACGGGACGGATAGCCGCTTCGCTCATGCGGTACAGCGGCGTGGTGGACGGTTCAGCCAGCGGGGACACAGCGACAGCAGGCAGATTCGCCGCGACTTCACGGGCCATCTGCCGTGCCTGCTCCCTGGAAACACCGACGATATCCAGCGTGCCGGGGCGATAGCGGATCTCGTAGTTGCCCAAGCGGGCACCCTGCGCATCGCCGGCGTGGATCGCATAGCGGCCGGGGCGCGCACCGGCATCATCCCCCTCGGTGCGCAACACAAGGCTGTCGATGGCATCGCCGTTGAGCAGCCCGTCGGCGGTATGGCCGTTCAGTGCGGTGGTCTGGCCGATGCCCCTGCGGGCATCGTTGGCGGTGATGGTCAGCCCGGCCTTGCCGATGGACAGCACACCACCTACGTAGGTGATGTCGTAGTTCGACAGCCCCGTGCCATCGGCGTTGCTGGCGGTGATGGTGTAGTCACCGACATTGGCCGTCGCCACCATGCCGGTGGATGCCAGATCTACTGAAGACACGGTGTCGCCGTTGACCAGGCCTTGGCTGACGAAGCCGTTGAGGCCACCGGTCTGCCCGTAGGTCTTGCTGCCGTTCTGTGCGGAAAGGCTGAGCGAGCGGCGGTCAACGAACAACTGGCCTGGGGTGAGGGCCAATGCGTAGCCGGATGCGCTCGTATCAAGTGTGCCCTGTGCAGCGTCGATCAGGTACGGCGACGTGGATGCATTGGCGGCCGCGGCCGCGCCGGCCGAGGTGAGCACAGGCGCACCGGTCAACAGATCCGCCAGTGTATCGCCACGATAGGCACCGGCAGCACCGCCCATCATGCCGGTCACCGTGAACGCGCCGCTCAGATCCAGGGTGTCGCCATAGATTTTGTGCAGGGTGGCACCGGCTACGGTCAACGTGGGTTGCCACGCGAACAGATAGCGGTTGCCGGTCGCCGAGGTGCCGGCAAAGGCAGCGGTATTCCAGAGCGCGGTGTTGCCGCTGTCCAGGGTGTTGAACGCGTGAGGAGCGTGCGGCGATTGCAGATAGATGCGCCAGTTGCCAGCCCCGGTGATGCGGATGGCGTCGGCCCCGGTACGGTTGTCGAACAGCGCACCGGTGGAGAGCGCAGCATTGTCGGCGAGGATGTGTCCGTTCAACTGCAGGTCGCCAGCGGCATCGACCATGAGTTGGCCGGTGCTGATGTCGTCCAGCTTCAGCGCGCCGGTCGTGGCGATGGACGCATTGCGTCCGCGCAGACTGACAAGGTCACCGAAGCGGTTGCCCGCGTCGGTCAGGAGGATGTCGCCGTCGCTGGTGAAGGCGGTGCGGCCATCAATCTGCAGCGCGGCCTGTTGGGAAATGCCGGCCGTGCCGGCCCGCGCGTCCAGGGTGCCACGGGTGGAAGTGCGGTCCAACAGCAGGCCGCCGCTGCTTGCGATCACCACGTTGCGCCCCTCCAGTGCAACGCTGCCATCGAAGCGGTTGTCGGCCCGGTCAAGGGTGATATCCGCGCCTGCCTGCAGGCGGCTGCTGCCACCCACCTGCAGTGCATCGGCCTGAGTGATCGCACCAGCACTGTCTACCTGGAGCGCGCCCTGCACGGATGTACTGCCCAGCTGCACGCTGCTGCCGCCCAACGATGCATGACCGGTCGCCTGCAACTGTTGCAGATCCAGCGCCGCGGCGCTGGTCAGCACGATATCGTGGCCGCTGGCCTGCAGCGCGCTACCCAGTTGATTGCCTGCATTGCCGAGCACGATGTCGTTGCTGGCGGTCAGCTGGCTGTTGCTGCCGATGGCCACGCTGCCGCTTCCCTGGCGGATATCGCCGGCGCTTGCGCTGGCCACCAGCGCACCATCGATGCGGGCGTCATCGATCAGCAGCGAGGCTGCATCGAGACCGGCCCTTCCCGCAATGCGGGCATCGGCCAGCGACAGGCTGCCCGTACTGCTGGCATCCAGCGTGGCGACATCGACGCCCTGCAGCGCCAATGCCGACTGCGCGCCGATCCGCGCCTGGTTGCCCTGCAATGCCACCGTGCCGCCAAACGTATTGGGCTCCGTGTCGAGTGTCAGATCGCCGCCGCTGCCGGCAGTGAAGCTGGCGTTGCCACCGACGTTGAGCGCGCCGTTCTGGGCGAAGCCGCTGGTGCTGGCGATGTCGAGCTGGCCGCTGGTACGGATGGCCTTCGTTTTCACCGTCGCGCCGCTCAGCTGCAGGTTGTTCAACCCTGCGCCGGCAAGCGTGCCAGCATCGCCCTGCAGATCCAAAGTGCCGTGTGCGGCAAGTGCCAGGCTGGCCTGGCCGGTGCTGGTGCCGTCGATGCGTCCGACCTGCAGGCTGCCGCTGTTGCTGCGCACGCTGAACAACTGCGGGATGGCCGAGGACAGACTGAGATTGCCGAGCATGATGGCGCCATCGGCGGTGATATTGCCGCTCAGGCGCAGTGGCCCGCCGTTGCGGGTATCGAGGCTGGCCAGTGCGCGGTTGCTGCCCACGTTGCCACCGAACACGACATCCAGGGCCCGTGCGATGGTCAGCGCGTGACCGCCGTCAACGCTGCCCTGGAAGTTGATCTCGCCCAGCTGGCTGTCCAGCACGGTATCGCCAGCCAGTTCGATGGCGCCCTGGTAGTACTGCAGGCCGATGCTGCGGCCCGCCACGGGAAGCTTCACGGTATCGGCGATCGCCACCACGCTGGCCACATCCAGATCCGCGAATGCCAACGTGCCTGTGCCGCGGATGCCGCTGTTGCCGCCGCGCAGCGAGACCGGGCCACCAAACCGGTTGACCGCGCGACCCTGGTTGTCCGTGTTGTCCAGCTGGATCGAGGTGCCCGCTGCAATGCGCGTGGCCCCACCGACATCCAGCATGCTGCCGGCGCTCTGGCCGAGCCCGCCGCTCAGCGCCAGCGTGAGATCGCGGTCCAGCCTGCTGTTGCCCAGGAGGAGGTTGCCTGCGTGTAGTTCGGCATTGACGGCGCTCAGGCTGACCTCGCCGCTGAAGCGGTTGCCGGCATCGCGCAGGACGATGTCGCCATCGGAGCTGATACGTGTCCTGCCATCGACCTGGTAGGCACCGGCCTGGGCCAGCGAGGCGGCGGTACTGATGTCGAGGTTGCCCCTGCTGGTGATGCCCTGGCCGCTGAACTGCGATCCTTCGATGGCGACATTGGCAGCGCTGATGTTGCCGTTGACGTGGATCGCACCGTCGGTAACAAGGCCCAGGTCGTAGCCGTTGGGCCGGGTACTGGTGATGCCACCGGTGGTGATGACGCCACTGCCGGTGCTGGTCAGTCGGGTATCGCCGGCCAGTTGCACATCGCCATCGAGCATGATCGTGCCGCTGCTGGTGATGGCATTGCCAACCGTGATGGTAGTGGCCTGGGCGAGCAGGCCTGCCACCGCACCGCTGCCTCCAACCGCACCGCCGAAGGTCAGGTTGCGTGCACTTAGCGACAACGCACCGCCGTCACCGTCCACCGTACCGGCAAGCTCCATGTTCCCGGTGGTGGAGGTCAGGCTGCGCGAGCCGACCAGGCGCAGCGGGCCGTAGAAGGCGATGCTGCCGAGGGCGTTGACGTTGCCGGCCAGCTGGATGCCACCACCGGCATCGACATTCAGGCCCTGCAGCGGCGAGATGCCGCCCACCGCACTGGAGAACGTGGACAATCCCCTGGACGCCACGTCCAGGCGATAGCTGCCATCGATCGTGCCATCGAAGGCGATCGCGCTTCCCTCCAGCGTTGAATTGCCGGTCAGCGTCACCGCGGATCGATAGGTCTGGTTGCCCGTGGTCGTGACTGCGCCGTTCAGGCCGATACTGCCGCCCTGCGCTACGAGGGTTGTTGCATCGATGGTCCCCAACCCCAGCCTGCCGCTGCCGACCAGCATCAGGTCGGCGCCGGTGGCGTTGACCCGTCCGCCGAAACTGTTGTCGGTGTTGGTCAGCGTGATGTTCCTGCGAGCGCCGGCTTGGCCTGCGCTGAGGGTGCTGGTGCCGCCGACCGACAAGGCTGCGCCATTGCTCAGGTCGGTGTTGGTGGTCAGCGTCAGGCCAGCACCGACAGTACCGCCGACGGTGGTGATGCGGTTGCCAGCCTGCGCCAGATTCACGCTGCCTTGCACGCCCAGCTGCAGCGTGCCCTGCACGGCACCGGCCGTCTGCATCACACTACCCGCCTGGATCGCGATGTCATCGGCGTTGATGTCGCCGGCCAGTCCGACAGCATCGGTGGCCGCCAGATCGACCGATCGGGCAGTGACGTTGCCACCGGACATCTGGATGGCGCTGGAGCTACGGATGGTGAGGCTGCCATCGCCTGCATCGATGGCGTTGGCGATGATGGTTCCGCCGGTGTTGATGCCAACGCTGGACAGGCCAGGCCCCATCAGCGCGTTCATGCCGATGTTGCGTGCGTTGAGGACACCGGCATTGCTGATGCCGGTGCCGGCGATCGTACTGGCAGCCGTCGGCAGGAACGTCAACTGCGACATTCCCGAGGATGAGACACCATTCATGACCGTGGCAGCACCAGCGGCGACCAGGTCGATGTTGCCGTTGGTCGCCGAGATGACGCCGGTGTTGGACACGGCGCCACCAATCAGGCTGATGCCACCGGCGAGGGCAGTCAGCGTGGCCCCGTTGTTGCTGACCACGGCACTGGTGCCCCCACCGGCCAGCTGGAAGGTGGGCGAAACCCCGTTGGCGTCCAGCAGCCCCGGCGTGCCGGGCAACAGCGTGCTGGCCAGCAGCCCACCTACGTTCACGCTGGAGCCCGCATTGAACGTGATGCCCGCCGGGTTGATCAGGAATACCTGGCCGTTGGACGTCAGTTGACCATTGATGAGACTGCCCGAACTGCCTGTGACCAGGTTGATCGCCGTCGCCTGCGAACCCTGCAGGAGATTGAACTGGACCGTGTTGGCGGCGCCGATGTTGAAGCTGTTCCATTCGATGAGCGAGGCCCGGCTGGCCTGGTCGATCGTCATCACCGTGCCGCTGACGTTGATGATGGCCGAGCCTGACCGGATGATCTGACCCTGCGGCAGCGTCTGTGCCGCGGCGTGCAGGCTGCCGGTCAGCAGCAGCGCGGCCGTCAGTGCCCGCAGGACGGGACGGTGGGGCCGGCGTGTGACTGGGCGCTGCCCACTCCGCGCTGTCGAGCAGACTTCTGCCGCCACCTGCACCAGGCCCAGCACATGATTGAATACAAGTCGATAAATGCGATTCACGGCGGAGGTCCTCAGAAGGTGGTGCTGATGCGCGCCCAGTACTGGGTGCTGCGTTCATCGCTGCCGCGGTAGCTGCCGGTGGGCCTGGCCGCGCTCATGTCCAGGCGCAGGTCGGGTTTCCACGGCAGGCGCAGGCCAACCCCCAATCCCACGCCCTCCAGCGTCATCGGCAGTACCCCTTGGCGGCGGTTGTCCGGTGCGGGCGAGGTACGGCCCCAGTCATAGAACGCGTTGATGTCGAGCAGCTCCCCCCAGCGGCGGTTGTTGAACGGCGAGGGTTTGTCGGCAAAGCCCGGTGCACTGACCTGATACTCGAGCGTGGCCTGCACGCCACGATCGCCCAATGCGGTGGACAGCGGATACGCGCGCACGCTGGTCGGCCCGCCCACACTGAACTGCTCCATCGGCGTCAGCGCGTCATCGGTGAACTGGGCATTGCCGCGCAGTAGCAAGCGCTGGTGGCCGGGCAATGCCTGCAGGCGCGCCAGCGCCATGCGTCCCACCCAGAAGTAGGGCGCATGCGAGGTGTAGAGCCAGTTCTGCGGAGATGATTCATCGTTGATCGACTTGCGCAACGATATCTGTGCCAGGTTCATGCCCCGCCAGCGGCGATCGGTATGGCGCAGGCTCACGCCGGCATCGATCACATCGAAGGTGTTCCGGGAAAGCACGATGCCCAGCCCTTCCAGCTCGGATGTTTCGTGGATCCAGCGAGCCGATGCCTGCACCTGAAGATCCGTGCGCTGGATGAACTTCCAGTCGCCTCCGGTATAGAACATCGTGGTTGGACCCTTGAGCTGCATTGCAGCGAAAGGCCCCCTGTTGACCTCCATTTCGCTGCGGCTGATGCCGACGATACCGCTCAGTCCCTGGACGTCATCGAAGGGGACACTCAATGACAGCGCCGCCTGCCAGCTGTCGGCAGGGTCGAGACCGTAGCCGAGGCTGGCAGCCAGCACGTCGCCAGCCCCCAGTGCGTTGAAGGCACTTACGCCCAGCTCCGCGCGGTATTTCCCGGTGCTGTCGGTGCCGTGATTGCTCAGGCCGGCCGTGATTTCGTAGGGGTGATCACTGTCCTGGGCAATCAGGATGATGTCGGTTTCGCCTTCGTTCTGGCCGGGCTGCAGGACCGAGGTGACCGATACCCCCGGCAGGTCGCGGGCGTAGAGCAGGGCGCGCTCCAGTTCAGCCTGTCGCAGCGGCCGGCCGATCAGGCTCAAGCTGCTGGCATTGAGCTGGTCGTCGCGATAGCGCCTGCTGCCCTCCACCACGACGCGCCCCACGCGGCCTTCCATGATCCTCAGCGTCAGGGTCCGGGTGTCACCGATCTGCTGCGGCGGCACATAGGCCACCGAGACCAGAAACCCTGCCTCGCGATACGTCTGGGTGATCCGCGCGCTGATCTGCTGGATCTGCTCGAAATCCAGTGCGCCGGGCAACGTTGGGCTGATCTCACGCAGTGTCCGGTTGGCGACGGCGTTCACGGACGCTGGGCTGATGCCGCTGGCAGGGTGATCGCCCACCCCCTCCACCGTGACCCGTGCGATCAACACGGTCGTGGCGTTCGGCGTGCCGGGGGTATGGGCTGCGCCGGTGTCTACTGACTGAGCCCAAGCCTGCGGCCCGAGGCAGGTGCTGAGGGCAAGGGCGAGAAGGCTGGCATATGGCGGCCGGCGCGTGCCTGGCAGGAGACGATCGGGGTGACGGCCGGAACAGGACATCGAGGCACTTCCTTGACGGTTTGGCGGCCCTGGCGCGGATGCTTCGCAAGGCCTGATCCTTCTCAACCGTCAAAAGCGGGTGATGCCTATCACCGCGATCCCTTCCCGCCGACACCGGGCCACTCGCGCCCATGAAAAAGGGCGCGCCCGAAGGCGCGCCCTGCAGGTCAACCGTTGATCCGCATCAGAACCGGACGGACCAGTTCAGCTGCGCGCCCACATCGCGCTGGCCGTCGCCAGCGCTGGTCTGCGCCTGCAGCGACAGGCGGCTTGCCGTCGTCGGGCTGACCGCCACGCCCAGCTCGGCCAGGCCCATGCTGCGCGCCAGCGGCACGGACTGCATCGCAAACGTCGTGCTGCCGTTGTTGAAACGCGCATGCATCGCAGCGCCGAGGTCCCCGTCGGCATACTGCCAGCCGACCCGTGCGGTCAGCGCCGCACGGTCGCGCTGCCCGCCGCTGATATCCCAGACAGCGCGCAGTGCGGCCACGCCGGTGTTCAGTTCGTCGCGGTTGGCCTGCACCTGCAACGCACTGCCGCCGCCGGTTTCAGCGATCTGCTCACTGCGCAGACGCACGTGTGCCAGTTCGATCTCCGGGGTCAACGTCACGGTGCGGGCAGTGAAGTCCCAGCCCGCCCGGGCGAACACGCGGTCGGCGGTGGCATGCGAACGTGCTGCCAACGACTGGGACAAGGTGCTGCCGACGGTCACCTCGCGGGTGGTGTCGATGCGGTAGTCGGTGCGGCTGACGCCACCGCGCAGGCTGACGTGTTCCCTCTGGAACTGGCCGTAGACGCCGTATTCGGTGGCGTCCGCGTCGGCCTTGGCCTGGCGCTCGTCCAATCGATTGGTCAAGGTCTGCTCGCCCACGGCCACGCCCAACAGCACACGCTCGCTGATGCGCCAGTCGGCACCGGCCATCAGGCCCTGCTGCTGCACGCGCGAACGCGCACCCAGGCCATCGGCGTCCAGGCGCAGCGAGTTGCCACTGCCTGCCACCCACACGCCGGTGTTGCCGGCGAGGACGCCGCTCACCGCGGTGCCGTCCAGGCGCTGATGGATGCCATCGCGCAGGAAGTGATCCTGCAGCAGTGCGGTGCGTGCGGCGGCGTGGATCTCACCGCCCAGGCTGTCGAAGGCCGGCACGACCTGCGGTACTTCCAGGCGTACCACGGCCTCGTACACCGCATTGCCCGCGCCCAGCGCTTCCACCGCGCCGGCCACGGCCTTCTGGTTGGCGTTGACGACCACGTCGGGGAAGGCCAGTTCGACCTCCGGCATGGATACGTCATTGCGCGCCATGGTCAGATAGACGTTGTTGGCGTCATAGCTCAAGCTCGGATCGAGGAAAGCGAAGTTGCTGCTCACCCCGGCGAACGTGCCCGTCACACCATCACCTGCCGTCAGCACGGTGTAGCGGGTGGAGACCGCCCAGTTGCCGGCTGCCGCAACGGCCACGGTACCCGCAGTACCCACAGTGGCCTGTCCGGCCACCGAGACGAGGTCACTGCGGCCATCGGCGGCAACGTCCACCTGGTAGGTGGCGCTCGGGTCGAACACCAGGTCGCCGCTCATCGACAAACGACCTACGCTGCCAAGCTGGCGGCTGCCAGGCGACAGCACGCTGCCGCTGAGCAGGTGCGCGCTGCCCACGCTGCCCGTGCCGGCCAGCAGGGCATTGTTTGTCATCTGGATGTCGCCGCCCAGCGCACCGGTCACCTCCAGCATGCCGCCGTCGACCACGGTGGTACCGGTAAACGCGCTGCTGTCCCCGGTCAGGGTCAGGAAATGACGCCCCTGCTGCAGCTGACCGTTGCCACTGAACCGGCCCGCGTAGCTGACCACGCGGGTGGTATCGGTCTGGAAGCGCCCGGCGCTGCCGATCTCGATGTCGCCGCTCGGCATGGCATTGCCGATCGCGCGCACGGTGCCGCCGTTGACCTGGGTCAGGCCGCTGAAGGCGCCATTGCTCAGCACCAGCTCACCGCTGTCGTTCTTTTCCAGCACGGCACCGGTGACACCGCTCAGCCCGCCACCGAAGGTCACGCTGGTGCCGTTGGGAACCCACACGGCCGCAGTGCCCAGCAGGCGCACGCTGTTGTCCAGGGTGGTCATGTTGACCAGGCCCAGCGAGGTGCCATCACCCAGCGTCACCACGCCGCGGCCGGCCGAGGCCGCGCCGTTCAGCGACAACGTGCCGGCGTCGATCTGCAGGCCGCCGCTGAAGGTGTTTGCGCCGCTGAGCATCAACACGCCCGCGCCACGCTTGCGCAGCCCGCCGGTGCCGCTGATGTCGCCCTGGATGCCCAGGTTGCCCACGGTATCCAGCTGCGAAGACACGCTGACCAGCACGTCGCTGTCGACGTTCACCCAGCCATTGCTGCGAAGCAGGCCGCCGGCCAGTTCAACGCTGCCGGTGCCATCGCCGGTACGGATGCTTTCGATGCCGGCGCTGTTGCCGACCGCCAGCGTCGCGTTGTTGCCGACCAGCAGCGAGCCGCGGGCAGTACCGTCCGCGGCCAGCAGGATCGACCCGCTGACGGAGGCGGTTGCGCCGTTGTCGACGTTGAAGGTGCCGATGCCTTCCTGGCCCACCTGCAACGTGTTGCTGATCCAGCGGGCGGTGGGGCCGTTCACGAGCACCTCGCCGAAGCTGCCCACGGCACGACCCAGAATGGCCGTGTCGGTGACCAGCAGGCCGCCCACGTTGATCGTGGCCGCGTTGCTATCGCCGAAGGTGGCCGTGGCACCGCTGTTGTCGACACCCGCATCCGCGCCGATGGTCAGCATGCCGCTGCCGCCCTGCGTGGCCACCAGCAGGCCGTGGGTGACCACGCTGGCGCCGTTGTAGACCTGCAGGTCACCGTGGCCGCGGCTGCCGATGGTCAGCAGGCCATCGTTGATCCATTGTGAGGTGGCGTTGTTGATCGTGACCAGGCCACTGCCGCCGGCGCCAAGGACCGCGGTGTTGCTGTGCAGCCCTGCGCCGGCCTGCACGATCAGCTCGCCCGTGCCGGCCACGCCCACCTGCAGGTCGGTGGCCGTCAGATGCGAACCGGTGCCGCTGACGACCACCGTGCCGACACCGCTGCTGGTCCGTCCCAGGATGGTCTTGTCACTGATGGTCTTTGCACCATTGGTGATTTCCACCCGCCCGTTGCCATCGGAGCCCGCATAGATCGTGCCGGCGTCCCAGCGGCTGGCGGCACCATCCACCTGCACCAGGCCAGTGCTGCCGGGCATCGAGCCGACCCAGGCGTTGTTCGTATACAGGTGCGCGCCGCTGAGCACCGACAATTCGCCACGGCCCTCGTGGCCCACGCCGATGTCGTACTGGATATCCCAGGAGGTCCCGGCGCCGCTGAGCACGGCAGAGCCCCTGTGGCCGGCGGCGGCACCCAGGGTGGCCGTCGCGGTGTCCAGGGTGGCGCCGTTGCTCATGTCGAAATAGGCATCGGCGGTGTTCCCCAGGTATAGCTGCCAGGATCGCGCACCCGGCGTCTGCAGGGTCAGCGTGTAGCCATCGACATAGGCCCAGCTGTTGGCGGCGGTCGGGACACCGCTGCTCCAGCGGGTCGCGTCATACCAGTCGCCATCGCCCGTGCGGGACGTATTGACGGCCTGGGCGCCGGCGCTGACGGCCAGGCCGACGGCGAGCGCCAGCAACGAGGCGCGGCGTGCGGTGGTGGAGGTGCTGGTGCGACGGTTGGCCAGCGTCGTGGCCGACGAGCAGCAATGGTGCGGATGAATCACGCGAAAATCCCCTGATTTGGACAGGGCGTATCGGCGTCGAAAGGCGGGCCTTTAGGCCGAAAAGCTAAATAATTCAGCTTCACAAGGAATTGCGTCACGGTTCGGGAAACGGGCGGCTGTGCCCTGGGCCGGGGAGCACCCCGCGGCCAGCGGTCGCCCCGGCAGGCCAGCCCGCTTACAATCAGGGGCTCTGCTGTCCCCTCCCTGCCTGGAGTAACCGATGTTCCCGCGTGACGTCCGCATCGAAACCTACGATCCCGAACTGGCCAAGGCCATTGCCGCCGAAACCCAGCGCCAGGAAGACCATGTCGAGCTGATCGCCAGCGAGAACTACACCAGCCCGGCGGTGATGGAAGCCCAGGGCAGCCAGCTGACCAACAAGTACGCCGAAGGCTACCCGGGCAAGCGCTACTACGGTGGCTGCGAATACGTGGATATCGCCGAGCAGCTGGCCATCGATCGCCTCAAGCAGCTGTTCGATGCCGACTACGCCAACGTGCAGCCGCACAGCGGTTCGCAGGCCAACCAGGCCGTGTACTTCGCGCTGCTGCAGCCGGGCGACACCATCCTGGGCATGAGCCTGGCCCACGGCGGCCACTTGACCCACGGTGCCAAGGTCAACGCCTCGGGCAAGCTGTTCAACGCCATCCAGTACGGTGTCGACGAAGCCGGCCTGATCGACTATGACGAGGTCGAGCGCCTCGCGGTCGAGCACAAGCCGAAGATGGTCGTCGCCGGTTTCTCGGCTTACTCGCAGGTGGTGGACTGGGCACGCTTCCGCGCCATCGCCGACAAGGTCGGTGCCTACCTGTTCGTGGACATGGCGCACGTAGCCGGTCTGGTCGCCGCTGGCGTCTACCCGAGCCCGCTGCCGCACGCCCACGTGGTCACCTCGACCACCCACAAGACCCTGCGCGGCCCGCGCGGCGGCATCATCATCGCCAAGGGGGCAAGCGAAGAACTGCAGAAGAAGCTGCAGTCCATCGTGTTCCCGGGCATCCAGGGCGGTCCGCTGATGCACGTCATCGCCGGCAAGGCCGTGGCCTTCAAGGAAGCGCTGGAGCCGGGCTTCAAGGCCTACCAGCAGCAGGTGGTCAAGAACGCCCAGGCGATGGCCAACACGCTGATCGCGCGCGGCTACAAGATCGTCTCCGGCGGCACCCAGAACCACCTGATGCTGGTCGACATGATCGGCAAGGATGTCTCGGGCAAGGATGCGGAAGCCGCGCTCGGCCTGGCCCACATCACCGTCAACAAAAACTCGGTGCCGAACGACCCGCGTTCGCCGTTCGTGACCTCGGGCCTGCGCCTGGGTACGCCGGCGGTCACCACGCGCGGTTACGTGGAGCAGGACTGCGTGGATCTGGCCAACTGGATCGCCGACGTGCTCGATGCCCCGGCGGATGAGGCCGTGATCGCCCGCGTCCGCGATGCGGTCAGCGCGCAGTGCCGCAAGTACCCGGTCTACGGGTGATATGGACGAGGGCCGGCAACGGCGTACCTACGCCGTGCTGGCCCTGATCTGCGGCATCGTGGGGATGGCCGGCGGTGGCACCTTCGCCGCCATCGGGGTCTGGGTCGCATTCGTCGAGCCGGCCTATCTGGACCCTGCCTCGCGCTTGTTGATCGGTGGCTGGGGCAGTGCGGGCCTGATCGGGGTGGCGGGCTGGCTGTGGTTGAGCAGCCGCTATCTCCGGCACGGCCGCGCAGGTCTGCACGGCAGCGGCCGCTGGGCGTGGAGTGCGCTGGCCATCGGCGCGCTTGCCGCCGTGGCGGTCGTGGGGATGGCGTTCTGGCAGGCCACGGCGAGTCCGATGGCACTGGTTCTGCTGCTGGCGGGGCCGCCGCTGATGTTGCCGGCTGTCATGCTGGTGCGGCTGCGGCGCACGCAAGGCGCCTGACGGGATGGAACCCCTTCGCAGGCAGCAGTGGGGTCTGCTGCTGCATACGGCGTTATTGGGACTCCCGCATGCCGGGGCCGCGTTTGTCGTGGTTGGGTTGTGCGTGCGCGACGTGCTCCCGCCAGCGGCCGCCCTGCTCCTGATGGTAGGCCTCCCGCTGCTCTCCTGCGCGGCGCACCTGCTGTGGCTGCGTTGGCGGGCCAGGTAGGCGGGTGGGCCTTTCCGGGCCTCTATTTGCTGTAGCCGGTCCCTCTCAGGTACCGTTGCGACGCTGCCGTGACCACGGCATGACGTTTTCCCGATGTAAGGCGTTCCATGTACTGTCCGTTCTGCCAGCATGCCGACACCCGTGTGATCGACTCGCGCGTCTCTGAAGACGGCGCGACGATCCGGCGTCGCCGCGAGTGCGAGGCCTGCAACGAGCGCTTCAGCACCCTGGAAACCATCGAACTGAAACTGCCGGCGATCGTGAAAAGCGACGGCAGCCGCGAGGCCTTCGATGCCCGCAAGGTGCGCAGCGGCTTCGACCGCGCGCTGCAGAAGCGCCCGGTGCCCGAAGACAAGATCGAGTTGGCGGTGCGCGCGGTGATGCAGCAGGCGCGTATCTGCGGCGAACGTGAAATTCCCTCGATCAAGGTCGGCGAGTTCGTGATGAACGAGCTGCGCAAGCTCGATCATGTCGGCTACGTGCGGTTTGCCTCGGTGTACCGCAGCTTCGAAGACGTCGCTGATTTCCGCGAAGAAATCGAGAAGCTCGAGCGCGAGCTGCCCTCCAGCACCGAACAGCTGCAGCTGCTGGGCGATGTGATCGCGCTGACCAAGAAAAAGAAAGGCTGAGCCTGCGCCGCATCGCGGCCACCACGCCTGAGCTACCATCGCGGCTGCCTGCCGCCGGACGCTCACCGCCATGACTGAATTCACTGCTCTCGACCACCAGCACATGGCGCATGCGCTGCGCCTGGCCGAGCGCGCCGCGTACACCGCGCGGCCCAATCCGATGGTGGGTTGCGTCATCGCACGCGACGAGGTGGTGGTCGGCGAGGGCTGGCACCAGCGCACCGGCGGCGCGCACGCGGAAGTGTTCGCGCTGCGCCAGGCCGGCGAACAGGCGCGCGGCGCCACCGCCTACGTCACCCTGGAGCCGTGCGCGCACCATGGCCGTACCCCACCGTGCGCGCTGGCCTTGATCGAGGCGGGCGTGAGCCGGGTGGTCGCGGCGATGCGCGACCCCTTCCCGAAGGTCGACGGCGGCGGTTTCGTGCTGCTGCGCGAGGCCGGTATCGAGGTTGCCGAAGGCCTGATGGCCGCGCAGGCGCGCGAACTCAACCACGGGTTCCTGTCACGCATCGAACGCGGGCGTCCCTGGGTGCGGGTGAAGCTCGCGGCCAGTCTGGACGGCCGTACCGCGATGGCCGATGGCAGCTCCAAGTGGATCACCGGTGCGGCCGCCCGCGAAGATGTGCAGCACTGGCGTGCGCGTGCCGGTGCGATTCTCACCGGCGCGGCGACCGTGTTGGCCGATGACCCGATGTTGACCGTGCGGCTGGCCGATACCGAGGTCTTGCCGCCCTTGCGGGTGGTACTCGATGCACGCCTGCGCTCGCTGGAGTGCGCGCGCGTGCGCGAGGGCGGGGCGCCGACGCTCTACGTGCATGACGCCGCGGTCAGCCCGCCGGATGCCGCCGATGCGGAGTTCGCCAGCGTGCCCAGCCATGACGGTCGTCTGGATCTGGGCGCGGTGCTGGCGCTGCTCGCTGAGCGCGGCATCAACGAAGTGCATACCGAAGCCGGCGCCACCTTGGCCGGTGCGTTGCTGGCCGGTGGCTGGGTCGACGAACTGCTGCTGTACCAGGCGCCCACGCTGCTCGGCGAGCATGGGCTGCCGCTGCTGTCCGGTCTGGGTATCCACGCGATGGACCAGCAGCGGCAGATGCGGGTGGTGGACAGGCGCCAGGTGGGTGAGGACCTGCGCCTGTTGCTGCGCCCATAAAAAACGGGCCCCTTGCGGGACCCGTTCGATCATGGCGCGGCGCGGACGCTGCAGCCCGATCAGTAACCGACGTGTGTGCCCTCATATCCACGGGGCGCAGCACTCAGCGGGTTAGCTTAACACTTATTTAACTTAAAGCCCCCAGTCAGGGTGCCCTGTTACACTAGCCGCGCCGGTTCGCCGGTACACAAACGTCTTCAGGGCGGGGTGCGATTCCCCACCGGCGGTAGGTGCGCAAGCACGAGCCCGCGAGCGCTTCCCGTTCCCCGGGAAGGTCAGCAGATCCGGTCCGATGCCGGAGCCGACGGTATAGTCCGGATGAAAGAAGACGGTGCGGCCGGGCCTTGGTGCTCGGCGTGCACCTATATGCCTTGCGGCGTTTTTCGCTCACTTTCCGCGGAGAACGTTACTTGTTTACTGGAATCATCGAAGGCGTCGGCCGTCTGGCCGCACGCGACACCCTTGGCGGCGATGTCCGCTTCACCTTTGACGTGGGCACCCTGCCGTTCGAGAACGTGCAGATGGGCGAGAGCATCGCCATCAACGGGGTCTGCCTCACCGTCATCGCGTATGACGCCACCCGCTTCCAGGCCGACGCCTCGACCGAGACGCTGGGCCTGACCACGCTGGGGCAGCTGGCCGATGGCGCCGTCATCAATCTCGAACGCGCGATGCGCCCGACCGATCGCCTGGGTGGTCATCTGGTCAGCGGCCATGTCGATGGCCTGGGCCAGGTGTTGTCGGTGCATGACGATGCACGTGCCCAGCGCTGGCGCTTCGCCGCGCCGGCCGCGCTGCTGCGCTACATCGCCAAGAAAGGCTCGATCTGCGTGGACGGGGTCAGCCTGACCGTCAACGAAGTGGACGAGCAGGGCTTCGAGGTCGCCCTCATCCCGCACACCGTCGCCAACACCGCCTTCGCCGCTACTGCCGTGGGCAGTGCCGTCAATCTTGAAATCGATCTGGTCGCCCGTTACGTCGAACGTTTGTTGGGTGCAGGAGCACGCGCATGAATTTCGCCCCCATTCCCGAGATCCTCGAGGACATCCGCCTCGGCCGCATGGTCGTCATCGTCGATGACGAAGACCGTGAGAACGAAGGCGACCTGATCATGGCCGCCGAGCTGGTCAAGCCCTCGGACATCAACTTCATGGTCACCCATGGCCGTGGCCTGGTGTGCCTGCCGCTGACCCGCGAGCGTGCGGCCGATCTCGGTCTGGCACCGATGGTGCAGGCCAATACCGCGCAGTTCCAGACCAACTTCACGGTGAGCATCGAGGCCGCCGAAGGCGTGACCACCGGCATCTCGGCCTACGACCGTGCGCACACCATCCGCACCGCGGTGAAGCCGGACGCCAAGCCGGCCGACCTGCACCAGCCGGGCCACATCTTCCCGCTGATCGCCCAGCCGGGCGGCGTGCTGACCCGCGCCGGGCATACCGAGGCCGGCGTCGATCTGGCCATGCTGGCAGGCCTGGAGCCGGCTGGCGTGCTGGTGGAGATCCTCAATCCCGACGGCAGCATGGCGCGCCGCCCGGAGCTGGAGGTGTTCGCCCGCGAGCACGGCCTGAAGATGGGCTCGATCGCCGACCTGATCGCCTACCGCCTGGCCACTGAGAAAACAGTCGAGCGTGTGGACGAGCGCGAGATCGAGACCGAGTTCGGCCCGTTCACGCTGGTCACCTACCGCGACCGGATCGCGCATGACCTGCACTTCGCGCTGGTCCGCGGCACCCCGGATGCCGAGCCGACCCTGGTCCGCGTGCAGGTGGAAAACCCACTGGCCGATCTGCTGCACTGGCGCCGCGATGATTTCGGCGTGGCCTCCACCGATGCCCTGCGCGCCATTGCCGCCGCTGAGCGCGGCGTGATGGTGGTGCTGTCCGCCCCGCGCGACACCAACAGCCTGCTGGCCCGCCTGCGCCAGCAGCCGGTGCCGGTGGTGCCGGGCAAGGACAAGGACGTGAGCCAGTGGCGCCGCAACGGGGCCGGGGCGCAGATCCTGTCCGATCTGGGCCTGGGCAAGCTGCGCGTGCTGGGCACCCCCCGCCGCCAGATCGGCCTGGCCGGGTATGGCCTGGAAGTGGTCGAGACGGTTACGGCCTGATCGGAACCGCTCCGCGGCGCCGGGATTCGCCCGGCCCCACGGGGCGTTCCCAGGCCGCATTGAGAACGCGCGGCCCGCGTAGGCGGTCCGCGCGCGTTAAACTATTCAACCTTTTGGACCCCACGCCGAACATGAGCCATTACGAAGGCGACCTCCGTACTCCGGAAAAGGCCCGTTTCGCCATCCTCGCCAGCCGCTGGAATGCCCGCATCACCGACGTGCTGGTGGCCGGTGCGCGGCAGAGCCTGGCCGGCAACGGGATCGACGAGTCCGCCATCGACGTGATCCGCGTGCCTGGCGCGTGGGAACTGCCGCTGGTCGCCGCGCGTCTGGCGGCCGCCCATCAGCATGCCGCGATCATCACCCTGGGCTGCGTGATCCGGGGCGATACCCGCCATTACGAACACGTGGCCGACCGCTGCGCCGAAGGCCTGATGCGCGTGCAGCTGGATTTCGGCGTGCCGGTGCTCAATGGCGTGCTGGCGGTGGAACGGGCCGAGGATGCCGAGGCCCGCGCGGGTGGCAGCCACGGCAACAAGGGTGAGGAAGCCGCACTGACGGCGTTGGAAATGGTCAATCTTCTGGAGCAGCTGCCATGAACAAGTCAAACCCGGGCAAGCCCTCCGGTAAGCCCGTCCGCCGTGATGGCGTCGACCCCGTGCTGCGTTCGCGCGCGCGTCGTCGTGCACTGCAGGCGATCTATGCATGGCAGATCTCCGGTGGCAACGCGCAGAGCGTGATCGCCCAGTTCGCCCATGAACAGGCCCGCGAAATCGCGGATCTGGCCTACTTCGAAGCGCTGGTGCACGGCGTGCTCGACAACCGCAAGGATCTGGACGCGGCGATCGACCCGTACCTGGATCGCGGCATCGAGGAAGTGGACGCGATTGAACGCGCCGCGCTGCGCGTGGCCGCCTATGAAATGCGTTACCGCCTGGACGTCCCGTACCGCGTGGTGATCAACGAAGCGATCGAATCGGCCAAACGTTTCGGTTCCGAACACGGCCACACCTACGTCAACGGTGTGCTGGATCGTGCCGCCGTGGAATGGCGCAAGGTCGAAAACGGGGGCTGACCCGCCCCATGTCCTTTGCCGAATTTGATTTGATCGATCGCATCCGTGCGCGCACCACCACGCGCGCCGATGTCGTGCTCGGCATCGGCGATGACGCCGCGTTGCTGCAGCCGCGTGCGGGCGAACAGCTGGTGATCACCGCCGATACGCTCAACAGTGGCGTGCATTTCCCGGCCGAGACCCCGGCTTACGAGATTGGCTGGAAAACCCTCGCGGTGAACCTCTCCGATCTCGCCGCGATGGGTGCCCGCCCGGCGTGGTGCACCTTGGCGCTGTCCTTGCCGGACGCCGACGCGGACTGGATCGAAGCCTTCGCCGATGGTTTCTTCGCCCTGGCCGACGAGCACGACATCGTGCTGGTCGGTGGTGACACCACGCGTGGCCCGCTGTCGTTGTCGGTGACCGCGATCGGGCAGGTTGCGCCTGGCCAGGCCCTGCGCCGCGATCGTGCGCAGGTCGGGGATGACATCTGGGTCAGTGGCACCCTCGGTGATGCTGCCGGTGCCCTGCGCCTGTGGCAGCAGAACCGGTTGAAGGTGGCGGTCGCCACGCTGCTCAGCGATGACGAAACGCTGCGCCAGCGCCTGCTGCGACCGATCCCGCGGGTAACGCTCGGCCTGCGCCTGCGTGCCTACGCACATGCGGCCGTGGATATCTCTGATGGCCTGCTGTCCGATCTGGGCCACATCGCGGCACGCAGCGGTGTGCGCGCGGAAGTGGAGGCCGATGCGTTGCCGATCTCGTCGGCGCTGCGCGAGCAGCTCGGGCGCGAGGGTGCCCGCGATTGCGCGCTGCGTGGCGGCGACGATTACGAATTGTGCTTCACCGTCGCGCCGGCGCAGCGCGATGCGATCCACGCCTTGTCGGCGTCCCTGGGCTTGCCGCTGACCCGGATCGGCCGGATCGTGGAAGGGCAGGGCGTGCACTGCGCCGATGCGGACGCCACCGAGGGTGGCTACCAGCACTTCTCCGAACGTCGCTGACGCCCATCACACCGGCGGCAGCACCTTCCCCGGGTTGAGAATCCCATCCGGATCCAGCGCACCCTTGATCGCGCGCATCGCCGCCAGTGTGGCCGGGGTGAATGCCTGCGCCATGAAATCGCGCTTGGCCAGGCCGATGCCGTGTTCGCCGGAGAGCGTGCCGCCCAGTGCCAGGGTCAGCGCGAACACGCGCGGCAGCGCGGCATGGGCGCGTGCGTTCTCGCCGGCATCGTCCGGGTGGTAGAGGATATTGACGTGCAGGTTGCCGTTGCCGGCATGGCCGAAGGTGACGATCGGCAGATTGAACTCCGCCGATAGTGCCTGCACCCCGGCGACCAGCGCGGGAATGCGCGAGACCGGTACCACCACGTCTTCGTTGATCTTGCCCGGTGCGATGCTGCGCAGCGCCGGTGACAGCGCCTTGCGCGCGGCCCATAGGGTTTCGCGCGCGCTGCCTTCCATCGCCACATCCAGCGCGATCAGACCGTCGCCTTCGGCGGCCGCCGCGAGGGCCTGCAGCAGGTAGGGGAGGGTGTCGTGGTCGCCGTCGGCCTCCACCAGCAGCATCGCGCCGGCCTCGGGTACGTCAGCACCATTGCGACGCAGCAGTTGCAGGCTGCGTGCATCCATGAATTCCAGGCGCGTGGGCACCACCGGTTGCGCCATCAGCCGCGACACCGCCTGCGCGGCGGCATCCGCATCGCGGTACAGCACGCGCAACCCGGCCTGTGTCACCGGCAGCGGGGTCAGCTTCAAGGTCGCTTCCACGATCAGCGCCAGCGTGCCTTCGCTGCCGACCAGTAGATGGGTCAGGTCGTAGCCGGTGGCGTCCTTCGTGTACGGGCCGCCGCAGGTGATCAGATCACCGGCACCGGTGACCGCGACCAGGCCGAGCACGTTGTCGCGGCTGGTGCCGTACTTCACCGCGCGCGGGCCACCGGCATTGCAGGCGAGGTTGCCGCCGATGCTGCAGATCTCCGCACTGGAGGGGTCCGGCGGCCAGAACAGGCCGTGCGGCATCAGCGCCTGCTGCAGGTCGCCGTTGAGCACGCCGGGTTCGACCACCGCGCAGCGGTCGCCGGGCTGGATGGCGAGGATGCGGTTCATCCGCGCGAACGAGAGCACGATGCTGCCTTCCATCGGCACCGCAGCGCCGGTGGTGCCGGTGCCCGCGCCACGCGCGACCAGCGCGATACGGTGCTCGCGGCAGGCGCGGACCAGGGCGACCACCTGCTCGCGATCGCGTGGGAACGCCACGCCGGCAGGACGCGTGTGGCGCCAGGAATTGTCCTGCGCATGTGCCTCGAGCGCGCGGTCATCGGTGCGCCAGCCGTCCTCGCCCAGCAGGGCATGCAGGGTGGCAGCGAACGCAGCGGGCAGGGCAGGGGTCATTATCAGGTCCGGGAATCAACAGGGGCACGTTGGATCGCGCGCCAGCCGATCACGGCCAGCGCCAGTGGCAGCCACACCCAACGCAGTTCGGAAAGGACGGTCGCCATCCCGCGCGCGCTGAAGAACTGCGGCGCGAAGGGCGAGACGCGGATCGGGCGCCACGGGGCGAAGAAGCGTTCGCCGCTCCATGGCCACCACAGCGCGACGCCAAGCCCGCCGGAGGTGAATGCATCCAGCAGTGGATGCGACAGCGCGCACAGGCCGACGAACGCGGCCGCCTGCACCGCCGTGGCGCGCAGGCGCCGATGCAGCAGCGCGGCGATCACGGCCATCAGCGCGGCGAACAGCATCGAATGGCTGGCACCCCGATGGCCGAAGCTGTCGGCGTAGGGAATGTGCAGCGCGAAGGCGAGCACGTCCGCATCCGGCAGCATGGCCGCGACTACGCCGGCGGCGAGCAATGGCGTGGAGATGCGGCCGCGATCCGAGGCGCACCACAGCGCCAGCGGAATGGCGGCGTGGGTAAATATCGAGGGCATCAGCAGTCTTCCAGCCGGAACGCGTCGCGCAGCCAGTTCAGCTGCGGGGGCTCGCCACTGGCTTCAACCACGTCGAAGCGGCAGGGCTGCTCGGCCAGCCAGGGATGCGATTGCAGGAACAACTGCGCGGCGATCACCAGCTTGCGTCGCTTGCGCAGGTCCACCGAGGCTGCGCCGCCGCCGAAGCGGGCGTTCGCGCGGTAGCGGACTTCCACGAACACGACGACATCACCGTCGCGCATGATCAGGTCGATCTCACCCCGGCGATACCGCGCATTGGTGGTGACCGGGCGCAGCCCGGCCTCACGGAGATGGTGCTGCGGGGGGGGGTCCACCGC
>NZ_JBHFHW010000015.1:114066-117020 GCF_057333975.1 Stenotrophomonas sp. AGC87
GGGGCTGCGCGGCGGCTCCCACCGCCGCGCCACGTATCGCGCGCCCTGTCGGCACGCGGATCAGTTGCTGCTGGCGATCGGCATCGGCCGGCCGCCGCTGAAGGTCGACCATGCCGGCACCCGCAGTACGTTGCCGTTGCTGTCCAGGAACAGGGTGCCGGTGGCGCCGGCCAGGCCGCCTTCGGTGGCGACCTTGTCCAGGTAGGCGCTGATCTTCCACGCATCGAAACCGAACGCGAACAGGCGACCGGAGGCGCCACGCGCCGAGGGCAGGATCTGCCCGGCGGTGGAGGCGGCCGGCAGGCCGGGCACGCCGCGCACGTTCCAGGCTTCGTTCGGATAGACGATGCCGTCCAGCGCCATGTCTTCTTCCGGCTTGCCGGCACCGACGGTCAGCTGCGAGGTGCCGACGCGGCTGGCGCCACCGGCACCGGCCAGCGCCAGCTGCGGGGTCAGTGCACGCGCCTGCGGCGCCTTCACTGCCAGCAACACGCCGTCGATGGCGCCGGCCGCACGCACCTGCGCGCCGATGTCGCCGACCGTGTCGCTCACGCCGATCGTCGCCACCACCTGGCCACCGCGCTGCGCGAAGCGCTCGCGGAAGGCGGCGGCGGCACGGCGGCCGTTGTCGTCGTTGCTGTGGATCACCAGCACCTTGCTGCGCTCGCGGCCGCGCAGGTACTCGGCGGCGATGATGCCGTCGTCTTCCGGGGCCAGCGAGAAACCGGCGCTGCCGGCCGGCGGGGTGTCCTTGCCGCGGTTCAGGGCCAGCACCGGCACCGGCAGTTCGCGGCGGCCGAACACGGCATCCACTTCATCGCGGCCGAGCGGGCCGACGATGAAGTCGGCACCGGCGGTCACCGCCTTGTCGTAGGCGGCCACGGCACCGGCGGCGGTGCCGGCGGTATCGATGAACTGGATGTCCGGGCGGCGGCGGGTTTCACCGTAGTAACCACTGAGCAGGCCATCGCGGACCGGCTGCGCGGCGGTGGCCAGGCGGCCACTGAGCGGCAGCAGCACGGCCATCTTCACGGGTGGACGATAGCCATCGCTCATCGCCGGCGGGCGCTTGCTGGTATCGAACTGCGAGGCGCCTTCACGATCGAACGGACGCGGCAGCGGCAGGCCACGGGCGATCAGCGCACGGCCGGCGAAGTTGTACAGCGGCTCATTGGCCGGCAGCGCCGCTGCGCGGGCGCGCAGGGTGGCATCGTCCAGCGTGCCGAGCAGGCCGGCGATGGCCTGCTGGTTGTCGCTGCGCGCCTTGCCGGTCAGTGCGGCGTGCGCACGGGCGCGCTCGAGCGCGGCACCGAGGTTGTCGCCGGTGGCCTGCAATGCGTTGGCGCGGGCCAGCTGCCAGCGGGTGCGCAGCGAGGGGGTGACCGCGTCGGTCGATTCCTTCAGCGCAGCCAGCGCCTGCGCAGGCTGCTTGTCGGCCAGCGCGAGTTCGGCCGTGGTCAGCTGGTAGCGCTGGAGGCTGGCGCCGCTGAGCTGGCGCGCGGTGACCTGGGCCAGCAGCGTGCGCGCGCGGGTGGCATCGCCGGCTTCATGCCAGGCAAAGGCGGCATCGGCCAGGGCAGCACTGCGGGCACCGCCGCGCAGGGTGTTGGCCAGCGCTTCCAGCTGGAGGGCCGCATCGCGCGGCTTGCCCTGCTCGATCAGCGCCAAGGCCTGGCTCTGGGCCGGCGAATCCGGCGCAGTGGTGAAGCTGGTCGTGGCGCAGCCGGCAAGCAGCATCAGCGACAACGAAAGGGCGGAGATCCGTACGACGGGCTTGTTCATGATCAGGTCCATTCGATGGGGGCAGCGGCCGTGGCCGGGGAACGGTACGATTCTACCCTTGACCACGGAAGAGCCGCTGATGAGTGCTGTCCCCACGCTGTATGTCGTTGCCACCCCGATCGGCAACCTCGCCGATCTGACCCCGCGCGCGCAGGACGTGTTGCGTTCGGTGGCCGCGATCTGCGCCGAGGACACCCGCCGCAGCGGCCAGCTGCTGGCCCACTTCGGCATCCAGCAGCCATTGGTGGCGCTCCATGACCACAATGAAGAAGCATTGTCGCAGCGGATCGTGGCGCGCCTGTTGGCCGGCGAGTCGCTGGCACTGGTCAGTGACGCCGGTACCCCGCTGGTGAGCGACCCGGGCTACCGCCTGGTCCGCGCCGCGCGCGAAGCCGGGATAAAGGTCAGCCCGATTCCCGGTGCCTGTGCGGCGATCGCCGCGCTCAGCGTGGCCGGCCTGCCGAGTGATCGCTTCACCTTTGAAGGCTTCCTGCCGGCCAAGGCCTCCGGCCGCCGCGAGCGCCTGCATGCGCTGGCCGGTGAAACCCGCACCCTGGTGTTCTACGAATCTTCGCACCGGATCACCGAATCCCTGGCGGACATGGTCGCCGCGTTCGGGCCCGAGCGCCCGGCGGTGCTGGCGCGCGAGCTGACCAAGCTGTTCGAGACCGTGCTGGATGGTGATCTGGCCTCGCTGCTGCAGCAGGTCGAGGCGGACGACAACCAGCGCAAGGGCGAGTTCGTGGTGATGGTGCAGGGCGCGGCCGACGATGAGGAGGCCCAGCTGGTCGCCGGCCGCCGCATGTACGCCAAGCTCAGCGAACACCTCCCGCCGTCCACCGCAGCCAAGCTCGCCGCCGAACTCACCGGGGCCCCCAGAAAAGCCCTGTACGGCGGTTGATCGCCGCACGTGGGCAGGTAGAGCTACCCCACGGGTGGCTGCACGTGGTGCCAAGGAAGGTAGAGCCACCCCATGGGTGGCTGCACGCGATGCCAGAACGTAAGGCAGCCACCCATGGGGTGGCTCTACCGGGCGTGCAGGAAACACCGCATTTGAGTAAGGCCCCACGCCAACCGTCTGGAGGCGCAGCCCCCTTTAGTAAAGGGGGCGCGGCGACAGCCGCGGGGAATTGGACGCTGGTGGCGCCCGGGGCCCCCGGTTTGCATCGCAA
>NZ_JBHFHW010000015.1:117070-148420 GCF_057333975.1 Stenotrophomonas sp. AGC87
CGCAAACCGTGGGGCTTCTTCGCGGCATCGCGAAGAAAGGGCGGAGCCGGCCGATAAGCCGGGTTTTGTCGTGGACAGTCATTCTTCTAGGCGCTGCGTCACCGCAGCGCTCAAGCAACCTACCCGGACCCGACGCGGGCCACGCCATTAGGTCCCTATTTGGTCTTGCTCCAGGTGGGGTTTGCCGTGCCGGTCTGTTGCCAGACTCGCGGTGCGCTCTTACCGCACCATTTCACCCTTACCGGTTTCCCGAAGGAAACGTAGGCGGTATCTTTCTGTTGCACTTTCCGTCGGCTTGCGCCGCCCAGGCGTTACCTGGCACCTTGCCCTGTGGAGCCCGGACTTTCCTCGGCATCCGCAAGGGATGACGCGACTGTCTGGCCGACTCCGCCGCACGCATTGTCCCACATTCACTCGCGGGGCGGGCGATCAACCCGGGGTGCGGTACTGCCCGGCCGAGATGAATTGCGCGAAGCGTTCGCACCACACCACGACGGTGGTGAATTCCTCCACGTCCACGCCGGTCGGCACTTCGACCACGAAGCGGTTGAAGGTCTTCACCTCGCCGATGCGCACCGCATCGGCCTTGATCCGTTCGAACCCGGCCTTGGTGTCGACGAACTCACGGGTCAGGTACACCTTGTAATCAGGACCGGGGGCGATCTTGCCGGTGAACGCGACCGCGGTGGGGCTTACGCTCAGTTTGCCGTCGGCCCAGTGCAGCGCATCGCTGCCCTTCTGGTCGCGGTGCAGGGTGGCGTGGTATCGCGCTTGGTCCATCGCGGCCTGCACCTGCTGCACGGGCGGATCGTCAGGGGCGGTCAGAATGGGCAGGAAGTACACCCCCAGCCCGAATCCCACGCCAAGCGTGAGCAGATGGGTGGCCAATAGAAGGATGAGGCGTCGCATGCAGGGCTCCGGTCCAGACAGAACGCGGCGAAGTGCCGCCGGGCCATCCTCTCTGCGGGGTGCAGGGGGTCAAGTGCTGGACGACGTCGAATCGGGAGGGCGCCGAAGCTCGCCCCGCCCGGGCACGCCGTATTGCCCGAAATCCCTTGTGGCACAACGCGTTAGACTTCGGTGAACACCTTTACTTGTGGCTGAACTTCCCCGCCGCGCCTGCGTGGGAGCGGGCTGGTTGCGTCATGTTGCCGCCGTCGGCGGTGCAACCGGCAGTCGGGTCTCACCGGTGCAGTGGCCCTGCGCATCGAACCGCCGCTCGGTGATGAAGCCGTGGCCGTTGGCGTCCAGCGCGATGATCGTGCTGGCGCGGGTGCCGTACTCGGGGCTGCGGATGAAGGCGGACGACAGCCAGCGCTCGCGCTCCAGGCCGATGCCGGTCTCCGGCAGAGCGCTGTCGTCAGCGCGGGTCTCATCACGCAGGGCCTCCCACAGTGGGGCCAGATCGTCGTCGCCGTGGTCCGCCCACGCGCGCAGCGCTGCGTTCAATGTCACGGTTTTCGGCCACGGCGCATCCAGCGGCCCGTTGGACATGCCATGGATGCCCGGCGCCAGTGACTGGCGGTGCAGGGGGTGGTTGCCCAGGAACTGGCAGCTGTCGCGGTCGGCCAGTAATAGATTGAAGGGGGCGAATTCGACTGCCCGCCGCGAGAGCTCGTCCGCGAACAGTGCGGCCGGCGCGGCATCACGCAGATAGTCGGCCACCAGCGCGCCGCGTGAGGGGCCGGTCTGCCGGGCGAGCGGATCGCGGACGTTGGTCACCACCGCCATCCGCCCCTCCGGCCCGATTCCGGCCCAGGTCCCGCCTGAGCGCAGGTCGCGGCCGGCGGCCACCCCGTCATCCGGTGCGGGCCATCGGCCCAGGGCGGCGGTCGGCCGCGCGTGGAACTCATCGCGGTTGCCGGCCATGACCAGCTGCCAGCGGGGGTGGGTTTTCCAGGCAAGGGCGAGCAGACACATGCCTCACATTGTGCCGGGTCTGCGCAGCGCCGAGGCGATGGCGCCCCCGCCAGGGATGAATACGGGTCGATGTTTCACGCGGCCTCCACAGGCCTGAACTTCGGCGAAATCTCAAAAAATGAGACGAAACAGCAACTTGTGGATAAGCCTTGAACAAGTCTCTAAACATTGCTGCAAGCCCTTGATGTTCAAAGTGATTTCCGCTTCGCAAAGTTGTTGACAACCCAATCGGCACTGCTAAGGTGGGCATCAGAGGGGAAACCGGGTTTTTTGTGGTTTTTCGTGGTTCAATGTTTCACCGGGCGAAGGAAAGGTGAAAACGTCGTGTTTCAAGGCGAGACGGCCATCACTGTTGACGACAAAGGGCGCATGGCGGTTCCGACCGCGCATCGCGACCTTGTCGCGCGTGTGAGCAACAACCGTCTGGTCCTGACCTACAACCCGTTCGAGTCCGGCTGCCTCTGGCTGTACGCCGAACAGGAATGGGAACGCGTCCGTGATGACGTCATGTCCAAGCCCAACACACAGCGCGTCGTGCGCCTCCTGCAGCAGAAGCTGGTCGGTTCGGCCGCGCATCTGGAGTTGGACGGCAACGGCCGCATCAGTATTCCCGCCAGCCACCGTGGTGCCGTTGGCATTGAAAAGAAGGCGGTGCTGCTCGGTATGGGCGACAAATTCGAATTGTGGAGCGAGCAGGCTCATCGCGCGTTGATCCAGCAGACGTTGTCTGACGAGGATCTCGGCGATGGGTTGCTCGACCTGAAGTTGTGAGCCGGGGTGCCCGGATGCGCGGAGCAGCGCAGACCGGTCACCTTCCGGTGTCGCAGTCGCCGGCAGGCCACCTGCCGGTCCTGTACACGCAGGTCCTGGATGGCCTGAAGGTGATCGAAAACGGAGTGTATCTCGATGGCACGTTTGGTCGTGGCGGTCACGCCCGCGGCGTGCTCGAGCAACTCGGTCCTGGAGGCCGGCTGCTGGTCATGGACAAGGATCCGGAGGCGATTGCGGTAGCCGAGCGTGATTTCGCGCCGGACCCGCGCGTCTCGATCTTCCGTGGCAGCTTCGCCGACCTGCTGCACTGGGAGGCCACCGCCGAGGGCCTGGATGGCGTGCTGTTCGACCTGGGCGTGTCCTCGCCCCAGCTGGATGTCGCCGAGCGCGGTTTCAGCTTCGGCAAGGACGGCCCGCTGGACATGCGCATGGATCCGGACAGCGGCGAAAGCGCGGCCCAGTGGCTCAACCGCGTTGAAGAGCGCGAGCTGATGGACGTGCTGTGGACCTATGGCGAAGAGCGCCAGGGCCGCCGCATCGCCAAGGCCATCGTCGCCCGCCGCGACAAGCAGCCCTTCACCCGCACCGCCGAGCTGGCGGAGTTGATCGCCTCGGTGATGCCGCGTGGCAAGGACAAGATCCACCCGGCCACGCGCAGCTTCCAGGCGATCCGCATCCATATCAACCGCGAACTGGCCGACCTTGAGGCGGGCCTGGACGCGGCGATGGCGCGGCTCAAGCCCGGTGGCCGGCTGGCGGTGATCAGCTTCCATTCACTGGAAGACCGCATCGTCAAACAGTTCATGAACCGCTACGCCAAGGCACCGCCGAGCAACCGCCGGTTGCCCGAGCTGGCGGCCTTCGTGCCGACGCTGGACCTGCACGGTGGCGCCATCAAGGCCGAAGACGACGAGCTGGCGGTCAATCCGCGCTCGCGCAGCGCCGTGCTGCGTGTCGCCGAAAAGCGCGGGGTGGCTGGATGAGCCGCCTGCTGTTGATCGTGCTGCTGGCCTGCACCGTCGCCTCGGCGATCGGTGTGGTGTTCATGCGCCATCGCCACCGCCAGACCTTCGTGGAGCTGTCCCGGGTCGAGCGTGCGCGCGATGAGATCAACATCGAGTTCGGTCGCCTGCAGCTTGAGCAGGCCACCCTGGCCGAGGCGACCCGGGTTGACCGCGTCGCCCGTGAGCGCCTGGGCATGAAGTTCCCCGAAGCGGCCGACGTCGTGGTGATCCGGCCATGAACAAGTCCGGCCGCAACCGTGCGCGCAACAGCTTCAACCTCCGCCAGCGCCTGAAGTGGGTGGGGTTGGCGCTCGGCCTGTGCTCGGTCTCGCTGGTCGGCCGCGCCGCCTACGTGCAGATCATCAACAGCGAGTTCTACCAGCGCCAGGGCGAAGCCCGTTACCTGCGCGAGCTGCCGATCAACACCTCGCGCGGCATGATCACCGACCGCAATGGCGAGCCGGTGGCGGTGTCCACCCCGGTCGCCTCGATCTGGGTCAACCCGCAGGAACTGCTGCGTTCGCCGGACCGTATCCCCGAGCTGGCGACCGCGCTGGGCATGCCGCTGGATGAGCTGACCTCCAAGCTCTCGCAGAAGGCCGATAAAGAATTCATGTACCTGCGCCGCCGGATCAATCCGGACGACGCGGAAAAAGTGGTCGCGATGAAGATCCCGGGCGTGGCCTCGCAGCGCGAGTTCCGCCGCTTCTACCCGCAGGGTGAGGCGATGGCGCACGTGCTCGGCTTCACCAACATCGACGACCGCGGCCAGGAAGGGCTGGAGCTGGCCTTCGACGAATGGCTGCGCGGCAAGGCCGGTGCCAAGCGCGTGATCCGCAACCGCAAGGGCGACACGGTGGAGAGCGATCTGCTGCGCGCCGCCGAGCCGGGCAAGGACCTCACCCTCAGCATTGACCGCCGCATCCAGTTCCTGGCGTTCAAGGAGCTGCGCAACGCGCTGATCGAGAACAAGGCCGCGGGCGGCTCGATGGTGATCATGGATGTGGCCACCGGCGAGATCCTGGCCATGGTCAACCTGCCGACCTACAACCCCAATGCCGTGGGTGGCGCTGCGCCGGACACCCGCCGCAACCGCGCGGTGACCGACCTGGTCGAGCCGGGTTCGACCATGAAGCCGCTGACCATCGCCTCGGCGCTGCAGTCCGGCGTGGTGACCAAAGACACCACCGTGGACACCAACCCGGGCTACATGGCGCTGGGCCGCTACACGATCAAGGACGTGCCGCGGAACAATGGCGTACTCACCGTCACCGGCGTGATCACCCGCAGCTCGAACATCGGCGCGGCCAAGATCGCCGCCAAGATGCCGGACCAGGTCTTCTACGACCACATTCACAGCTTCGGTTATGGCGTCGCCCCGCACAGCGGCTTCCCGGGCGAATCGGCCGGCGTGCTGCCGCGCCCGGCGCGCTGGAGTGGTCCGTCCAAGACCACCATGTCCTACGGCTACGGCCTGAATGTCAGCCCGCTGCAGATCGCCACGGCGTACTCGGCGCTGGGCAACGGCGGCAAGCTGATCGCGCCGACCTTCGTCAAGGGCCAGCGCAACGAAGGCAAGCAGATCATCGACGAGAAGATCGCCAAGGAAGTTGTGGCGATGATGGAAACCGTGGTCACCCAGGGCGGCGCCAAGCAGGCGGCGGTGCTGGGTTACCACGTGGCCGGCAAGACCGGCACCGCCCGCAAGGCCGGCCCCGGCGGCTACGAGCGCGGCCATTACAACGCGCTGTTCGCCGGTGTGGTGCCGGCCACCAACCCGCGCTTCGCCACGGTCATCGTCATCAACGACCCGCAGGGCGGCAAGTATTACGGCGGCCTGGTCTCCGCACCGGTGTTCCACAACGTCATGGAAGGCGCGCTGCGCCTGATGGACGTGCCGCCGGATGACATCGAGTCGTGGCTGGCCGCCCAGCAGTCCGGAAAGATGGGCCACTCGGCCTCGGTGCTGCCGATGCCGCCGCCGGAAACGGTGATCGCGCCCGATGCCGCCGCAGAATTCGATGCCGCGCTGCCCAGCGCGCACGCCACAGTGCCGCCCGCGCAGGGAGGCACGCAATGAGCCAGATGATGTTGCTGTCGCAGTTGCTTCCCGATGTGGTGCTGAGCCACGACCCGACCATCACCGGCCTGGTGCTGGACAGCCGTGCGGTGCGCCCGGGCAATGCCTTCGTGGCGATCGCCGGCTTCGGCGCGCACGGGCTGGGCTTTGTCGATCAGGCCCGCGCCAATGGCGCCGGGGCGATCCTGTTCGACCCGCCGGCCCCGGCCGAGCTGCCGGCCCCGGTCGATGCGATTGCCGTGCCGGGCCTGCGCCACCGCATGGGCGCGATGGCCGATCAGTTCCACGGCCACCCCTCGCGCGCGATGACGATGGTCGGCGTGACCGGCACCAACGGTAAAACCTCCACTGTGCAGTTGCTGGCCCAGGCCTGGCACCTGCTCGGCACCCGCAGCGGCAGTATCGGCACGCTGGGCGTCGGACTGTATGGCGAGGTGGTGCCGACCGGCTTCACCACGCCGCTGGTGCTGCAGATGCATGAGGTGCTGGCGCAGCTGCGCGACGGGGGTGCCCAGGCCGTGGCGATGGAAGTCAGCTCGCACGCGCTCGATCAGGGCCGCGTGGATGCCGTCCACTACGACGTGGCGGTGTTCACCAATCTCACCCGCGCCCATCTCGACTATCACGGCGACATGGCGCAGTACGGTGCGGCCAAGGCCAAGCTGTTCCACCGCGACGGGCTCAAGGCCGCCGTGGTCAACCTCGATGACAGTTTCGGCAGCGAACTGCTGCGCACTGTCGGCGAGAGCGTGCGCCCGATCGGCGTGAGCTCGCGCGGTGCCGCGCAGGCCACGGTACGCGCTGATTCACTCACCCTGGACGGTCGCGGCATCGCCTTCGATCTGGTCGTGGACGGTCAGCGCCACCCGGTGCAGTCGCCGCTGCTCGGCCGCTTCAACGTGGACAACCTGCTGGCCGTGGCCGGTGCGCTGTATGCGCTGGATCACGCCCCGGCCGCGATCGCCGCGCTGCTCTCGCAGCTGCAGCCGATCGCCGGGCGCATGAACCGCCTGGGCGGCGAGGGTGGCCTGCCCACCGTTGTGGTCGACTACGCGCACACCCCGGATGCGCTGGAACAGGCGCTGACCAGCGTGCAGGGTCATCTGGCCGGGCGCCTGATCTGCGTGTTCGGCTGCGGCGGCGAGCGCGATACCGGCAAGCGCCCGCAGATGGCCGCCATCGCAGAACGCCATGCCGACGTGGTGATCGTCACCGACGACAATCCGCGCGGCGAAGACGGCGACGTGATCGTGGCTGACATCCTCAAAGGATTTGCTGCACCCGCTGCCGTCACCGTGCAGCGCGACCGCGCCGCCGCGATCGCCACCGCGATCGGCCAGGCCGGCGCGGGCGACATCGTGCTGATCGCCGGCAAGGGCCATGAGCCCTATCAGGAGATCCACGGGGTCAAGCACGCCTTCGATGACACCGAGGTGGCCGGCCGTGTGCTGGCCGCGCGCGTAGACAAAGCGGGCACGCCGCGCATGGAGGCACCATGAAGCGCACCCCGCTGTCGCTGATCGCCCACTGGGCCGGTGGCGAGATCCATGGCGAAGATACCGCCATCGATGCCATCAGCAATGACACCCGTACGCTCGCGCCCGGCAGCCTGTATGTGGCGCTGCGTGGCGAGCGTTTCGATGGCCATGACTTCGCGGCCGACGCGCTGGCGCGCGGTGCCTCGGCGATGCTGGTCGAGCGCCTGCTCGATGTGGCCCTGCCGCAGATCGTGGTGGCCGACAGCGAACACGCCCTGGGACGTATCGCCGCCGGCATGCAGCGTGACCGCGACACCGCGGTCTTCGCGATCACCGGCAGCAACGGCAAGACCAGCGTCAAGAGCCTGCTGCTGGCGATCCTGGAGCAGGTGGCACGTGACGACCGCAAGGTGGTCTACGCCAACCCCGGCAACCGCAACAACGAGATCGGCCTGCCGCTGGCAGTGCTCGATGCCCCGGAAGATGCCGACTACGCCGTTTACGAGATGGGCGCCGGCAAGCCGGGCGATATCGCCTACCTCACCGAGATCGTGCGCCCGCACTACGCGCTGGTGAACAACATCGCCCCGGCGCATCTGGAACGCATGGGCAGCCTGCAGGGCGTGGCCACCACCAAGGGCGCGATCTACGCGGCGCTGCCTTCCGATGGCGTGGCGGTGATCAATGCCGATGACGCCTTCGGGATCTGGTTCGAACAGCACATCGTCGGCCAGCCGCCGCGCTGCCGTGTGCTGCGCTACGGCCTGGAGCACAGCGCCGATGTCACCGCACGTGCGATCCGCCCGGCCGCGCAGGGCAGCCAGTTCGTGCTGTCCACGCCCGCGGGCGATGCCGAGATCACGCTGGGCCTGCCGGGCCGCCACAACATCAGCAACGCGCTGGCCGCTGCCTCGCTGGCGCTGGCCGCGGGCATTGCGGTGGCGCAGATCGCCGCCGGCCTGGCCCGCGCCGAGCCGGTGCCGGGCCGCCAGATCGCGCACCAGCTGCCCAGCGGCGCGGTGCTGATCGATGACAGTTACAACGCCAATCCGGGTTCGCTGGCCGCCGCCATCGATGCCCTGGCCGCCTCGAAGGACGAGGGCTGGCTGGTACTGGGCGATATGCGCGAACTCGGCCCGGACGGCGAGGCGCTGCATGCCCAGGCTGGCCGCCGCGCCCGCGATGCCGGCCTGAAGCGGCTGTACACGCTCGGCCCGCTGAGCGCCGCCGCCTCGACCGCCTTCGGTGAAGGCGGCCAGCCGTTCCAGAGTCACCAGGCCCTGGCCGCCGCGCTCGCCACCGAACTGCATGCCGGCGTGCGCTGCCTGGTCAAGGGCTCGCGTGGCAGCGCCATGGACACGATCGTCAAAGCGCTGCTCGCGCAAGGAGAGGAAACCCCCAATGTTGCTTGAACTGGCCCGATGGCTGCAGCAGTTGGAGAGCCTGTTCGGGCTGTTCGGCTACCTGACCCTGCGCGGCATCCTCGCGGCGCTGACCGCCCTGTTCCTGTCGCTGTGGCTCGGCCCGGCGATGATCCGCAAGCTGGCCCAGTTCAAGGGCGGCCAGCCGATCCGTACCGATGGCCCGCAGACCCATTTCGCCAAGGCCGGCACGCCGACCATGGGCGGCTCGCTGATCCTGCTGACGATCACGCTGTCGGTGCTGCTGTGGGCTGACCTGCGCAACCGTTACGTTTGGCTGGTGCTGGCCGTGATGCTGTGCTTCGGCGCGATCGGCTGGTACGACGACTGGATCAAGATCGTCCGCCGCGACCCCAACGGCCTGAAGTCGCGTTGGAAGTACCTGCTGCAGTCGATCTTCGGTCTGGCTGCCGGTCTGTTCCTGTTCTACACCGCCGATGTCCCGGCGGCGATGACGTTCTACATCCCGATGTTCAAGTCGATCGCGCTGCCGCTGGCCGGCGTCAGCTTCGTGGCCATCGCGTATTTCTGGATCGTCGGCTTCTCCAACGCGGTCAACCTGACCGACGGCCTGGACGGGTTGGCGATCATGCCGACCGTGCTGGTCGCCTGCGCGCTGGGCGTGTTCGCCTATGCCTCGGGCAACGTGGTGTTCTCCAGCTATCTGCAGATCCCGCAGATTCCGGGCGCCGGTGAGCTGGTCATCATCTGCGCGGCGATCGCCGGTGCAGGCCTGGGCTTCCTCTGGTTCAACACCTATCCGGCCATGGTCTTCATGGGCGACATCGGCGCGCTGGCGCTGGGTGCGGTGCTGGGTACGATCGCGGTGATCACCCGCCAGGAACTGGTGCTGGTGGTGATGGGCGGCGTGTTCGTGATCGAGACGCTCTCGGTGATGATCCAGGTCGCCTCGTTCAAGCTGACCGGCAAGCGCGTGTTCCGCATGGCGCCGATCCACCACCACTTCGAACTGAAGGGCTGGCCGGAGCCGCGCGTGATCGTGCGCTTCTGGATCATCTCGGTGGTGCTGGTCCTGATCGGCCTGGCCACGTTGAAGGTCCGCTGATGAACGACCTGTCGCGCCAAGCCACCCGCCTGGAAGCCATCGGAGGCCACTTCGACAAGTGGCTGCTGGGCGCGATCATCGCGCTCACCGGGCTGGGCGTGGTGATGGTCGCGTCGAGCTCGATCGCGCTGATGAGCAGCCCGTTCTATTACCTCAACCGCCACCTGATCTTCCTGGCGGTGGGTATCGGCCTGGCGATCATCGCCATGCGCACCGAGCTCAAAAGCATCGAGCAGTACAACCAGATCCTGCTGCTGGGCTGCTTCGCGCTGCTGGTGGTGGTGTTCATCCCGGGCCTGGGCAGCAGCGTCAACGGTGCCCGCCGCTGGATCAACCTGGGTATTTCCAAGTTCCAGACCGTCGAAGCGGTGAAGGTGCTCTACATCGTGTGGCTGTCCAGCTATCTGGTCCGCTTCCGCGATGAGGTCAACGCCACCTGGCCGGCAATGCTCAAGCCGCTGGGCGTGGCCGGCGCGCTGGTGGTGCTGCTGCTGCTGCAGCCGGACTTCGGCTCCTCCACCCTGCTGCTGGCCATCACCGCCGGCATGCTGGTGCTGGGCGGGGTCAACATGCCGCGCATGTCCATGCCGGTGATCATCGGCATGGTCGGCATGAGCGCGCTGGCGATCATCGAACCGTACCGCATGCGCCGCATCACCTCCTTCCTGGATCCGTGGGCCGATCAGCAGGGCGACGGCTACCAGCTGTCCAACGCGCTGATGGCCGTGGGCCGTGGCGAGTGGACCGGCGTGGGCCTGGGCAATTCGGTGCAGAAGCTCTATTACCTGCCCGAAGCGCATACCGACTTCATCTTCTCGGTCACCGCCGAGGAGCTGGGCTTCCTTGGCACCTGCCTGATCATTTCGCTATATGCGCTGCTGGTCGGCCGCACCTTCTGGCTGGGCATGCGCTGCGTGGAAATGAAGCGCCACTTCTCCGGCTACATCGCCTTCGGCATCGGCCTGTGGATCAGCATGCAGAGCTTCGTCTCGATCGGGGTCAACCTCGGCATCCTGCCGACCAAGGGCCTGACCCTGCCGCTGATTTCCTCGGGCGGCTCGAGCGTGCTGATGACCTGCGTGGCGATGGGTCTGCTGCTGCGTGTCTCTTATGAACTGGACCGCGCCGAGCGCCGCCAGGCCGTGCGCATGGGCGCCGACCAGGAAGGCCCGCTGCCGAGCGACATCCCCAAGGCAGACAGCGCCAGTGCGGTCGCCGCGGCGATGCAGGACAGCGGCAACCGCGATGCCGCACCGCGCGACAGCTCCACGCGTGGCACCAGCCGCATGCAGCAACGCATCGAGCCGACGCTGGGGAGGATGGGATGAGCACGCCTCGCCTCGATCCGTCCCAGCGCCCGGTCATGATCATGGCCGGCGGTACCGGTGGGCACATCTTCCCCGGCCTGGCCGTGGCCAAGGTGCTGCGCGAACGCGGCGTGCCGGTCACCTGGCTCGGTGCCGATGGCGCGATGGAAACGCGCCTGGTGCCACAGCACGATATCCACATCGATACGCTGGCCATCGGCGGCCTGCGCGGCAAGGGCAAGCTGGCCCTGATCGGCGCACCGCTGCGGCTGCTGCGCGCGATCCGCGCGGCCGGCTTCCTGATCCGCGATCGCCAGCCGCGCGCGGTGATCGCCTTCGGTGGCTTCGCCTCCGGCCCCGGTGGTATCGCCGCGCGCCTGCATGGCCTGCCGCTGCTGGTGCACGAACAGAACCGCGCACCGGGCATGACCAACCGCGTGCTGTCGCGCTTCGCGCGCCGCGTGCTGGCCGGTTTCCCGGGCAGCTTCGCCAAGCGTGAGGAAGCGGTCGGCAACCCGGTGCGTGCCGAGATCGCCGCGATCACGCCGCCCGAGCTGCGCCTGGCCAACCGTCAGGGTCCGCTGCGTCTGCTGGTACTCGGCGGCAGCCAGGGTGCACGCGTGCTCAACAACGCGGTGCCCAAGGCACTGGCTGCGCTGGGCGCTGGCATGCCGGCGCAGGTGCGCCACCAGAGCGGCGAGAAGCTGCATGCCGAGGCGCTGCAGGCGTATGCCGATGCCGGTGAGCAGGCAAGCGTGGAACCGTTCATTGCCGATATGGCCGAGGCGTTCGCCTGGGCCGATCTGGTGGTGTGCCGCTCCGGCGCCTCCACCTTGGCCGAGCTGTGCGCGGTCGGCGTGGGCAGCGTGCTGGTGCCGTTCGCCGCGGCCGTCGCCGATCACCAGACCCGCAATGCGGAGTATCTGGTCGAGCGCGGCGCCGCTGTATTGCTGAAGCAGGATGAAACGCTGGCGACGCAGCTGGAAGGCGTGTTGCGCGATTTGTCCGAAAATTCCGCCCGACGCATGCAGATGGCCCATGCCGCGCGTGCCCTGGCCAAGGTCGATGCCGCTGAGCGCATCGCCGACATCATTCTCGAGGAATCCAAATGAACACCGCTACGCGCGCCAGCCTGGCGCGAGGCCGCGCATGATCCGCCGCCTCCACGACACCAACGACCTGGTACGCGCGTTCCCGCGCGTGCACTTCGTCGGCATCGGCGGCACCGGCATGAGCGGCATCGCCGAAGTGATGCTGACGCTGGGCTATGAAGTGTCCGGTTCGGACAATGCCGACAACGCCGCGACCCGCCGCCTGGCCGGCCTGGGTGCGCGCGTGATGCGCGGCCACTCGGCCGCCAATGTGCTCGGCACCGACTGCGTGGTCGTCTCCAGCGCGATCCGCGATGACAACCCGGAACTGATGGAAGCGCGCAGCCAGCGCATTCCGATCATGCCGCGCGCGGCGATGCTGGCCGAACTGATGCGCTTCCGCCGCGGTATCGCGGTGGCCGGCACGCACGGCAAGACGACCACCACCAGCCTCACCGCCGCGGTGCTGAGCGAAGGCGGGCTGGACCCGACCTTCGTGATCGGCGGCCAGCTGCTCGCCGCCGGTGCCAACGCCAAGCTCGGCGGTGGCCAGTGGCTGGTGGCCGAAGCCGACGAGAGCGATGGCAGCTTCCTGCGCCTGAACCCGCTGGTCTCGGTGATCACCAACATCGATTCGGACCACCTGGAAAACTACGGCAACGATTTCGCCCGCGTCCAGGCCGCGTTCGCCGAGTTCCTGCAGCGACTGCCGTTCTACGGGCTGGCGGTGCTGTGCATCGACGATCCGGAAGTGGCCGCATTGGCTGCGCAGACGCCGCGCCATGTCATGAGCTATGGCATGAGCAGCAACGCTGACGTGCGCGCCGAGGATGTGGTCCAGGACGGCCCGCGCATGCATTTCACCCTGCGCCTGCCGGAAGGCAGCAGCCACCCGGTGACGCTGGCCCTGCCGGGCGCGCACAACGTGCTCAACGCGCTGGCCGCCGCCGCCGTGGGCTGGCAGCTGGGCGTGGCGCCGGATGCGATCGCGCGTGCGCTGGAGAGTTTTGCCGGCATCGGCCGCCGCTTCAATGACCTGGGCATCGTCACCACGCACACCGGTGCCAAGGTCCGCGTGATCGACGACTACGGCCACCACCCTCGTGAGCTGGCCGCCGTGTTCGCCGCCGCCCGGGGTGGCTGGCCAAGCCAGCGCCTGGTCGTGGCGTTCCAGCCGCACCGTTACAGCCGCACCCGCGACCAGTTCGATGCCTTTGCCGCGGTGCTGTCCGAAGTGGATGCACTGGTGCTGAGCGAGGTCTACCCGGCCGGCGAAGCACCGATCCCGGGCGCCGATTCGCGTTCACTGGCCCGCGCCATCCGTGCGCGCGGCCGCAGCGAGCCGGTCGTGGTCGGCAACGCCGCAGAACTGGCGCACGTGCTGCCTGACGTGCTGCAGGACGGCGACCTGCTGCTGATGATGGGGGCCGGCGACATCGGCTACATCGCCCAGCAGATCGCCGGCGAAGGCTTCCAGGAGACCCCGGCGGCATGAACGCGCTGACCTTCCCGCCGCTGCGCCTCACCGACCCGGCCATGTTCGGCCGCGTTGCCGTGCTGCTGGGTGGTACCTCCAGCGAGCGCAACGTCTCGCTGGATTCCGGCCGCAACGTGATCGAAGCGCTGCGCGCGCGCGGCGTCGATGCGATCGCGGTCGACGGCATCCCGGCCCTGGCGCTCGCGCTGGTCGAGAAGCGCTTCGACCGCGTCTTCAACATCCTCCACGGCCATAACGGCGGTGGCGAAGACGGCATCGTGCAGGGCCTGATGGAAGCCTTTGGCGTGCCCTACACCGGCTCGGACGTGCTGGGCTCGGCGTTGAGCATGGACAAGATCCGCACCAAGCAGGTGTGGCTGTCGCACGGCCTGCCGACCCCGCGTTTCATCGCGCTGGACCAGGCCTCCGATGTCCACGCCGCCGCGGCCGGGCTCGGCCTGCCGGTGGTGGTCAAGCCGGCCAACGAAGGCTCCAGCGTCGGCATCAGCCGTGTGGTTGAAGAGGCCGGGCTGGATGAGGCGGTCGCGCTGGCGGTGCGCTATGACGGCCAGCTGCTGATGGAGCAGATGGTGGTCGGTGACGAGTTGACCGTGGCGATCCTGGGTGACCAGGCGCTGCCGTCGATCCGCATCGTGCCCAAGGGGCAGTGGTACGACTACAACGCCAAGTACATCGCCGAGGACACCCAGTACCTGTGCCCGGGCCTGGAAGGCGAGGACGAAGTCGAGATCCGCCGCCTCGCGCTGGCCGCGTTCCGCGCTGCCGGCTGCCGTGGCTGGGGCCGGGTGGACGTGATGCGCGACCGCAGCAGCGGCCGTTTCTACCTGCTGGAAGTGAACACCGCGCCGGGCATGACCAGCCATTCGCTGGTGCCCAAGGCGGCCAGCCAGGCCGGGATCGGCTTTGAAGAGCTGGTCTGGCGCGTGCTGGAACAGACCCTGCCGGGTCACGCCGCACAGGAGCACAGCCACGCATGAACGCGGTGCTGCGCATCTTCGTCTGGTTGCTGGCCCTGTCGGTCGTGGCACTGCCCGTGGTGGCGGTGCTCAACGGCTGGGTCGGTGCCGAGCGGTGGCCGTTGGCCAAGCTGCGCGTGCACGGTGAGTTCAAGCGGGTCCCGGCCGAACAGCTGCAGCAGGTGGTGCTGCCGTATGCGAAGTCCGGCTTCTTCGCGGTCAAGCTGCAGGATGCGCAGGACGCCATCGAAACGTTGCCGTGGGTGGAAAGCGCGCAGGTCCGCAAGCAGTGGCCGGACGTGCTGGAAATCACCCTGGTCGAGCACAAGCCGTTCGCCCGTTGGGGCCATGACCGCCTGCTCTCCGAGCAGGGCAAGCTGTTCGCCACCCCGAAGAAGCTGCAGGACCTGGAACTGCCCGACCTGGATGGGCCGGACAGCCAGACCGAAGAAGTGGTCGCGCTCTACAACGATGCGCGCGCGCTGTTCGCGCCGGCCGGGGTGGACGTCAAGCGGGTCAGCATGGACGCACGCGGCAGCTGGTCGCTGGTGCTGAGCAACGGCACCGAAGTGGTGGTGGGCCGCGACGATGCCCGCTCGCGCCTGCAGCGTTTCGTACGCGTGCTCCCGCAGCTGGCCAACCAGGCGGCGCCGATCGAGCGCGCCGACCTCCGATACACCAATGGTTTCACGCTGAGCTGGGGTACCCCGGCTCCGGCCGCACCGGCCACGCCGGCCAATGTGGCGCACAGGACGCAGGACAGGACATGAATCGCAAGGGTGACAAATCACTGATCGTTGGTCTGGATATCGGCACCTCCAAGGTGGTGGCGCTGGTCGGCGAGTATTCGCCGGGCAATCCGATCGAGGTCATCGGCATCGGCTCGCACGAATCGCGCGGTCTCAAGCGCGGCGTGGTGGTGGATATCGAATCGACCGTGCAGTCCATCCAGCGTGCGGTCGAAGAGGCCGAGCTGATGGCCGGCTGCGAAATCCGCTCGGTGTATGCCTCGATCTCCGGCAACCACGTGCAGTGCAAGAACTCGCCCGGCATCGTGCCGATCCGCGACGGCGAAGTGACCTGGGGCGACCTGGATCGCGTGCTGGACGCGGCCAAGGCGGTGGCGATCCCGGCCGACCAGAAGATCCTGCATGCGATCCCGCGCGAGTACGTGCTGGACGATTCGCAGGAAGGCATCCGCAACCCGGTCGGCATGACCGGCGTGCGCCTGGAAGTGCATGCCCACCTGGTGGTGTGCGCACAATCGGCCGCGGCCAACATCTCCAAGTGCGTGCAGCGCTGCGGCCTGCAGGTCGATGACCTGGTGCTCTCTTCGCTGGCCTCCAGCGTGGCCGTGCTGACCGCCGACGAGCGCGAGCTGGGCGTGGTGCTGGTCGACATGGGCGCCGGCACCACCGACCTGGCCGTGTTCGTGCAGGGCGCGATCTGCCATACCGCCTCGCTGCCGATCGCCGGCGACCACGTCACCAACGACATCGCACACATGCTGCGCACGCCCACCCCGGAAGCCGAGCAGATCAAGGTGCGCTATGCCTGCGCCCTGGCCCAGCTGGCCACCGCCGAGGAAAGCATCCAGGTGCCCAGCGTCGGCGATCGTCCGCCGCGCCGGATGCCGCGCCACGCACTCGCCCAGGCGGTGCAGGGCCGCTACGAAGAGATCTTCGAGATGGTGCAGGCCGAACTGCGCCGCTCCGGTTTCGAAGAACTCGTGCGCGCCGGCATGGTGCTCACCGGTGGCGCCTCGAAGATGGAAGGCGTGGTCGAACTGGCCGAGGAAATGCTGCAGATGCCGGTGCGCGTGGGCATTCCGCAGCACGTCACCGGGCTGGGCGAAGTGGTGGGCAACCCCGTGCATGCCACCGGTGTGGGCCTGCTGCTGATGGGCAGCCAGACCGAACACCCGCGTCGCCCGTCGCTGCCCACCGGCCGCGCCGGCAGCATGTTCAAAAAGCTCAAGACCTGGTTCCGCGGCGAGTTCTGATCGCGGTTCGCAACACGCAGTACACATGCAATACGCGATAAGCAGTTCCCGAAAAATCCACGTAGTCCACGCAACACCGGCAACACCCCGCAGTGCGATGTAGCAACACCGGCCCACGGGTCGTTCTTTGAAGCAGGCAATACCGCCGCGGTTGGCTCTATCCAGCCCGGCATACCAACTACAACTCGCCGGCACGACGGTGGGGAGGACAGGAGAAGGAATCTCCGAAGCCCCCGTCCCGCGTAAACGGCAACAAGAGGACACGGACATGGCGCATTTCGAACTGATTGAAAAGATGGCACCCAATGCGGTGATCAAGGTGATCGGCGTGGGCGGCGGCGGCGGTAACGCCGTGGCGCACATGGTCAGCACCAGTGTGGACGGCGTGGAATTCATCACCGCCAACACCGACTCGCAGGCCATCAAGAATTGCGGTGCCAAGCTGCAGCTGCAGCTGGGTACCAACGTCACCAAGGGCCTGGGCGCAGGCGCGAACCCGGAAGTCGGCCGCCAGGCCGCGCTGGAAGACCGTGAGCGCATCATGGACGCCCTGCAGGGTGCGGACATGGTCTTCATCACCGCCGGCATGGGCGGCGGCACCGGCACCGGCGCAGCCCCGGTCGTGGCCCAGCTGGCCAAGGAGATGGGCATCCTGACCGTCGCCGTGGTCACCAAGCCGTTCCCGTTCGAAGGCCGTCGCCGCATGCAGGTCGCGCTGAAGGGCATCGAAGAGCTCAGCCAGCATTGCGATTCGCTGATCACCATCCCGAACGAAAAGCTGATCACTGTGCTGGGCCGCAACGCCACCATGATCCAGGCCTTCCGTGCCGCCAACGACGTCCTCCAGGGCGCCGTGCAGGGCATCGCCGACCTGATCGTGCGTCCGGGCCTGATCAACGTCGACTTCGCCGACGTGCGCACCGTCATGTCCGAAATGGGCCTGGCGATGATGGGCACCGGCACCGCGCGTGGCGATGACCGCGCCCAGGCCGCTGCCGAAGCCGCCATCCAGAACCCGCTGCTGGACGATGTGAACCTGGCCGGCGCCAACGGCATCCTGGTCAACATCACCGCCGGTGCCGACTTCACGATGGCCGAGTTCGACGAGATCGGCCGCACCATCGATGGCTTCGCCTCCGAAGATGCCACCGTGGTCGTGGGTACCGTGCTGGATCCGGACATGCAGGACGAAGTCCGCGTGACCGTGGTCGCCACCGGCCTGAACCGTGCTGTCACCGCCAAGACCCAGCGTCCGGGCGAGCGCGCACCGATCAAGCTGGTCCGCAACGCGACCACCGGCCAGCCGGAGTTCGGCGAGTTCGACAACGGCGGCGATGCGGTCTCCAAGGCCGTGGGCGGGATGGGCATGGGCATGGGCCTGCGTCGTCCGAGCGCCGACACCGTGGCCCCGTCGGCCCCGAGCGCATCGGGTCCGGCTGCTGCTGAACTGCCGAACGATTACCTGGACATCCCGGCGTTCCTGCGCCGCCAGGCGGACTGAGTATTGCGTGCCGGGGCCTTGTCCTCCCCGGTAAGCATCTCCATGTCCCATGCTGCCGGGCCAGGATCGGCCCGGCAGTCTGACCGCCGTCGTGCATCGCGCACGTCCGGGCAGTGCTGTCGACGCACCACGGTTCACGGAAGGGACAGCGGTAGTGCGTGTTATTCTTGTTTGTCACAGCCGCGCTGACCGCGCGCTTTCTGGTCCTGCCCCCCGATGATTCCGCAACGCACCCTCAAGAACACGATCCGCGCCACCGGCGTTGGCCTTCACAGTGGTGACAAGGTCTACATGACCCTGCGCCCGGCCCCGGTCAACCACGGGATCGTCTTCCGTCGCGTCGATATGGACCCGGTGGTGGAAGTGCCCGCGCGTGCGGACCTGGTCACCGAAGTCACCCTGTGCACCGGCCTGACGTATCACGAGGCGAAGATCCAGACCGTCGAACACCTGATGTCGGCCCTGGCCGGCCTGGGTGTGGACAACATCATCGTGGAGCTGTCCTCGGCCGAGCTGCCGATCATGGACGGTTCCTCCGGCCCGTTCGTCTTCCTGCTGCAGTCGGCGGGCATCGCCGAGCAGGACGCGCCGAAACGCTTCATCCGCATTCTCAAGACGGTGGAAGTCACCGATGGCGACAAGGTCGCCCGCTTCGAGCCGTACGAAGGCTACAAGCTCGGTTTCACCATCCAGTTCAACCACCCGATGATCCCGGCCAAGCAGTCGCGGGCGGAAATCGAGTTCTCGACCCTGGCCTACACCAAGGAAATCTCGCGCGCCCGGACCTTCGGCTTCATGCGGGATCTGGAGTACATGCGCGAGCGCAACCTGGGCCTGGGCGGTTCGATGGACAACGCCATCGTGCTCGACGAGTTCCGCGTGCTCAACGACGACGGCCTGCGCTACGCCGATGAGTTCGTGCGCCACAAGATCCTCGACGCGATCGGCGATCTGTATCTGGCCGGCGGCCAGGTACTGGGGGCATACGAGGGCTTCAAGTCGGGCCACGCGCTCAACAACAAGCTGGTGCGCGCGCTGCTGGCAGATGCCAGCGCGTGGGAGTGGGTCAGCTACGACTCGCCTGCCGCGACGGCGCCGGTGGTCTACGGGTTGCCGGCGTACGCCTGAGCCCGTCATCGCGTAAGTCATTGATGTGAAACAAAATAGAACGGCGCCTGGGGCGCCGTTTCTGTTTTCTGGGGTCTAAGCTGGTTGAAAGCGGCGTGACCTTGACGTCAATGAACCGGAGGGGTGCACAGCGCACAGATTTGTGAACCTCATCAAGGTTTCAGTCGAATTTAACGTTAATTTAATAAAACACTAACGACTGGCGGCACTGACGCCGCTACAGTGCAGACCGGCTCCCAGCCAAAGTTCACGTGATCGTGACGCGGCCGGGAAGGGGCGGGATGCCCCGATGGCTTCACGATTTGGAGGAATCCACATCGCGCAGACAAGCCAACGCGTCGCGTAGCCCTTTGTGCGTGGCGGCTGAAACAGCGTGGGGGCCATTCCTGTTATCGATCGCTGGGGAGCGTGGGGGAGGGGCAGACGCTGTTTTGACGGTCACCTTGGTGACCTTCAGCCCGATGGACCGGGCCGCGTCGATCAACTGTGCTTCGGCAAGCCGGACCTTGGCATGCCACACGGGAGATTCGACGAGAAAAACGAGGTGCTCGCCGTTTACATTCGCCAGCCGGCAACGGGTGGCCAGTGCAGGCGGCAAATGGGGGCGCAATTGACGGTCCAGCGCGTCGAGCCACAAGGCACGACGCAGCGGGTTACCGGCTTTGTCCGCCATGACCGCATCCAGCGCCGGCTTCGGCGTGGATGGGGAACGGGCACTGGATTTCGGCTCAGACATGAAAACTCACTGATGGCATTCAAAAAGATCGTAATCAAAACGCGTGAAGGACAGGCCAAGACGCCGCTGGCGCGTTTGCGTTTCTACTTCGAAGATTCCCCCCGGGCCCTGCTGGGCAGTGTGCTGGGGGTGGGCTGCCTGATCGGCTTCGGTGCCGGTATCGGTGGCAGCATGTTCAACGATTCCCGGCTCCACGCCAAGGTCGCACAGCAGGAACGCGAGCTGGCGCAGGCCCAGAAGGACGCTCAGACCCAGGTCAACGCGCTGGCTGCGCGGATGGGCGAGCTGCAGGCGCAGGCCACCCGTCTCAATGCGCTGGGCGAACGACTCACCCAGATGGGCAAACTGGAAGACGGCGAATTCGACTTCAACGAGACCCCCGGCCTCGGTGAAGGTGAGCCCGGCCCGACCCAGGACATCCCGGTCAGCGCGGTCAACGCCGACTTACAGGTGCTGGAGCAGCGCTTTGCTGCTTCAGGCCGCCAGCTGTCGGTGATGGAATCGCTGATGTTCGATCACCAGCTCGAACAGAACGCCGTGCCCTCGCGCATGCCGATCCGCAACACCTACATCACCTCCAACTTCGGTACCCGCAGCGATCCGTTCGGTCGTGGTGCGGCTACCCACAAGGGCATGGATTTCCACGCAAAGGTCGGTGACCCGGTGATGTCGGTGGCCGACGGCGTGGTCAGCTTCGCCGGTGTGAAGGGCGGCTACGGCAATGTGGTCGATGTGGACCATGGCAATGGCTATGTGACCCGCTATGCGCATAATTCGCGCCTGGTGGTGAAGCCGGGCGATCTGGTCCGGGCCGGCCAGGAAGTGGCCAAGGCCGGTTCCACGGGCCGTTCCACCGGTGCCCACGTGCACTTCGAGGTCTGGGAACGCGGCCAGGTGGTCAATCCGCGCAAGTTCCTCGGTGATGGCGGCAACACCCCGGTCGGCCGCGTTTCGCGGGGCTGATCACGGTAACGAACTTGAACGGGGGTGCTTGAAACGCCGGACCCCCGTCCCAAGCTACAATGGGTGTTGCCATAGACAGGGCGCAGTGCGCCCTGTTTCGTTTGCGGCGTGCGCATCCCCTGGGGAGAGCGCCGCCGTTGGGGCGTCTCATTCCAACCGGTTCCTTCAATGATCAACAGCCTGCTTACCCGCGTCTTCGGCAGTCGTAATGAACGACAGCTGCGCCAGCTCAACCGCATCGTCGCCAAGATCAATGCGTTGGAGCCGGAAATCGAAAAGCTCTCCGACGAGCAGCTCAAGGCCAAGACCCCGGAATTCAAGCAGCGCATCGCTGACGGTGAGGCCCTGGACAAGGTGCTTCCCGAAGCGTTCGCGGTCTGCCGTGAAGCCAGCCGCCGTGTGCTGGGCATGCGTCATTACGATGTGCAGCTGATCGGCGGCATGGTCCTGCACCTGGGCAAGATCGCGGAAATGCGCACCGGTGAAGGCAAGACCCTGGTCGCCACGCTGCCGGTGTATCTGAACGCGCTGGAAGGCAAGGGCGTCCACGTGGTCACCGTGAACGACTACCTGGCCCGCCGTGACTCGGCGCAGATGGGCAAGCTCTACAACTGGCTGGGCATGAGCGTGGGCGTGGTCTACCCGGGCATGCCGCACGGCGACAAGCGCGAGGCGTATGCCAGCGACATCACCTACGGCACCAACAACGAATTCGGCTTCGATTACCTGCGCGACAACATGGCGCTGTCCCGTGCGGACCGCTACCAGCGCGGCCTGCATTACGCGATCGTCGATGAAGTCGACTCGATCCTGATCGATGAAGCCCGCACCCCGCTGATCATTTCCGGCCCGGCCGATGATTCCCCGGAGCTGTACATCCGTGTCAACCGCGTCGTCCCGCACCTGATCAAGCAGGAGGCCGAGGAAGGCGAGGGCGATTTCTGGGTCGATGAGAAGGGCAAGCAGGTCCATCTGTCCGAAGCGGGCATGGAGCATGCCGAGGCACTGCTGGTCGAAGCCGGCATCCTCAATGCCGAGACCGAAGGCCTGTACGCCGCGCAGAACCTGACCGTGGTGCACCACCTCAACGCGGCGCTGCGTGCGCATGCGATCTACCAGCGCGACGTGGATTACATCGTGCGCGATGGCGAAGTGGTGATCGTGGATGAATTCACCGGCCGTACCCTGGCCGGCCGCCGCTGGTCCGATGGCCTGCACCAGGCAGTGGAAGCGAAGGAAGGCGTGCCGGTCCAGCGCGAGAACCAGACGCTGGCGAGCATCACCTTCCAGAACCTGTTCCGCATGTACAAGAAGCTGTCCGGCATGACCGGTACGGCCGATACGGAAGCCTACGAATTCCAGAGCATCTACAACCTGGAAGTGGTGGTGATCCCGACCAACCGCCCGACCATCCGCAAGGACGGTTCGGACCAGGTGTTCCTCAACCGCAACGGCAAGTTCAACGCGGTGCTGGCCGATATCCAGGCCTGCAACGAGCGCGGCCAGCCGGTGCTGGTGGGCACGACCTCGATCGAGACCTCGGAGATGCTGTCCGAGCATCTGCGCAAGGCCGGTGTGCACCACGAAGTGCTCAACGCCAAGCAGCATGACCGCGAAGCGACCATCATCGCCAACGCCGGCATGCCGGGCGCGGTGACCATCGCCACCAACATGGCCGGCCGTGGTACCGACATCGTGCTGGGCGGTTCGCTGGAAGCGCAGCTGCACGAGCTGGGCGAAGAGGCGACGCCGGAACAGCGCGCCCAGGTCAAGGCCGAGTGGCAGGTCCGCCACGATGCGGTCAAGGCGGCCGGTGGCCTGCACATCGTCGGCACCGAGCGCCATGAGTCGCGCCGTATCGATAACCAGCTGCGTGGCCGTTCGGGCCGCCAGGGCGATCCGGGTTCGTCCCGCTTCTACCTGTCGCTGGAAGACAACCTGATGCGCATCTTCGCCTCGGACTGGGTCCAGAAGGCGATGCGCATGATGGGCATGAAGGAAGACGACGTCATCGAGGATCGCCTGGTCAGCCGCCAGATCGAAAAGGCGCAGCGCAAGGTCGAAGCGCACAACTTCGATATCCGCAAGAACCTGCTGGACTTCGACGACGTCAACAACGATCAGCGCAAGGTGATCTACAGCCAGCGCGATGAGCTGCTGGATGCGGAGTCGGTGAAGGACAACGTGGATGGCATCCGTGGCGATGTGATCTTCGATGTAGTGGCGCGCTTCGTGCCGCCGAACTCGATCGACGAGCAGTGGGACCTGCAGGGTCTGGAAGCCACGCTGGCCTCGGACTTCGGCATCGACATGTCGCTGACCGAACTGGTCAAGGCGCATGAAGAGCTGGACGCCGAGGGCATCGCCGAGAAGGTGCAGGCCAAGGTGGACGAGCACTTCGCGGCGAAGGAAGCCGGCGTGGGCGACGAGACCATGCGCGCGCTGGAGAAGCACGTGATGCTGACCGTGCTGGACCAGAGCTGGAAGGAGCATCTGGCGCGCATGGATTACCTGCGCCAGGGCATCTACCTGCGCGGTTATGCGCAGAAGCAGCCGAAGCAGGAATACAAGAAGGAAGCCTTCGAACTGTTCTCGGAGATGCTGGAGAACGTGAAGCGCGAAGTGGTGACGTTGCTGGCGCGCGTGCGTATCCGCAGCGAAGAGGAAGTGGCGGCGCTGGAGCAGGCCGAGCGCCAGCAGGCGGAGGCCCGTCTGCTGCAGTCGCAGTTCCAGCATCAGGACGCGGGCGGTTACGGTGCGGACGAAGAGGCCGCGCAGGTGGAGGCGGCGCAGAACGGCGTGCCGCAGGTCACCCGCGATGAGCCGAAGGTCGGCCGCAATGATCCGTGCCCGTGCGGCAGCGGCAAGAAGTACAAGCACTGCCATGGTCAGCTGAGCTGATCGGTTGATCGGCTGATTGGACGTGCTGAAGAAGCCCCGCCTGGTGCGGGGCTTTTTTGTGGTTCTTCTTCCATCCGCGTGGCAGGCATGTGGTGCGCGTTGACCTTTCCAAGCACGGCGGTGGATGGGCCGGGCGCTGGGGCGCGATGCCCTTGTCGGCGAATGTCCCCCGGTGCCGGCCTGCGGCCGTCCCCTCCTCCTTGATTTCGCCCACAAGGGCATCGCGCCCCACGTATCGAGACTACTGGCGCCCAATAGCAAGGTCCGCTTTTCCGCACTCCTACCGCGCGCGAGCCCCGTAGCGGCCCGCAGGCTCCTGGGCAAAATCAAGGAGGAGGCCGTCGCCATCGGGCGGCGGCCGGGGGACATTTGCCGAGGGGCCTGCGGGTCGCTGCGGGGCCATTACGCTCGCGGCAGCTCCGAGCGGAGACGCCACCACGATCCACAACGAGCCCCCACAACTACCCGCAGGGGCATTGCGTCACGTGCCCCGGTTTGGGCATCCTCCGGGTATGTCATCTCCCCTTCGTTCGATCCATGTCGTGGCCGGCGTCATCACCGACGCCCGCGGCCGCATCCTGCTCAACCGTCGCACCGAGAACCGCGATATGGCCGGCCTGTGGGAATTCCCGGGCGGCAAGCGGGAAGCCGGCGAGACCTCCGAGGAGGCGCTGGTGCGGGAGCTGCGCGAGGAGCTGGGGATCGAGGCGGAGATCGGTGAGTGGATCATGGATGTGCCGCAGATCTACCCGGACAAGCGGCTGCGGCTTGAGGTGCGCCGGATCCAGAGCTGGAAGGGCTCGCCGCGGGGCCGCGAGGGACAGGCGATCACCTGGGTGGCGCCGGACAAGCTGCACCGGTACTCGATGCCGCCGGCCGATCTACCGGTGGTGGCGGCGCTGCGGCAGCCGGACCGGTATCTGATCACGCCGGAGCCGGAGGGTGAGGAGGACAGCGTCCACCAGGACTGGCTGGAGCGCCTGGCGCAGGCGCTGGAAAGCGGAGTGCGCCGGGTACAGCTGCGCACGCCGTCCAGCCCGGCGCGGGTGGCCTTGGCCGAGCGGGTGATCCAGCAGCACGGGCCACGCACGCAGTGGCTGGTCAACCGGGATATCGACCTGGCCGCTCGGTTGGGGGTCGGGGTGCATCTGGGCAGTGAGCAGCTGCTGGCGCTGCAAGCGCGGCCGCTGCCGGTGGGTCAGCTGGTGGCGGCGTCCTGCCACGACCTGGCGCAGCTGCAGGCGGCGCAGCGGTTGGGCTGCGATTTCGCGGTGCTGGGGCCGGTGCAGGCGACGGCCAGCCATCCGGGGGCGGCACCGCTGGGCTGGGCGGCGTTCGAGACGCTGCGCGAGCAGGTGTCGTTGCCGCTGTATGCGCTCGGCGGGATGACCCCCGGTGATATCGAGGAGGCGCGCCGCCACGGGGCGCAGGGCATCGCGGCGATCCGCTCGCTGTGGCCGGTTACAGCGTGATCCAGAAGCAGCCGTACTGACGGCGCAGGCCGAATACGGTCCTGGCCGGGGTGGCGGTGCTGCCGAGGGTCTGTTCGATGCGCAGGCCGACCGGTCGGGGACGCGAGGGGGCCTCCGCAGCGGCGAGTGTCGGGTCCACCCACACGGGCGCGCTGTCCGGGTAGACCGGCGCGATGTCGATCAGCGGGCGCTGCACCACCGATTCCAGGCGGCCGATGATGTGGTTCGCCGTCGCGTTGGAGACGTTGCTCCAGAGGTAGATCGAGGACAGCCGGTTCACGTCCTGCGCGCTGACCGCGTCGCGGATCTGCCCGGTCAGTTCACTGAGCCGGCGCGCGCAGCCGGCGCGGTAGATGCCGGTGTTGCCGACGCTCGCGGTGCGCGGGGGCATACGGGAGGTGGCACCCAGTGCATCGCAGCGGCGATCGGTGAAGACGGTTTCGCCTTGGGCAGTGGTGCAGCGGTTCACGCGCTGCGACGCCTGCGCCAGGGCAGGCGGCGAGGGCAGGCACAGCGCACACAGCAGGAGCCACACGAGCGGTTTCATCGCAGCAGCGTAGCGGCGTGGGCGTTATCTGCAAGCGATACGTGGCCGCCTCAGCCGCGCAGCAGTTTCAGGACCTGGGTGGTCGGCTTGGCCAGGTTGAGCGTGTAGAAGTGCAGGCCCGGCGCGCCGCCAGCGACCAGGCGTTCGCACAGGCTGGCCACCACCTCGGCACCGAACGCGCGGACCGAGTCGGCATCGTCACCGTAGGCCTGCATGCGCTTGCCGATCCAGCGCGGAATCTCGGCGCCGCACTGCTCGGAGAAGCGCCGCAGCTGGCTGAAATTGGAGATCGGCATGATGCCCGGCACGATCGGTACGGTGACCCCCAGCTTGCGCACCGCATCGACGAAGTGGAAGTAGGCATCGGCGTTGAAAAAGTACTGGGTGATCGCCGCATCGGCGCCCGCGTCGATCTTGGTCTTGAAGTGCTTCAGGTCCAGCAGCGCGTCGTTGGCCTGCGGGTGGGTCTCCGGATACGCCCCCACTTCGATACGGAACGCATCGCCATGCTCGGCGCGGATGAAGCTGATCAGTTCGGAGGCATACCGCAGGTCGCCGGGGTGGCCCATGCCGGAGGGCAGGTCGCCGCGCAGGGCGACGATGCGGCGGCAGCCGATCGCGCGGTACAGCTTGAGCAGTTCGCGGATCTCCTCGCGGCTGCCACCGACACAGGACAGGTGCGGAGCCGCATCGAAGCCGTGGTGCTGCTTGAGGTGACGGACGGTCTCGGAGGTGTAACTAAGCGTGGAGCCGCCGGCACCGAACGTACACGACACATATTCCGGCGCGAACACCTTCAGCTTGGCCGCGGTCCGGTCCAGCTGGGCACGCTGCTCGTCGGTCTTGGGCGGATAGAACTCGAAGCTGATGGCGGTCATGGGCGGGGCGCGTCGGCGGGTGTGGCTCAATCATATCTCTTCATCGCGATGAATGTGAAGCACATGACATGTCGTGTGCACACCGCGCCGCGTACAGTGGCGCTGACATCAACGGAGCACCCGCCATGCAGATTCTCGTCACCGGTGGCACCGGCTTCATCGGGCGCCGCCTGTGCACGCGCCTGCTGGCCGAGGGCCACGACCCCATCGTCCTGACCCGCCGGCCCGGCCGGAACCCGCAGCCGGGCGTGCGCAGCGTTGCAGCGCTGGGGGAGGTCGGCCCGGTCCAGGCGGTGGTCAACCTGGCGGGCGAGCCGCTGATGGAGGGCCGCTGGACCGATGACCGCAAGCAGGCGCTGCGCGATTCCCGGATCGGCACGACGCAGGCGCTGCTGGCATGGATGACCGCGTTGCCCGAACGCCCGCGGGTGCTGGTGTCCGGCTCGGCGATCGGTTGGTACGGTCCCCGCGACAGCGCGCCGCTGGATGAGACGGCCTCGCCCGGCCACGATTTCGCGGCGATGCTGTGCCGGCAGTGGGAGGCCGAGGCGCTCAAGGCCGAGGACCTCGGCGTGCGCACCTGCGTGCTGCGGACCGGCGTCGTGCTTGAGCGTGAGGGCGGCGCATTGCAGAAGATGCTGCCGCCGTTCCGGATGGGGCTCGGCGGGCCGATGGGCGATGGGCGGCAGTGGACGAGCTGGATCCATCGCGAGGACCTGGTCGGGATGATCCTGTGGCTGCTCACCACCGACCGGACACGCGGCGCCTACAACGGCACGGCGCCCGGCACGGTCACCAACCGGACCTTCGCCACCACGCTGGGCGAGGTGCTGCACCGTCCGGCCCGGCTGACCACGCCGGCATTCGCCTTGAAACTGGGCTTCGGCGAAATGAGCGGACTGCTGCTGACCGGGCAGAACGTGCAGCCGGCGCACGCCTTGGCGGAGGGGTTTGTCTTCCAGTACCCATCGCTGCCGGCGGCATTGCAGGCCATCGTGGGCGCGCCGGCTCGCTGAGGCGCAGATGTTGATCTGCCGCTGCCGACCGCTCACCGCCGGTCTGCGGCCGCTGCTCATGTAATCGCCCCGGTGACGACGCCCTGCGTCAGTCTCCATGCTCACCCAGCAGGAGCCTGCCATGTCGACCGTCCGTCCCCGCCGCCTCTACTCCATCGCCCCGTTGGCCGCGCTCGCGCTGACCGCATGGGCCACCTTGGTCAGCCCGGCCCATGCGGCCACCGAGCGCTTTCAGGATCTGCAGGTCGAGGTGATCGGCAGCGGCCGGCCGGTGCTGATGATCCCGGGCCTCAACAGCGGTGCGCAGGTCTGGCGCGAGACCTGCGCCGCGCTGCAGCCGCAGGTGCAATGCCACCTGATCCAGCTGCCGGGCTTTGCCGGTGCGCCTGCGGTGGCCAGCGATGACTTTCTGAGCGCCATGCGCGATCGCCTGCTGGCCTACAGCGCGGACCGCAAGCTCGATCATCCGGCCGTGATCGGCCACAGCCTCGGTGGTGTGCTGGCGTTGCAGATGGCGATCGCGGCGCCGCAGAAGATCGGGCCACTGGTGATCGTCGATGCCCTGCCGTACTTCGGCGCGGTCCAGAATCCGGCCGCGACACCGGCCACGCTCAAGCCGATGGCCGAGCAGATGCGGGCCGGCATGCTTGCCGCCGACGCCACACAGTACGCGGCGCAGACCGACGCCGCGGTCACCAACATGGCGCACGCCCCCGAGCATGTTGCGACCTTGAAGCAGTGGGGACGCGACAGTGACCGCGCCACCACCGCCAACGCGATGTACTCGATGACGATGACCGACCTGCGCCAGCCGATCGCCGGCATCACGGTACCGGTGCTGGTGCTGGGCGCATGGGCGGCCTATCAGCCGTTCGGCGCGACCGAGGCCAGTACGCGGCAGGTATTCGCCACGCAGTACGCCGCGCTGCCCGGTGTGCGGATCGAGATGAGCCGCGCGGGCTACCACTTCCTGATGTGGGATGATCCGCGCTGGCTGCAGACGCAGATCCGGGGCTTCTTTGATCTGCCTGCAGCGCCCTGATCGAGACCTGCGTGGAGACGATGAGCGAGAAGCGGACAGCACGCGATACCGGTTTCTGGTGGGCGAACGTGGGTCTATGGTCCTGCTACCTGGGCGTGAGCCTCGGCATGGGCATCGCTTACCGCGGCAACTGGTCCGGCGGGACGCTGATCTACGTGATGGTCGCGCTTGGTTTGTTCGCTGGCAGCGCATTGATTCGCGCCTGGGCGCTTCGTCATGACTGGTTGCAGCGCGATCTGCTGGGACTCACGTGGCGGATGACGCTGGCCGTGGTGATCGCCGCCGCCGCCATCCAGCTCGCTACCGCGGCTGTACTGTTGCCCGCGGTGGCCTGGGAGTGGGTGAAGCTGCCGGGGCAACGCGCCTATTACAGGCCGATCGACATCTTCAACTATTGGCTCAGCACCGCCATCGTGCTGAGCGTGTGGTGCGCGCTGTGGACCGGCCGCCGCGCGCTGCAGCGTGCCCGGCACAGCGAGATGGCGCAGCTGCGCGCCGAAGCGCAGCGGGCGACGCTGGAGCACCAGGCGCTGCGTGCGCGGCTCAATCCCCACTTCGTGTTCAATGCGCTCAACAACCTGCGTGCCCTGATCAATGAAGACCCGGCGCGCGCACGCGATATGGTCACCCATCTATCCAGCACGTTGCGGCACGCCCTGGTGCATACCGACGGGGGCTGGGTCACCTTGGCCGAGGAGTGGCGCGTCGTGCAGGACTACCTGGCGGTGGAGGCGATCCACTACGAAGACCGCTTGCGGGTGCACACCGACATCGAGCCGGTCGCGCTGTCCGCGCGGCTGCCGCCGATGGCGCTGCAGCTGCTGGTGGAGAATGCGATCAAGCACGGCATCGCGGTGCACCCCGGCGGCGGTGAGCTGACGATCCGCGTGTGCCTCGATGGCGGTCGGCTGCGGGTGGAGGTGGACAATCCCGCCTCGCACGACGCCACCAGCGAAGGCCACGGCATCGGGCTGGCCTATCTGCGCGCGCAGCTGGGCAGCGACGCGGCGCCCTCTTCATCCAGCCGGGGCACGTTCCTGCTGGAACGACTGGGCGAGCGCATGCTGGCCCGCCTGGAGGTGCAGCAATGAGTGCTTCACTGCGCGTGTTGATCGTGGATGACGCGCGACTGGCGCGCCGCGAGCTGCGCACCCTGCTGGCGGCGATCCCGTGGGTGGCGTGTGTCGGCGAGGCCGACGACGTGCCCGCGGCACGCGAGGCGATCCTGCGCGAGCAACCCGATCTGGTGTTGCTCGATGTGCAGATGCCCTCGGGCGAGGGCTTCGATGTGCTCGACGGACTGGAGACGGTGCCGATGGTGGTATTCGTCACCGCCTACGACCAGTACGCGGTGCGCGCCTTCGAAACCAACGCGCTCGACTACCTGGTCAAGCCGGTGGAGGCAGGCCGCCTGCAAGCGGCGCTGGAACGCGGCCGGGAGCGCCTCTCGGCACCGGCCGCCCCCGCTGCGACGGGCAGCGTGCGCGATGCGCTGGGCGCCGACGATCAGGTATTCCTGCGCGATGGCGAACGCTGCTGGTTCGTGGCGCTCGGCGAGATCCGCAAGGTCGTCGTCGACGGCAACTACGCACGCCTGTGGTTCCGCGACCAGAACGCGGTGCTGGCACGCAGCCTCAGCACGCTGGAGGCACGGCTGTCGCCAGCGCTGTTCTTCCGCGCCAACCGCAACACCCTGGTCAACCTGCGACGTGTGCGTGCGATCGAACCATCCCTCGGCGGTGGCTACGACCTGACCCTCGATGACGGCAGCCAGGTGGAGGTCTCGCGGCGGCAGGCCCGCGAGCTGCGTGAGCGGCTGGCGCTGTAGGGCACGCGCCGCACGCGTTACCCTGTGCGGGATCTCCGCCGCCTGACTGTACCCATGTCCATCGTCCTCACCGCGTTCGCCCGGCCCCGCCTGTTCCCGCGCGTGCCGCGCGGCAATACCATTCAGGACTGCAGCGCCGAGCAGTTCGAACAGCACCTCAACACGCACGCGCCGTTCAAGGTGCTCGATGGCTACGCGCCGTTCTGCAAACTGCATGTGTACGAAAACTGGACCTCCACGCGCTGCTTGACCATACCGATCACCGAGGCCAACCGTCACCAGCTGCGCAGTGGTTATGAAGCGCGCAACCGCGAGGAACTGCCGGTGCTGGTGCGCTGGTTTGAAGGCGTGGAATCGCCGCGCGCGAACTACCTGGTGGTGATCCTGTACAGCGCCGAGCAGTTGGCCAAAGAGGGCTCCCCCATCGATGCGGAGTGGGGCATCGTGGGCTGCATCTACACCGCCGAGCCGGAGGAAGTGCCGATGGCCCCGATCACCATGATGCGGAACGCACTGGGCGTGGAAGAGGGTGGCTCGGGCGTGCCGCTGGATCGCCAGGCGTATCAGCGCGCGGTGACGTTCTGGGACAGCAACGCCAACTGGCGTCCCTGAGGCGCTGGAGCCGCAGCGATGGCACGTTGATCGAAGACGACGGGGTAGTGGCGGGGTGCTGGCCGGCTCCTCAGTCTGTCTGACGCATGAGGCAAGCGTCACGGGGAGCCGGCCGGCGGCCGGCACTACCGG
>NZ_JBHFHW010000015.1:148472-153423 GCF_057333975.1 Stenotrophomonas sp. AGC87
CCCCCCCCCCCCCCCACTACCGGTCAACGTGCTTTCCCGATGCTCGCGTAGCTGCCGCCAGTAAGCTGCAGCAGATCGGCCGGTGCCAGCGCCACCTCCAGTCCACGCCGCCCGGCGCTGACGTGCACGGTCGGCAGCAACTGCGCGCTCGCCTCCAGAAAGGTGCGGTGTTTCTTTTTCTGCCCTAGCGGGCTGATTCCCCCGACCAGGTAGCCGGTCGCGCGCTGCGCCACTTCAGCGTCGGCCATTTCGCATTTCCGGCAGCCGGCCGCTGCGGCGAGTGCCTTGAGGTCCAGGGTGCCGCTCACCGGTACGATCGCCACCAGCAGCTCGTGCTTCTCCGTGCTTGCCAGCAGCGTCTTGAACACCTGCGCCGGATCCAGCCCGAGCTGCTGCACCGCCTCGCCACCGTAGGACGCGGCGGCGGCGTCATGGTGGTAGGACAGCACGCTGTGCGCGATGCCGAGCGTCTTGAGCAGGTTGATGGCGGGGGTCATGGGCGCATCGTAGCGTGGGGTGCGGCGTGTCGGCTTGACCCAGCCTATCGGGCCAGGCGTACCGACCAACGGTCGGTACCTACCAGCCTTGCACACCGATCGCCGGCAGATCATGACCGTTGGTCGTGATGGCGTTCAACCCACAAAAAACGGGCGCCTTCCGGCGCCCGTTTGGTTCAACTCAATCCACAGTGACCGGCACGCCGATCAGTAGCGGTAATGCTCCGGCTTGAACGGACCTTCCACCGGCACGCCGATGTAATCGGCCTGTTCCTGGCTCAGGGTGGTCAGCTTCACGCCGATCTTTTCCAGATGCAGGCGCGCCACCTCTTCGTCCAGCTTCTTCGGCAGCAGGTACACCTTCTTCTCGTAGCTGTCCTTGTTCGCCCACAGGTCGATCTGTGCGAGCGTCTGGTTGGCGAACGAGTTGGACATCACGAAGCTCGGGTGGCCGGTCGCGCAGCCCAGGTTGACCAGGCGGCCGTCGGCCAGCAGGAAGATCGCATTGCCGTTGTCGAAGATGTACTTGTCGACCTGGGGCTTGATGTTGATCTTCTGCACGCCGGCCAGCGCGTTCAGCGCATCGACCTGGATCTCGTTGTCGAAGTGGCCGATGTTGCAGACGATGGCCTGGTCCTTCATCGCGCTCAGGTGCTCGATGCGGATGATGTCCTTGTTGCCGGTGGTGGTGACGTAGATGTCGCCACGGCCCAGGGTGGATTCGATGGTGTTGACCTCGAAGCCTTCCATCGCGGCCTGCAGGGCGCAGATCGGATCGATCTCGGTGACCACCACGCGCGCGCCGTAGGCACGCAGCGACGCGGCGCAGCCCTTGCCCACGTCACCGTAGCCGCAGACCACGGCGACCTTGCCGGCCAGCATCACGTCCATCGCGCGCTTGAGGCCATCGGCCAGCGACTCGCGGCAGCCGTACAGGTTGTCGAACTTGCTCTTGGTGACCGAGTCGTTGACGTTGATCGCCGGGATCAGCAGGGTGCCGGCCTGGGCCAGCTGGTACAGACGGTGCACGCCGGTGGTGGTCTCTTCGGAGACGCCCTTCCAGTCCTTGACCACGCGGGCCCAGTAGCCCGGGCGCTCGGTGGCCACGCGCTTGAGCAGGTTCTTGATGACCTGCTCTTCGTGCGAGGCGGCCTTCTCATCGACCCAGGTGCTGCCGTTCTCGAGCTCATAGCCCTTGTGGATCAGCAGGGTCACGTCGCCGCCATCGTCCACCACCAGCTCCGGGCCGGTCAGGGTGCCGTCGGGCAGGGTGAAGGTCAGCGCGTCCAGGGTGCAGTCCCAATACTCTTCCAGGGTCTCGCCCTTCCAGGCGAACACCGGGGTGCCCGAGGCGGCGATCGCCGCAGCCGCGTGGTCCTGGGTCGAGAAGATATTGCACGAGGCCCAGCGCACGTCGGCGCCGATGTCCTTCAGGGTCTCGATCAGCACCGCGGTCTGGATGGTCATGTGCAGCGAGCCGGTCACGCGCACGCCCTTCAGCGGCAGGGTGGCGGCATGCTTGCGACGGATCGACATCAGCCCCGGCATTTCATGCTCGGCGATGTCCAGCTCCTTGCGGCCCCAATCGGCCAGGGAGATATCGGCAATCTTGTAATCGCCTTCGGTGGAGAAGGTCTTGACAACAGCGTTCATTCAAAGCTCCGGTGTAATGACGAGTCGATACTCGTGTTCGCCGGGCGCCGTTGGAACCAATCCTGGCCACCGAGCCTGGCCGCCCCCGGACAAGGTCCGGAACGGTCGCAGCGCCCCTCGGTGGAGGGTCACTCATTATATCGCGGCCGGTTGCATTGGCATGAATCGGTCCCTGCCCCCAACCATCGGCAGGGGGGCGATCGGCGCGCGGCTGCTAAGGTCGGGGGTTCGTATCAGCACAGGCACAGAACATGACACGCACCCCCGGTCGACGCGCTCCACAGTGGCGCCATACCTTGATCCTCGGCCTGGCCCTGCTGGCGGTGCCGCCGTTGGCGCTGGCCGCCGCCCCGGCCGCGAAGACCACTGCGCAGACCGTCGCTGCCGCCAAGGGCGATCAGGGCGGCTACGAGCTGCCGTCGCCGGCCCTGCAGGCCGTGGTCGATGCGCCGCGTGCGCCGACCCTGAGCCTGTCCCCGCGCCGTGATCTGGCCGCCCTGCTGCAGACGCCGCCGCTGCCGTCGATCAACGACGTCGCCCAGCCCGAACTGAAGCTGGCCGGCCTGCGCATCAACCCGGCCACGCATTCGGCCAGCCGCTTCAGCTTCGCCGACAAGCTGTGGCTGATGAGCGTGGCCGACGGCAAGGAGCGCCAGATCAGCGGGCTGCCGCAGCCGTTGTCGATCGCCACCTTTGCCTGGTCGCCGGACCAGAAGTACATCGCCTTCAACCAGGTGCATGCGGCCACCCACACCAATGAACTGTGGATCGTCGATGTCGAGGCCGGTTCGGCCCGTCGCCTGGTCGGTGATCTGAACACGGTGATGGGCGATGGTTACAGCTGGCAGCCCGACAGCCGCGGCCTGCTGGTGATGCAGCAGCTCAAGGGCCAGGGCGCGGCACCGGCCGCCGGCGGCATCCCGACTGGCCCGGCGATCCAGCAGACCGAGGCCGACGCCGGTGTGCGCACGATCCGTACCTACCAGGACATGCTCAAGAACGAGGCCGATGCCCGCCTCTTTGATTACTACGCCAGCGCGCAGCCGGCCAAGGTCGCGCTCAACGGCGTGACCACGCCGCTGTCCACCGGCGGGGTGTACTGGGATGTCACCCTCTCCCCGGATGGCCGTTACCTGCTGAGCGAGCGGGTAGTGCGTCCGTACTCCTATCTGGTGCCGGCCAGCGCGTTTGCGCGTCGCATCGAAGTGCTGTCCGCAGTGGATGGCAAGCTTGAACACACCGTCGCCAATCTGCCGTTGAAGGAAGGCCTGCCGACCGGCAACGATGCGGTGGCCACCGGCGTGCGCCGGATCGACTGGCGCGCCGATGCGCCGGCGACCCTGGTCTGGGCCGAAGCGCAGGACGGCGGCGACCCGAACCGCGAGGCCAAGGTGCGCGATGCGGTGATGATGCAGGCGGCGCCCTTCGATAAGCCGCCGGTGACGCTGGCGCAGCTGGGCAGCCGTTATGCGGGCATCCAGTGGGGCCGTGGCGATCTGGCGCTGCTCAATGAGTCGTGGTGGAAGAACCGCGAGGTCAAGCAGTGGCGCATCGCGCCGGACCAGCCGGAAAAGGCAGCCGAGCTGCTGTCGGCGCGTTCCTCGCAGGACCGCTACAACGACCCGGGCCGCCCGGGCCTGGTGCGCGACGTGAACGGTCGCTCGCGCCTGCAGGTCAGCGCCGATGGCCGCAGCATCTTCCTGTACGGGCTGGGGGCCTCGCCGGAAGGCGACCGTCCGTTCGTGGATCGCCTTGATCTGGCCAGCAAGCAGACCACCCGCCTGTTCCACTCGCAGGCGCCGTCCTACGCCGCGCCGGTGGCGCTGCTCGACCAGGAAGGCACCTCGCTGCTGCTGACCCGTGAATCGCCCGACGAGCCGGCCAACTTCTACGTGCAGTCGCTGGCCGATGCCACTGCCGCACCGACGGCGTTGACCCACTTCCAGCACCCGCTGCCGCAGCTGCGTGGGGTGAGCAAGGAGCAGATCCGCTACAAGCGCAACGATGGCGTCGACCTGACCGCCACGCTGATGCTGCCGCCGGGCTACAACGCGAAGAAGGACGGTCCGTTGCCGCTGCTGATGTGGGCCTACCCGGGCGAGTTCAAGACGGCTGAAGCCGCCAGCCAGGTCACCGATTCCCCGTACCGCTTCAACGCAATCAGCTATTGGGGGCCGCAGGCGTTCCTGGCCAAGGGCTACGCGGTGCTGGTCAGCCCCTCGATGCCGATCATCGGCGAGGGCGACAAGGAGCCGAACGACACCTACCTGCCGCAGCTGATCGCCAATGCCGAGGCGGCCGTGAATGAAGTGGTGCGGCGTGGGGTGACCGATCGTGAGCACATCGCGATAGGCGGCCACTCCTATGGTGCGTTCATGACCGCCAACCTGCTCGCGCATACCCGCCTGTTCAAGGCTGGCATCGCGCGCAGCGGTGCGTACAACCGCACGCTGACCCCGTTCGGCTTCCAGGCCGAAGAGCGCAACTACTGGCAGGCGCAGGACGTCTACCAGAAGATGTCGCCGTTCAACTACGCCGACAAGATCAAGGATCCGATCCTCTTCATCCACGGCGTGGACGACAACAACTCCGGCACGTTCCCGATCCAGAGCGAGCGCATGTTCGCCGCTGTGAAGGGGCTGGGCGGGACGTCGCGCCTGGTGATGCTGCCCAACGAATCGCACGCTTACCGTGCACGCGAATCGATCATGACCATGCTGGCCGAGAGCGAGCGCTGGCTGGAGCAGACCGTAGGCGAGGGGAAGCCGGTCAAGAAGAAGCGCTGACCACACCCGGCCGGG
>NZ_JBHFHW010000015.1:153443-157590 GCF_057333975.1 Stenotrophomonas sp. AGC87
CCCCGCCGCGGCGGGAACGGCTACGAGCCGCTGCAGATCATGATCGTGGATGCCGACCGGTTGGCCGACACGGAAGATGACGGGTAGGTACCGGCCGTTGGCCGGTACCAGAAATGATCGACACCTGCCGGCCAGCGGCCGCCACTACCAGATGTAACTATTTGCGCGACGCAGCAATGACCCCATTGTGGGTTAGGCTTGAGCGGATTCCGTTCCCGAGGCCAGTGCGTCGCAGATGAACGAGTACCGTAGCAGCATCGTTTTTGCCACTCCCGATATTCCCCTGCGTGACGATGTACGCCGACTCGGCGCACTGGTCGGCGACCTGCTCGCCGAGCAGGTCTCCACGCAGTTTTTCGATGATGTGGAACAGGTGCGTACGCGCGCCATCGCCCGCCGCGAAAGCGACGCCCCGCTGTCCGATCTCAACGACGTCCTGACCGGCCTGCCGCCGGCGCGCGCCGAAGCGATGGTGCGTGCCTTCAGTACCTACTTCCAGGTGGTGAACATCGCCGAGCGCGTGCACCGCATCCGCCGCCGCCGCGACTACCAGCGTGCCGGTACGGCCACGCCGCAGCCGGATGGCCTGCAGGACGCACTGGTCAATCTCAAAGCGCAGGGCGTCACCCTGGCCGAGCTGGCGCAGTGGCTGCCGCGCATCGACATCGAGCCGGTGTTCACCGCGCATCCGACCGAAGCGGTCCGCCGCGCGCTGCTGGAAAAAGAGCAGTTGATGGTCGCCAGCCTGGTCGACAACCTCGACGGCCAGCGCACGCCGGGTGAAGCCGCCGCCGACGCTGCGCGTTTCCGCATGGCCCTGACGGCGTCGTGGCAGACCACCGATTCCTCACCCGTGCGCCCCACCGTGGATGACGAGCGGGAGCATGTCGGCTTCTATCTGGTGCAGGTGCTGTACCGGGTGATTCCGGTGCTGTACGAATCGCTGCAGCAGGCACTGCTGGATACCTACGGCGAAGCACTGCCGCTGCCGCGCCTGCTGCGCTTCGGCACGTGGGTGGGCGGCGACATGGACGGCAATCCGAACGTGGATGCCGGCACCATCCGCAACACGCTCGATGCGCAGCGCCAGGCCGTACTCGGCCGCTACCAGAAAGACCTGCTGCAGCTGGCCAGCCTGCTCAGCCAGTCCACCGAGCGGGTGGCGGTCAGCGATGCGCTGCAGGCACGTGTGGAGCAGTACAAGGTGCTGCTGCCCAAGGTCACCTCGCGGCCGCGTCATGCCGACATGCCGTACCGCCTGCTCAATGACCGCATGCGCGCACGCGTGCAGGCCACGATGGACGATGCGGACGGTGCGTATGCGTCGCCGCAGGAACTCACCGATGACATCGAGCTGATCCTGCGCAGCCTGCACGACAACAAGGGCGACCACGCCGGCGGCTTCGCGGTGCGTCGCTTGTTGTGGCGGGTGCGCACCTTCGGCTTCCACCTGGCACGGTTGGATGTGCGCCAGGAGTCCAGCGTGCACGGCCGCGCGCTGGCCAGCGTGCTGGATGGGCAGGAGGCCTGGGACGCCGCCGATGCGGTCACCCGCGCCGCACGCCTGGCCCCGTTCGCCAGTGGCGAGCAGGCGCTGCCGGCGAGCGATGAGCAGGGCGGTGAGCGGCTGGATGCGGTATTCGCGGCACTGGCTGATGCACGCCGCCGGCACGGTGCCGATGCGCTGGGCAGCTACATCATCTCGATGGCGCATGACCGCAGCGATGTGCTCGCCGTACTAGCGCTGGCGCGTCGCGGCGGCTTGGTGGATGACGCCGGCGCGGTGCCGCTGGACATCGCGCCGCTGTTCGAAACCGTGGATGACCTCAAGCGCGGTACCGACACCCTGCGCGATCTGCTGGCCGACCCGGTCTACCGCACGCACCTGGCCTCGCGCGGCGATGTGCAGATGGTGATGCTCGGCTATTCGGACAGTGGCAAGGACGGTGGTATCGCGGCCTCGCGCTGGGGCCTGCAACGTGCCCAGGTGGAACTGCTGGACGTCGCCGCCGAGAACGACATCCGGCTGACCTTCTTCCACGGCCGTGGCGGCTCGATCAGCCGCGGCGGCGGCAAGACCACGCACGCCGTGGATGCCTCGCCGCGTGGCAGCATCGATGGCCGCCTGCGCGTGACCGAGCAGGGCGAAGTGATCCATCGCAAGTACGGCATCCGTGCACTGGCGCTGCGCTCGCTGGAGCAGTCCACCGGTGCGGTGCTGCGCTCCAGCCTGCGCCCGCGCGCAGCGGAACCGCGCGAGGAACAGTGGCGCCCGGTGATGGACCTGATCGCGCAGAAGAGTGCGGAGGCGTACCGCGCCTTTGTCGGCCAGAAAGACTTCATGCAGTACTTCCGCCTGGCCACGCCGATCGACGTGATCGAGCGGATGACCTTGGGCTCACGCCCCTCGCGCCGGCTGGGCGAGGATGCCGCACTGACCAACCTGCGCGCGATTCCGTGGGTGTTCGCCTGGAGCCAGGCGCGTGCCGTGATCCCGGGCTGGTATGGCGTCGGCAGTGGCCTGCAGGCGGCGATCGATGCCGGCCACGAAGGCCTCCTGAAAGAGATGGCGCGCGACTGGCCGTTCTTCAGCACGTTCCTGGACGACATCGCGATGGTGCTGTCCAAGGGCGACCTGACCATCGCCGAGCAGTTCTCGCAGCTGTCCGGTGCGTTGCATGGCCGCTTCTTCCCGCAGATCCAGGGCGAGCTGGAGCTCACCTCACAGTGGATCCTGGCACTGACCGGGCAGGATGAGCTGCTGCAGCACGATCAGCGCCTGGCGCTGTCGATCCGCCTGCGTAACCCCTACATCGATCCGATCAGTGTGCTGCAGGTAGACCTGCTGCGCCGCTGGCGTGAAAGCGGGGGCGAAGACGACGATGTGCTGCGCGCGCTGGTGGCGTGCGTGAATGGTGTTTCGCAGGGCGTCCAGAACACCGGGTAGGCCATGACGGGGCCTGCTCCGCACGCCTTCCGGTATCCTTCCGCCTCATGGACCATTCTTGGCGTATCACCAAATATTGGCAGCGGATGCCCGAGGGAAACCTATGGTCACCGCCAGAAGAATGGACTGACTTCAGCGATGTCGGCAAGCGGGTGAGCGTCGAGGATTACCTCGTTGTCGAGGCTGCTTATCTGGACGCGATAAGGCGATTCTGCGTTGGGATCGGTGCCGAGTCGCTGTGCATCCAGTCGCTTTCTTCGCACGACGTGTGCCAGTACCAGGAGGGTCAGCAGCTCGATCTGGACGGGATCGAGCAGGTGGCGCGCGGCGTGCTGCGCAACGCCTTCTGGTGCAAGCTGGTTGGCGACACTGCCCAAGTGCACTTCGGCTACGACTACTACATGTACGTCGTGTCGTCGGTGGACGCGTCGGCTGCATTGGCAGAGGCCGACCCGCTGCTGAACATCGAGCCGTTCCTCTCGCCCTATCTACCTGAGATGGACGAGTAGCGGTGAGGGGGTTGCCGGCCGCTGGCCGGCAGCGCGCGCCATATGGCAGGTATCGACCAACGGTCGCTACCTGCCCGGTAGGCCATGACCGTGAGTCATGGCGCAGGGCTCAGACCCGCTCGACCAGATCACCCGGTGCAGGCGGATTGGATGCCAGCAGCTCCAGGTGGCGCTGCTCCATCTCCTCGCGCAGCTGGCGGCGGATCAACGCGGCGGCGTGCCGACGGCGTTCGTCGGCGGTCTCCAGCACCAACGGCGGCACCGGGGTCGGCTTGCCGTCGTCATCCACCGCGACCATGGTGAAGAAGCAGCTGTTGGCGTGGCGCACGCTGCGCTTGAGGATGTCCTCGGCCACCACCTTGACCCCGATTTCCATCGAGGAGGTGCCGGTGTAGTTCACCGAGGCCAGGAAGGTGACCAGCTCGCCGACCGCGATAGGCTGGCGGAACATCACCTGGTCCACCGAGAGGGTGACCACGTAGCTGCCGGCGTAGCGGCTGGCGCACGCATAGGCGACCTGGTCGAGCAGGCGCAGCACCGCACCGCCGTGCACCTTGCCGGAGAAATTGGCCATGTCCGGTGACATCAGCACCGTCATGGACAGCTGGTTGGATTTGAATTCTGGCATGGGTCGATTGTAGCGGGCGATGGCAGGCCCGGTTGTGCCGGCCGCTGGCCGGCAGGCTGAAAC
>NZ_JBHFHW010000015.1:157645-168802 GCF_057333975.1 Stenotrophomonas sp. AGC87
CGGCCACTACCTACAAAGTGAAAGGGCCGCTTTCGCGGCCCTTTCGAGGGCTTACTTCAACTTCGCATCCGCGCGCAGGGCGGCGGCGCGATCGGTCTTCTCCCAGGAGAAGGCGGTCGCGTTGACCTGTTCGCCAGCACCGTTGGTGTAGCTGAACTCCTTGGCCTTGCGGCCGAAGTGGCCGTAGGCCGCGGTCTGCTGGTACATCGGGTGGATCAGGTCCAGCATCTGGATGATGCCGTACGGGCGCAGGTCGAAATGCTTGCGGATCAGCTTCTCGATCTTGTCATCGCTGATCTTGCCGGTGCCGAAGGTGGTGACCGAGATCGAGGTCGGCTCGGCCACGCCAATGGCGTAGGAGACCTGCACTTCGCAACGGTCGGCCAGGCCGGCGGCAACGACGTTCTTGGCGACGTAACGGGCCGCGTAAGCCGCCGAACGGTCGACCTTGGATGGATCCTTGCCCGAGAACGCACCACCACCGTGACGGGCCCAGCCGCCGTAGGTGTCGACGATGATCTTGCGGCCGGTCAGGCCACAGTCGCCCACCGGGCCGCCGATCTCGAACTTGCCGGTCGGGTTGATGTGGAACTTGGTGCCCTTGTGCAGCCACTTGGCCGGCAGCACCGGCTTGATGATCTCTTCGCGGACGGCCTCGATCAGGTCCTTCTGCTTCACGCCCGGGGCGTGCTGGGTCGACAGCACCACCGCATCGATGGCCGAGACGGCGCCGTTTTCATAGCGCAGGGTGACCTGGCTCTTGGCATCCGGGCGCAGCCAGGACAGCGGCGAGTTCTTTTTCTTGCGGATCTTGGCCTGCTGCTCGACCAGGCGGTGCGACAGGTGGATCGCGGCCGGCATGTAGCTGTCGGTCTCGTTGGTGGCATAGCCGAACATCAGGCCCTGGTCGCCAGCGCCCATTTCTTCGGGCTTCTTGCGGTCCACGCCCTGGGCGATGTGCGGCGACTGCTTGCCGATCAGGTTCAGCACGCCACAGGTCGCGCCGTCGAAACCGACGTCGGAGCTGTCGTAGCCGATGTCCAAGATCACCTTGCGGGTCAACGCTTCCAGGTCGATCCAGGCGCTGGTGGTGATTTCACCGGCGACGATGGCCACGCCAGTCTTGACCATGGTTTCGCAGGCAACGCGCGCACGCTTGTCCTGGGTCAGGATCGCGTCCAGCACCGCATCGGAGATCTGGTCGGCAATCTTGTCCGGATGGCCTTCGGAGACCGATTCGGAGGTGAACAGGTAGCTGGACATCAGGCGTAATATCCTTTGATTCGGATGGAAAGATGGCCGCGAATGATACACGGCAAGTCGCGCACTTGCATTGTGCGTCAGCACGGGTTGCCGGTGGTTAAGCCCGCGTGCCCGTCGCAGAGCCCTGTGTGACGGGATTGGGGCCCAGCGTCGCCGCCCAGTGTTCCACGGGCGTGACAAATGGCCTGCCGCCATTGCCGGTGGACGGGCCTCCGGATGGTCGCGAGGCCGGGGCGTGTCACCCGGCCGTCGTCAAACCGCCATCGGGCTGTCGTCGGGGCCGTGCAGGCTTCGGCGCATCCGGCCGCCGGACCTGAGGAGCACGCCATGCACGCATTCGAGCAGCGCGACGCGCGGGAGGCCGCCACGCGGCCGGGCACGACCCTGGCGCCCCATCGGCGGGCCGTCTTCCTGTCTGACGTGCACCTGGGCTCACGCCACTGCCATGCCGCCGAACTGGCCCGGTTCCTGGCCGAGCTGCGCTGCGAACGCCTGTATCTGGTGGGCGACATCATCGACCTGTGGTGGATGGCGCACCGCCGGGCCGCCTGGCGGCCGGCCCACAGCGAGGTGATCCAGGCGCTGCACGCGCTGCAGCGCACCGGCACCGAGATCATCTACATCCCCGGCAACCACGATGCCTCGCTGCGCAAGGTCTGCGGCCTGATGCTGCCGGCCATGCAGGTGCGTCGGCGGGCGATCCATGTGACCGCGGACGGGCGCCGGCTGCTGGTCGTGCACGGGGATGACTACGATGGTGTCACCCACTTCGGCGGTCTGCAGGAGAAGTTTGGGGACTGGCTGTACTACCGCATCCTCACCGGCAACCACCTGCTCAATGCCGCGCGACGACGGCTCGGCCAGCGTTACTGGTCGCTCTCCGAATTCCTCAAGAGGCGCAGCGGCGCGGCCGAGCGCTACATCGAACGTTTCGTCCAGGCCGGGCTTGCGGATGTGCGGCGACGCGGTCTGGATGGCATCGTCTGCGGGCATATCCACCGCGCCGCGCTGGTCGAACGCGACGGGCTGATCTATGCCAACGACGGCGACTGGGTGGAAAGCCTGACCGTGCTGGCCGAGGACCCGGACGGCAGCCTGCGGCTGCTGGATCACACCGGGCAGACGCTGGTGGCGCTGCCCGGCAGCGGCGCACTGGCCAGAGCGGCCTGAGCAAAACGGCAGAGGCGCACGGCCAGTCCCGGCTGCTAGCATCGGCCGATGGACTCCTTTACCCAGATCGTACTCGGCGGCGCAGTCGCCGCCGCCATCGCCCCGGCCGGCCATCGCCGCGCGGCCCTGTTGGCCGGTGCCGCACTCGGCACTCTGCCGGACCTGGATGCGCTGGTTCTGGCCTTCACTGCTGCCGATCCCGTGGCGCTGATGGTCGAACACCGCAGCTACAGTCACTCGCTGCTGGTGCTGCCGTGGGTGGCCGCGCTGATCTGGTGGTTGTTCAAACGGTTTGGTCACGGCCGCGTGGCGCAGGCGCCGGGGCGCTGGTTCTGGGCGATCCTGCTGGCGCTGATCACCCATCCGCTGCTGGATGCTTTCACCGTTTACGGCACCCAACTGTGGTGGCCGTTCACCCCACACCCTGCGATGTGGGCCAGCGTCTTCATCATCGACCCGCTGTATACCGTGTGGCTGCTGCTCGCCTGCGCGGTGGCGTGGTTCGCGCGGGCGCGGCCGTTGGCGCAGAAGGCGCTGGTGGCCGGGCTGGTGCTCAGCAGTGGCTACCTGGGCTGGTCGTTGCTGGCCAAGCACAGCGTCGATCGCGAAGCCGACCGCGCGCTCGCCGCGATGGGGCTGGGCGATGCGCCGCGCTTCTCGGTGGCGATGCCATTCAACACACTGCTCTGGCAGGTGGTGGCGATGACGCCCAACGGCTACGTGATCGGCGAGCGTTCGCTGATCGCCGACCACGGCCCGATGACCTTCGAGGGCCATCCCTCCAACGTACAGGCACTGCGCCAAGCGGCGACGCTGCCGGCCGTGCAGCGCCTGAACTGGTTCAACCGTGGCTTCATGCGCGCCCAGGTGGTCGATGGCGAACTGCGGCTCAGCGATCTGCGCATGGGCCTGGAGCCGGACTACACCTTCACCTTCGCGGTTGCGCGGGCTGAAGGCGAAGGCTGGGCCGGAATCACACCGCGACAGCTGCGCCCGGCGTATGAAGGGGAGCAGGGCAGGACGATGCTGAAGCGCCGGTTCGCGACCCTGTGGCAGCGCATCTGGCATGCGCCGCCGAGCACCGACGTGATGGCACCGAAGGCAGGTTGGACGGAGGCACCGTGACCGAGCGGTTCGACATGGAAATCAATGGCACGCGCTACACCCGGCTGGCCGATGTGCCGCCGGAGTATCGCGCGCTGCTGCTGGAGCTGGCCCCGGGCCGCTCCGCCGAGCAGCCGGCAGTGCCGTTGCGCGAGATCATGCGCAAGGCCAAGGCGCAGCCGGACCGCGAACGCCAGCAGCAGGTGCTGCTGGACGAGCTGCGCAAGGTCGATCCCGAGCGCGCGCGACGCATGCAGAACAAGCTCACCGAGCGCAGCCAGCGGCCGGCCACCGGTACCCTGGAAGTGGGCAACACGCCCACCGCACGCCCGCGCGAAGGGGCCCGCAACACCGCCGGTGGCAGCACGGTGGCCCCGGGGGATCGGGGCGGACTGGGTATCTGGGTGTTGCTGGCGGCAGCGGTCGTGGTGACCCTGGTCGCCTGGGCGACGCGCTAGCGCCGCGCCGCGATCAATACACCGTTGCGCGGGCCTGCACGAAGGAGAAGAAGAACACCGCGTTGGGGTCGTTCTGGACCAGGCTGAACTCGCGGCGCATGCCATCCACCGTTTCCTGGTCGACCAGGCCGGCCTCCAGCAGCGGATCGGCGGCGGACAACAGCAGCTGCTCCCAGAACGCGATCATGGTCTTGCGACGGGCCGGTTCGCGGTTGTCCAGGTGGATGGTCTTGATCTCGGTGTGCACATCGCGGAAGCCACCGGCCAGCAGCAGGTTGCCGAGCTTGGCGCCGACAAACGGATCGCCACCGTGGTCGTACTGGAAATCGTTGAAGGCCATCCAGTAGCGCCAGATATGCGGCGAGTACGGATCGAGCAGGAACGAGGCGTTCATCACTTCGGTGACATACACCGGCGAGCCCGGCACCAGCACGCGGCGCACTTCGTTGAGCACCCGCGCCGGTGACGGCACATGCTCCAGCACCCAGCACAGGAAGGCCGAGTCGAATTCGCGCGCGCCGAACGGCAGGTTGCCGGCATCGGCCTGCAGCAGCGTGTAGCGCTCGCGGCACCACGGCGTCTTGGCCAGGTTGGTGGCGGCGGTGGCCAATTGCGCCTCGCTCAAGTCCACGCCGGTGACATGCAGCTCCGGGAACCGCCGCAGCAGGATGTCCGTCTGTGCGCCCACGCCGCTGCCGACTTCCAGCAGGCGGGTGGCGCCGCCGTAATCGATGCCGCTGAAGATGCTCGATTCGAACAGGCGCGACTGGGTGACCAGGCGGTGCTGCTCGGTATCGGAGAAACCGTGGAGATAGGTCGGTGCAGTGATGGGCGGGGTCATGGCAAAGGCTCAGGCAGCGGACGACAACGACTCGCCGGCGGCGAGGGCGTCGAAATACTCGGTGGTCAGGGCGACCTGGCTGGCCGCATCCTCGGCGCGGTTGACCACCGCACGGAAGGCAGCGTTTTCCGGCCGGTCCTTGGCGTACCAGCCCAGGTGCTTGCGCGCGATGCGCACGCCCTGCTGTTCGCCATAGAAATCATGCAACGCATGCAGGTGGCCCAGCAGCAGGTTGCGTACCTCGGCGACCGACGGCGGCGCCAGCAGCTCGCCGGTGGCCAGGTAGTGCGCCACCTCGCGGAAGATCCACGGGCGGCCCTGGGCGGCGCGACCGATCATCACCGCATCCACGCCGGTCTGCTTGAGCACCTGCGCGGCCTTCTGCGGTGAATCGATATCGCCGTTGGCGATCACCGGAATGCGCAGCGCGGCCTTGATCGCGGCGATGGTCTCGTACTCGGCGGTGCCGGTGTAATGCTGGTCGCGGGTACGCCCGTGCACGGCCAACGCGGCGATGCCGCTGTCTTCGGCGATGCGGGCGATCTGCGGGCCATTGCGATGGTCGCAGTCCCAGCCGGTGCGGATCTTCAGGGTGACCGGCACGTCCACCGCGTTGACCACCGCGGTCAGGATGCGCGTGACCAGGTCTTCATCGCGCATCAGCGCCGAACCGGCCCAGGCGTTGCACACCTTCTTGGCCGGGCAGCCCATATTGATGTCGATGATCTGCGCGCCGTGGTCCACGTTGTAGCGCGCCGCCTCGGCCAGCTGCTGCGGCTCGGTACCGGCGATCTGCACGCTGATCGGGTCGGGCTCGCCGGCATGGTCCATGCGGTGGAGCGATTTGCGGGTGTTCCAGAAGCGCGGATCGGAGATGGTCATCTCCGAGGCAGCCAAGCCTGCACCCAGCTGTTTGCACAGCAGGCGGAAGGGCTTGTCGGTGACACCGGCCATCGGCGCCAGCACCACGTTGGGCTGGATGTTGTAGGGGCCAATCTGCATGCGGGCATTGTAGTGCCGGCCGCTGGCCGGCAACCACGCAGGTACCGTCACCCGTTCAGGCCGATCCGGAAGGGCCTGATGCGCTCCGGTCATGAGCATATGCTTGACGATTGCTTCCGTCGCCCCCAGCGGCGGCTGATGCTGGCCGGTTACCGGCAGTGCCGGCCGCTGGCCGGCAATCACGTGGCCAGGGGTTGCCGCCGGGTACTACCGGGCCAGGGTGCCGGCGACGTACAGGGCGGCCAGCGCCAGGCAGGTCAGTGAACTGGCATACCAGAAGCGCGCACCGTTATAGCCCGGGCGGACCCGGCCGATGATCAGCCCGGCCAGGCCCCGGCCGCCAAGGATGCCGATGATTCCCAGCAGCACCCAGCGGGTACCGGGCAGCGGACGGACCCAGCCGGCGGCCGACAAGGCGTACAGCGTCCAGATGCTCAGCACGAGGGTGATCGCGGCAGTGATCACGGCAGGTTCGGCACGCCCGGCACGGGCCAGTCGCACCATGCGTTGGCCGGCCCCGAAGAATTCATACCACGGGGCGCCGAAGGCGATGCAGCCGATGTGGAGCAGCACGGCAAGCGCGGTGCCGGTGGCGGCCAGCAGCATCCAGAGGGGGGTGTCGGTCATGTCGTGCGTCGTCCGTGAGCGGGGAGCCCATGGTCGAGTGACTGCAGCAGCGGGGCAATGCAGGCAGCGGCCATCCGCTGGCAATCCCCGGCCATGTACGTCAACCGTCTGCGCGACACCGGCGAGCGTTCACGGCGCCGGACCACACGCGTAGGCCAGCACCGCCAGATGCCGCTGCGGGTCGAGCCCGAGCAGGGCCAGCACGGCGGCGTCGTCGAACGAGCCGATCGCGCAGCCGGCGGCGTTCATCGCTGCCACTTCCTGCCCCAGCGCCCCCAGCCAGACCCCGGCCTCGATCAACACGAAGCGGCCACCGCGCTCGCCGTACTTGGCCAGTGTGCCGGCCGGTTCGGCGATCAGGAACAGCACCGCCGCCGGGCGCTCGGGCCAATCCACGCCAAGCAGTGTGGCGAGCGCCGGCCACGGCGGGCAGGGCGCCACCGGTACCAGCGCATGTTCAAGTGGGTCATACCAATGGATGCCTGGGTCTGCAGCGGTCACACCGTCGCTGCCGTACAGCGCGGCATAGGCCTGGATCGGGTACTTGGCCCCGCCGGACGGCAGGCGCCGCGTGTCACTCTCGCCGGGCCGTGCCCGCAGCGGGGCCAGCACACGGCCCAGTTCCTTGGCGCCCCAGCGCGCGTCACCGAAGCGGCGGCCACTGTGGCGTTGTGCCAGCGCGTCACCGGGGAGCACCGGGTCCGGCAGGGCGATGCCGGCGGCTGCATGCAACGGCCGCGGCGGCGACCAGGCACGTGCGGCATCCTCGGCGATGCGCGCGCGCATCACCTCCGCGCGCGCAGGCGTGAGTTCGCCGTTGTGCCAGAACAGATGGAACAGGGGGGCATCGTCCCAGGGGGAAGGCGGTGACGGCATGCGGTCCTCGGGGATCAGCCCAATGGATGCGGAAAGGGGTTGGGAAACGCGCCGCCGTGCGGCACGCCGGGATAGCGCCAGGCCACGTCCCGGCAACGGCCACCAAGGAACGGCGCACGCTCGTCGGCATGCAGGCCGCTGAGCTGCGGCGACAACACCCGCATTACCCGCAGCCCGGCCGCGGCCACATCGGCGGTGGTCATCTCGCGGTAGTACAGCGCGATGCCGGCACTGCCCAGCCGGCGCCGCAGCAGATCCAGCTCGGCGATGGCGCGCGGTGCGGCGGGCGGGATCGCCGCGCCCGGCAGGGGCAACTGCAAGGTGCTGGGGCCCGCCTCCCCGAGCAGCGGCAGCTGCGGCCATAGCTCGGGGCGCAGGGTGTAGAACGCGGCATGTTCATCGAAACTGCGCAGTGCTGCGGCATCGCGCGGCAGCCGGGCGCTTTCGCGGCCACACAGATGCGCGGCAAAGGTCAGCGCCTGTTGCCATTCCAGCAGCGCCTTGTGCAGCGCCTCGCCCGGATCGGCGCGGCAGGCGATGCCCAGCACGTGGCGGGGGCGGCCTTCGAACGGGATGCCGCCCGCGACCGCGATCACCGGGTGCGGGTTCCAGTGCTGGGTCAGGTCGAAGGCCTGCAGTTCACCGCCGCGCGCGTCCACATGGGCGTGCCATTGCGGCGGCAACGCGATCCGCCGGCCGGCCACGCCGTTGAGCCATGTCACCGCCAGTGCATCGCGCTCCAGCAGCTCCTGGGCCGCCCGCAACAGCGCCAGCCAGGCGCCATCGCGGCCATCGCGCCACGCCGCCAGCCCACTGGACGTGGACGGCAAGCGCGCCAGGCCACGGCGCGGCCCCAGTCCGACCAGTTCCTGCGGCACCCAGACCATGCGGTTGTCATCGAGCGAATGCACCGCTGCGAACAGATCGTCATCGCGTTCGGGCATCGGCCACGGGAAGCCGGGCGTGGCGCGTTGGCGAGCCGAGAACAGGGCGAAGGCCGATTCGTCCAGGCGGTGTGCGGGTGTCAGCGCGTCACGGCGACGCACCTCCACGCTCGCCTGCGCCGCCGCCAGCCGCTCCAAAGCCTCGGCGACCGCGCCATCGGCGGCTGCATCGGCCTCCAGTGCGACCGCGCCTGAGACCCCCTGCCAGGGATTGGCGGGGTCGGCCGGAGTAGCGGCGTTGTGTACGCGCCGTCCCTGGAACAAGGGCCCGGTTGCATCGCAGGGGCTGGCCTCGATCGGCTGCGCCGGGCGTACCAGACCACAGCGCGAACGTGCCGCGCCATGCAGCAGGTGCGAGGACAGCGTGGGCGTTTCCGGCTGCGCCGCCTGCACGGCGGCGCGGCTCATTTCATCACGCTCAGCCAGAGCATCATCTCGAGGGCGCCGACGGCGAACAGGCCCAGCAGCAGGGCGATGCCGATGCCGATGCCGCGCCCGAGCGACCGCCCCGAGCGCTCGTAGACGAGGGCGTAAATCCCGACATACAGCCCGACGGCGACGAACAGGCCGAAGATCGGGTTGGCGGTGCTCATGAAAATGCCGCCGCCGATCGCGGCCAGCGGCAAGGCGAACAGCCCGAGCAGCACCCGACTGGTGCGGCTTAATCCGACCACCGGTACAACGGGAACGGTCGTCTCCGGAGCGTGCGGATTCGCAGCGTCAGGCGGCGCCTGCGGCAACGCAGGTGGCTGGGCGTGGAGGTCCGTACGGGTGTCGACGCTGGCGACCGCAGCCGCTACGGGGTCCAGCTTGCCAAGCACCACCGCCGACAGCACCGAGGTGCCGAGCAGGGTGACGATGCAGGAACTGCAGGTGGTCGACGTCGAGCCGCCGCCTGCCGCGGCAAGGTCCTGGCGTGAGGCACTGGCATCGAACTGGGTCGGCAGGCGATACATGAGGTCACTCCATTGACCGGGGCGGAAACGCCCGGCGCGTGGCGCACATTATCACGGGCGCCCGGTGTCCCAAGGCAAGGACAGCGGTGGTGGCAGCGACGCCTCGCCGCCCTGGCAGGCGGGGCACCACGGCAGCCGCAGCACCCGGTCGCGCTCGCCGTGCAGGCGATGCAGGTCGAGCCAGACGCTGCGTTCCAGATAGCCCAGCAACAGCGGCGGCTGATCCAGCAACGGCGCGACCAGCGCCGCGATCCGTGCCGGTTGCGCTGCCATCGCCGGCATCGCCGGCACGGGTGCTTCGCCCCAGCGGCGCAGCACCCGGTTGCCCAGGCAATACACGCAGGCGCTCTGGCCGGGCACCACATAGGGCCCCAGCGCGAGTGTGTGGTGATAGCTGAGGTCGAGCAGCAGATGCGGTTGTGCCGGCATCTGCGTGCGGTAGCGGGCCAAGGCCTGTTCCCAGCCCAGCCCGTGCCGGACCAGCACGAGGAGGTCGGCATCGGCGACCGCATCGACGCGCTGCAGATCCGGGCTGGCATGCCGGTCGAAGGCGTCGGCCAATCCCGGCAGCGGTTCGCCGAGCCAGTCGAGTGCGTAGCGCGTCACTCTGCGCGCGGCGCGCAGCGGCACCAGCACACCGAGACGTATCAACTGGCGGACCGCCGGACCGCACTCGGCATCGTCCTGCAGGATCGCCAGGGTGTCGTTTTCCCAGTGGCCGAGAATCCGCTCGATGACCGTCGGGGTGTCGGCCTCATCGACCACATACAGTTCGTCGGCGCCACCGGACACCAGCAGCAGCTGGCGCTGCGCATGGGTCTGCGAAAACAGCGCCCATGCCGGATTGCGCGTCCAGCGCGGTTCTCCCGCGTGCGGGCCTGCGTGTTGCTGACTGCCTGCTGCTGCCACTGCGTACAGTCCGTGTATCCGCGAAAGCGCAAGGATAGCGGCAAACAGGCGGGCCACGTTCTGCTACGGTGCGCGCGTGCCCACGCCGTCTGTTGCCAACGCTTCCGTTCCCCAGCCGCCCTGGCGCGAGGCGATGCTGTGGATGCTGCTGCTCGGCGCGATGTTCATCCATGGCTACAGCTGGACCAACCATTGGGCAGCCAGCCAGGCGCACACCTACAGCCTGCACGGTCGCTGGGACGAGGCGATCCCGTTCTGGGCGTGGACGATCTGGCCGTACCTGGCGCTGAACCTGCTGTACCCGCTGACGTTCTTCCTCTGCCCGACCCGATCGGCCCTGCGCCGCCATGCCCTGGCCATCGCGCTGGTGCAGGCCGCCTGCATGCTTGCCTTCGTGTGCTGGCCGACCGGCAACGTGCGTGTGTTGCCGCAGCCGGAGGGCGCGAGCGGCCTGCTGTTCGCACAACTACGCGCGTTCGAAGCGCCCTTCAACATGGCGCCGTCGCTGCACGCTGCGGTACTGGTGGTGGTCTGGCAGACATGGCGGCAGTCGCTGCAGGCGGATGCGGCAGCGGTGCGCTGGTTGTGGAACGGCGCCTGTGGGCTGATCCTGGTCTCGACGCTCACTACCTGGCAGCACGATCTGCTGGATGTGCTTGCCGGGCTGTTGGTCGGTGCGTTGGCGCTGTGGATCACGCACTGCGTGCCGCCCTCGTTGGGGCGCACCGGCTGACTGCAGGCGACTGCAATTCCGGGTGCGGCGGCGGCCGGTGGGTCGGGCGCTGTGGCGCGATGCCCTTGCCGGCGAATGTCCCCCGGCGCCGGCCTGCGGCCGTCCCCTCCTCCTTGATTTCGCCCACAAGGGCATCGCGCCCCACGTGTCCAGACCACTGGCGTTGCATGGAGAACGCCGCTTTTTCTTCTGCATGCCGCGAGCCGGAGCCCCGTAGCGGCGGGTAGGCTCCTGGGCAAAATCAAGGAGGAGGCCGTCGCCGCGAGGCGTCGGC
>NZ_JBHFHW010000015.1:168841-180268 GCF_057333975.1 Stenotrophomonas sp. AGC87
GCGGCCGGGGGACATTTGCCAAGGGGCCTACCGGTCGCTACGGGGCCCTTACGCTCGCGGCAGACCCAGCTGAGACGCGCCCAGATCCACAGCGAGACGCTGGGAGAAAAACCAAAAAAAAGGCCAGCGCGAACGCTGGCCTCTTGGTATCCACACCGGAGACGCTTACTTGTTCTCGGCATCACCCGGGGTGAAGTGCGGCATCGCCGCGGCGGCGCCTTCCTTCTCGGTCGAACGACCGGCGAACTGATTGGCGAAACGCACGTGGCGGGCAAACGCCGCCTCCGGGTCCTGCGCAATCGAGGCAACCAGCGCACCGTTGAACGCATCGCCTGCACCGGTCGTATCCAGCACCTGCACCTGCTCGGCGCCGACACGGTAGTACGGCTGGGTATCGCCACGCAGGTTCTCTTCAGCGTGCGACACGAACACACCGACCGAACCCAGCGTCACCACCACGGTGCCGTTGCCGACCAGCTTGCGGCACAGCGCATGCAGGCTGGCGCCGTCCAGCGCGGCGACGTCGTTGGCATCCACGCGCTCGCCGACATGACGGCCGAGCAGGGCAGCGAACTCGGTCTCGTTCGGGGTCAGCACATCGGCCAGCTTGAGCAGGCCGATGCTGGACGGGGCATCGGCAGGCGCCACGTTGAGCACGGTGGTAGCACCGGCCTCGCGCGCGATCGCCAGGGCGGCCTCGATGGTTTCCACCGGCGATTCCAGCTGCGCCAGCACCACCTTGGCGCCGGCCAGCAGCGCGCGCTGCTGTTCGACGAAGTCCAGGCTCAACGCGGCGTTGGCGCCCGGGCCGATCACGATGGTGTTGCGGCCGCGGCTGTCGACATAGATGCCGCCGGTGCCGGTCGGCTCGCTGCTGGCCTCGGCGGTCAGCGCGAAGCCGTCCTGCTCGGCCAGGCCGCGGGCCATCGCACCGCCGGCGTCATCGCCCAGCGCGCACAGGAACGTGGGCGGCGCGCCGGCACGGCGGGCGGCCACGGCCTGGTTGAAGCCCTTGCCGCCGGGACCGGTGCTGTAGCGGCCGGCGATGGTCGCACCCGGGGCCGGGAGCGACTCACAACGCCAGACATGATCCACATTGAAGGAACCGATTACGACGACACTGCTACTCATAAAGACTGTTTCTCAGGGAACGGATATCAGCTGAAATGCGTCAGCACGCCGGCGATGGTCGCCGTCATGAAGGTGGCAATGGTACCGCCGAGCACGGCACGCAGGCCGAACTTGGCCAGATCGTGGCGACGCTCCGGCGCCAGCCCACCAATACCACCGATCTGGATCGCGATGGAGCTGAAGTTGGCAAAACCGCACAGCGCATAGGTGGCGACCAGGCGGCCCTCGGCCGACAGCACCGTGCCCGGCACCTCGCCTCGGATGATCTTGGCCAGCTCCGAATACGCCACGAACTCGTTGATCACGACCTTCTGGCCGATCAGCGAGCCCACGGTGGTGGCATCGGCCCACGGGGTGCCGATCACCCAGGCGATCGGGGCCAGCAGGAAGCCGAACAGGGTGGACAGATCGGTCGGGCGGCCGATGAGCGCGGCCAGGCCGGTGATGTCACCCAGCCAGGTCAGGGGCGCGTTGATCAGGGCGATCAGGGCGATGAAGGCCAGCAGCATCGCACCGATGTTCAGCGCCAGCTTGAGGCCGTCGCCGGCACCGGCTGCGGCAGCGTCGATGATGTTGCTGGAGGTCTTCTCCACTTCCATCTTGACCGTGCCGCGGGTCAGCGGGGTACCGGTCTCGGGCACCAGCAGCTTGGCCACCACCAGGGTCGCCGGGGCCGCCATGATGCTCGCGGCCAACAGATGCTTGGCGTAGAAGGCCTGTTCGACCGGATCGCCGGCACCGAGCATGCCCACATATGCGGCCAGCACGCCGCCGGCAATGTGCGCCATGCCGCCGATCATCATCGTGATCAGCTCGGACTGGGTCATCTTGGCGATGTACGGACGCACCGTCAGCGGCGCTTCGGTCTGGCCGATGAACACGCTGGCGCAGACGCTGGTGGTTTCCGCACCGGACACGCGCATGATCTTGGTGATCGCCCAGGCCATGCCGCGCACGATCATCTGCATCACGTTGAGGTGGTACATGACCCCCATCAGCGCCGAGAAGAAGATGATGGTCGGCAGCACCTGGAAGGCGAAGATGAAACCGAACTGGCTGGTGTCCATCAGGCTGCCGAAGATGAAGCCGGAGCCGGCGTTGACGAACTCCAGGATCTTGACGAAGCCCTTGCCCAGCGCGTCGAACACATCACGGCCACCCGGGACCAGCAGCACCACCGCCGCGAAGGCGATCTGCAGTGCGATACCGGTGACGACCAGGCGCCAGTCGACAGCCCGCTTGTTGTTCGAGAACAACCAGGCAATGCCGATCAGCACTGCCAACCCGAACAGGCCGAAGCCAATCCTGCCCAAACCTTCGACCATGAGACTTCCCTTGGGGCGCCGCGAAAAACGGGAAGCCTAGAGCAGCGGCAGGGGCGGGGCAAGGAAAAGCAGCGTCCGCGAGCCGATCGGTCGTGATCGGGCCTGTATCGGCAAGGCATGGCGTGGTTTCCGTGTGGCGTGTCACGGGGCGTGAGACCGCTGCCGCGGTAAGCCGCGCGGAACTGCGCCGCCCCGCTCTACACTTACCGGCATCGATCCGGCCCGGTCGCGGGCCCGCAGCAGGAGAACCACATGCTCTATCGCCGTCTTGGCTCCACCGGCCTGAAGCTCTCGGCCCTGTCCTTCGGGGCCTGGGTGACCTTCGGCGACCAGATCGGCCGCGATGAGGCCCGCAAGCTGATCGCCACCGCCTGGGATGCCGGGGTCAATTTCTTCGACAACGCCGAAGGCTATGCCCGCGGCCGCGCCGAGCAGGTGATGGGCGATGTGATCGCCGACCTGCGCCTGCCGCGCGATGGCTTCTGCGTCTCCAGCAAGGTGTTCTTCGGCGCCGTCGACGACCCGCGCCCGACCCAGCACGGCCTGTCGCGAAAACACGTCACCGACGCCTGCCACGCCGCGCTCAAGCGCCTGCGGGTGGAGTACCTGGACCTTTACTATTGCCATCGCCCGGATCCGGACACCCCGATCGCCGAGACCGTGCAGGCCATGGATACCCTGATCCGCCAGGGCAAGGTGCTGTACTGGGGCACGTCGGAGTGGTCGGCCGCGCAGATCCAGGAGGCGGTGGACATCGCCCGCGCGCGCAACCTGCATGCGCCCTCGATGGAACAGCCGCAGTACAACCTGCTGCACCGCGAGCGGGTGGAGCGCGAGTACGCGCCGCTGTATGCCGAGGCTGGCCTGGGCACCACGATCTGGTCGCCGCTGGCCTCGGGCCTGCTGACCGGCAAGTACAACGCCGGCGTGGACCCGCAGTCGCGGCTGGGCCAGGAACAGCTGGGCTGGCTGAAGGCGCAGGTGCTGGACGACGGCAGTGACCGCATGGAGCGGGTGCGGCGCTACACCGCACTGGCCGCGCAGCTGGGTGTCTCGCCGGCGCAGCTGGCGATCGCCTGGTGCCTGCGCAATCCGAATGTCTCCAGCGTGATCCTCGGCGCCAGCCGGGTCAGCCAGCTGGAAGAGAACCTGGGCGCACTGGCGCTGTTCGAGCAGCTTGATGAAAGCGTGTGGCAGCAGGTGGGAGCGGTGTTTGCCTGATCGCGTGTATCGGGATCCGGGGAGCAGGCCAGCGGTCGGCACTACCGATGGTATGGCGGGAGATAGAACGGGACGAGCAGAGCTCGGATGCTTGGCAGAACGGAGCAGGGCGCCTGGAACAGGCGCCGTCCCTCCACGGTAGTGCTGGCCGCTGGCCGGCTCTGCAGCTCACGCGACGGGCGACCACACACAGGGCGCGCTTGCCTGAGGCGATTGACTGAGACTATCGAGTTTTAACATTCGATCATTAATGCCATCAATCAAAGTGAGAATGGTTGTTGATTGTCAACTGAGAATCATTATCATTTGAATCGCCCCTCGCAACGAGTCCAGACGATGAACACTCAAGCTGCTGTACTGCTGCGCCCCGAAACGCTGACCCTCCGCGACCGTCCGGTCCGCGTGGTCCCGCCGGAAGAAGTGATCGACAGCGAAGCCCTGCTCAAGGGGCGCCGCGAAATCCTGATCCATCACGGCGACCGCTTCTATCGCCTGCGTCATACCAGCAACGACAAGCTGATCCTGACCAAGTAACGGCCTTTCCTCCCCCAGCTCTCTCCCCCTCGACACTCCGCCGTTGGCTCCGGTCCACGGCGTGGGTCGAGGGTCTCCCCCCGCAACCGCCGATTGCAGGTAGACCGCCATGAGCCGTGCCCTTTCCGTCGGCCGCCCACCGGGCCGCCATCCCATCGCCGGCCTGCCATCGGCCGCGCAACTGGCCTCGTTGGGCACCGTGCTGTGCCTGTACCGCCCGGACAGCAGTGAACTCGGTGGCTGGAAACACGCCGTCTCCGCGCATGCCTGCCAGGGCATGGACAGCGAAGGCATCCGCGAAAGCCTGTGCTTCGTCGACGCCCGCGGCCGCTGCTGCTGGCGCCTGTATCTGCTGCCCGACAGCGATTTCCTCGCCTGGGATCGCCTCGTGTCCGCCTTCCCCGCACGGCCCGAACCGGTCAACGACGCCGGTGTCGCCGAGCGCCTGTGGCGACGCCTCGCCGTGCGCCTGGGCAACGACGCATGGCGCATGTGCGCGCTGCGCCTGCAGGTCGGCGAACGCCGCGAACTGGCCGCCAGCCTGGCCTCCTTGTCCGCGCTGGGCGCCAGCACCGCGCGCCGGATCGGCAACGTTGAAGGCGCCGAAGGCGAGCTATGGGGCGACGACGGCTGCTGCGCCACCGCGGCGCGCCGCAGCGGACCGTGGACGGTCGACGGCATGCCGGTGATCCAGCTGCAATGACGCACTCGCTCGCCCTGGCAGGGCTGCTGCTCGCGCTCACCGCCAGCGCGCATGCCACACCGGCCGACCCCGCACGCGACCGCGCCAGCATCCTGGCCATGCAGGGCGAATACACCGTCGATTTCGCCTTTGACGAAACCGTGCTGCTCCAACCCGGCTACGAACGCGCCCCGGCCGTGCGCACCGGCGGCAACGAAGTGGTGATCGTGGTTGAAGAAACGCCGAAGCGGGTGGTCTTGCAGCACCTGCTGGTCGACGCCAAGAGTGGCCACGTCACCAAGCACTGGCGCCAGGACTGGGTCTATCAGGCACCGACCCGATTCGAATTCACCGCCGACCAGACCTGGCACGTGCGTCCGATTCCCACGGCGCTCACCACCGGTGCCTGGACCCAATGCGTCTACGAAGTCAGCGACGCACCGCGCTACTGCGGTACCGGCCGCTGGACCTACGACAACGGCATCGCCGAGTGGACCGGCGACCTCAGCTGGCGCCCCCTGCCGCGCCGCGAATACACCCGCCGCAGCGACTACAACGCCCTGGCCGTGATCAACCGGCACACGCGCACGCCCAACGGGTGGACCCACGAACAGTTCAACACCAAGATCCAGCGCGGCCCCGATGGCAGCCAAACGCCGATCGCCCGCGAGTTCGGCTTCAATGAGTACACCAAGACCACCGAGGTGGACTTCACACCCGCCTACGCCTACTGGACCGCCACCGCGGGTTACTGGGCGAAGGTGCGCCAGCGCTGGGACGGCTTCCTCGGGCAGGCACCGGGCGTGCACCTGAAAACCAAACCCGACGGCATGGCCATGATCATCCCGCTGTTCACCCAGGCCCAGGACATCCAGGACGGCAAGCCGGTGGAGGACAAGCAGGTAGACGAGCTCTTCGCCACGTACGTGCAAAAGGCACCGAAAGAAGGGTAGCCGGCAGACCTGCGGTTTCTTATGGGTCCGAGCCCTGCTCGGCCCACACGCTCAGCGCCTGACCTTCTGGTGCCGACGGCGGATAACCGGCTTGCTGGTACCTGGAGGATGAAGCAGCATGCTCCGCTCCTGATCACGGTCCTGCCATGTCACGCCAGAGAATCATAGGTACCACGCCCGAGGCCCTGCGCGTGGAAGAACAGAAGCTGGGTTTCGCGCTGCCAACCCAGTACGCCCAATGGCTGTTGCAAAACAATGGCCGCGCACTTGACAGTGTTGAACTGCTGCCGGTTCTGGATTCGCGCGATCCACGCAAGACCTGGAACTCGATCGCCCGCCACTATCACGAAGCGTGGCACGAGTGGCGCGATGTGCACGACGCGCATGATCTTTCCGATCTGCTGCCGATCGCCCAATGCGGTGATGGCGATGTGTGGTGTCTGCGGCGCAGCGATGACGCCGTGGTGCGCTGGTCGCATGAAACTGGCGAGCATGACGTGGTTGCAGCGGACTTCAACCGCTTCGTGCAGTGGCTGGAAGGCGACACATAAGCAGAGTCCCTCAGGCGATGTTTTTTCCATTCAGTGGCTGTTTCTGTAGATCCGAGCCACGCTCGGCTCAGGCATTGCCGCTGAACATGACTCTACGCTGCAGGTAAGGGCGCGTTGCGCCCTCATTTGTTGAGCGCGAAGAACGCTGCCACCAAGGGGCAACCCGAACGCCGCCTTTACTTCAGGTGCCCCCGGAAAGCGGCGATCATCAAAGTATTGCTGTCCTGAAGCAGCATGGGATGAAAAAGGCAGTGAATGGATGCCGGGCGTCCGGGCAGCCCCAAACTCACGCCTCCCGAAGCGCCAACGCCGGCGGCGTATGCAGAATCCGCCGCGTGCCCCACCAGCCGGCCACCATGCTCAACAGCACACCCAACCCACCGCCCACCAACAACGGCCCCCACGGCGGACTCAGCGTCAACTCGAACACCTGCCGCGCCACCACCGTGCCCAGCAGCGCCGCCGCACCCACCGCCAGCAACGCCGACAACAGCCCCAGCGCACCGAACTCCACCAGCACCGCACCGCGCAGCTGACGGCGCGTCGCCCCCAGCGTACGCAGCACCGCACTGTCGTAGCGCCGCTCACCGGCGGTGGCCTGCAACGCCGCCAGCAACACCAGCAGCCCGGCCAGCAGACTGAAGCCCATCACCAGCTGCACCGCCTGGCTCACCCGATCCACCACCTCGCGCACCCGCTCCAGGATGCCGTCGATATCCAACAGTGAAATGTTCGGGTACTCCCGCGTCAGCCCGGCCAGTGCCGGTGCCTGCGCGCGTGGCAGATGGAAGGCGGTGATCAGGTTGTACGGCGCATCGGCAACCGCGCCTTCGTTGAGCAGCAGGAAGAAGTTGACCCGGAACGAATCCCAGTCCGCCTTGCGGATGCTGGTGATCGTGAAACTGCGGTCCTGATCGCCCATCTGCAGCGTCACCGTGTCGCCCAGCCTCATCCCGTAGCGTTCGGCCCAGCCCTGTTCGATCGAGGCCTCTGCCGCGGTGCTGCCCGCCTTCCAGAACGTGCCGCTGAGCAGCGTATTGGCCGGTGGGAAATCATGCCGCCACGAGAAATTGACCGGCCGGTTGGCATCGTCATCCTCGTTGCTGTTGTCCTCGCGCGCCTGCCGCTGCGGCGGCCGATCATTGACCGCCAGCAGGCGGCCGGTACTGAACGGCTCGATGCCCGGTGATGCCACGCCCAGCCCACCCAGCGTGGCCAGCACGGCATCGCGCTGCTCGGGCTGGATGTTCATCAGGAAGTAGTTCGGTGTATCGGTCGGCAAGCGATCGCGCCACTGCGCCAACAGCCCCGGACCGATCACCGACAGCAGCAGCAGCGAACACAGCGACAGCGACAGGCCGACCAGCTGCATCACCGCCAGCCCGCGGCGTCGCGTCAACGAGGCCAGCCCCAGCTTCCAGCGTCCGCGCAGGCGCGGCTGCAGCCCCCGCAGCAGCCACAGCAGCAGCGCGCCGAGCGCACCGGCCAGGGCGGCCAGCGCGGCCAGCCCGCCCAGCACCCACGCGGCCAGCTTTACATCGCCGGTGGCCTGCACGGTCAGCGCCACGGTGGCCGCCAATGCTGCGGCATAGACCAGCATCGAACTCGGCGGCAGCGCGGCGAAGCTGCGGTTGAGCACGCGCATCGGCGGCACGCTGCGCAGGCGCAGCAGCGGCGGCAGGCCAAAGCCCAGCAGCAGCACCAGGCCGATGCCGGCTCCACTCAGTGCCGGTGTGGCCTGCGGCAGGGGCAGGCGGTTCGGGATCAACCCACCCAGTGCCTGCACCAGCCCGGCCTGCGCGGCCATGCCCAGCCCGATACCGACCAGGCAGGCCGGTATCGCCAGCATCACCAGCTGCAGCGCCATCGCGGTGAGGATGTCGCGCTGGCGCGCCCCCAGGCAGCGCAGGATCGCGACCTGATCGATGCGTCGCATCGCGAAGCGGTTGGCGGCCAGCGCAGTGGCGACACCAGCCAGCAACACCGCCAGCAGCGCGGCCAGCGACAGGAAGCGACCGGCCAGATCGAACGCGCCACGCACACCGCGCTGGGCGTCGGCGATGCCGACAATGCGGTAGCCCTTGGCCTGCGGTGTGAGCCATTCGCGGAAGGCCTCGATCTGCGCCTGGTCACCCGCGAACATCATGCGATAGGACGCGCGGCTGCCCGGCCCGAGCAGGCCGGCGCGATCCACATCAATGCGGTTCACCAGCAGCGGTGGCGACAGCTGCATCAGCTCACCGGAGGTGTCCGGCTCGGCCTGCAGCACGCGGGTCACGTTCAACGTGCCCGCGCCGAATTCCAGTGCATCGCCCACCTGCAGGCCAAGCGCCTGCATCAGGCGGGGATCGGCATACGCTTGGCCCGGTGGCGGCGTTCGGGCGGTTTCGCTGGCGCTGTCATGCAGCGTGCGGCTGACCCGCAGTTCACCGCGCAGCGGGTAGCCATCGGCGACCGCCTTGATGTTGGCCATCTGGCTGTCATCGCCATGGAACAGCACGCTGGGGAAGCTGACCATGCGCGTGTTGGCCAAGCCGCGCTCGCGCGCTGCATCGGCAAAGGTCTGCGGAATGTCCTCGCGCCCGCTCAGGCCCAGATCACCGCCAAGCATCTCCGCCGCGCTGCCGGTCAGTGCCAGGGTCACGCGGTTGACCAATGTCCCGACGGCGGTCATCACCGCCACGCCCAACACCAGCGCGGCGAACACCGTCAGCAGATCGCCGGCCAGGAACTCACGGCGCAGTGCACGCGCCGCATGGCGCACGACATTCATGCGCCTGCGCCTGCGCCGGCAACGGTGTCGGCCAGGCGGCCACCGTCGAGCTGGTAGATGCGCTCGCAGCGCTGCGCCAGGCGCAGGTCATGGGTGACCAGCACCAGGGTGGTATCGCTGGTGGCGTTGAGCGCGAACAGCAGGTCACTGATCTGCTGCCCGGTGGTCTGGTCCAGGCTGCCGGTCGGCTCATCGGCGAACAGGATGCGCGGCCGCGCCACGAACGCGCGGGCCAGCGCCACACGCTGCTGCTCGCCACCGGAAAGCTGGCGCGGGTAGTGACGCGCGCGATGGCCCAGGCCGACCTGTTCCAATACCTCGCGTACCCGCGCGGGATCTTCGCGGCCGGCCAGTTCCAGCGGCAGCGCGATGTTCTCTTCGGCGGTCAGTGCCGGCAGCAGGTGGAAGCTCTGGAACACGAAGCCGACCTCGCGTGCGCGAAGCTGCGCGCGGGCTTCCTCATCGAGCGTGTTGAGCTCGGCACCGGCCAGCGCGATGGTGCCGTGGCTGGGCAGGTCCAGTCCGGCGAGCAGGCCGAGCAGGGTGGTCTTGCCCGAACCTGAAGCGCCGACGATAGCCACGCTCTCGCCTTCATGGACGGTCATGTCAATGTTGTCCAGTATGTGGACTTCACCCTCCGGGCCACGTGCGGACTTGCCCACGTTATGGGCGGCGATGGCGACGGGCGCGCTGCGGGGGGACAGGCTGTCGATGAGGATTCTCCAATGAACCAAGCAAGTGGAAAGGGCCGCGTGGCCTCGATGGGCTGGCTGCTGGCAGGGTTGCTGCTGATGCCGATGCTGGCCTGTGCCAAAGGTCCGGACACCCGTGCGGCGGTGTTGGTGGTCGGCGACAGCCTCAGTGCCGCCCACAATATCCCGGCCGCGTCGGGCTGGGTAAACCTGCTTCAGCAGCGGGTCAAACAACAGATCAAGGCGCCGCCGGCGATCATCAATGCCAGCATCAGCGGCGAAACCACCGCCGGCGCGCTGACTCGCCTGCCAGGGCTGCTGGAGAAGCACCGGCCGTCGGTGGTGGTGATCGAACTGGGCGGCAACGATGCGCTGCGCGGGCTGACCCCGGCGCAACTGCGCGGCAATCTGGAAAAGATGATCGTGGCCAGCCAGAAGGCGGACGCCAAGGTGCTGCTGCTGGGCATCGACGTGCCGCCCAACTATGGCCCGGCCTACCGCCAGCGCCTGCGCCAGACCTATGCCGAGCTCGCCAAACAGTACGACGTGCCGCTGCTGCCGTTCCTGCTCGAAGGGGTGGCCTTGAAGCCCAACCTGATGCAGGCCGACGGGCTGCACCCCACCGCAGCTGCGCAGCCGCAGGTGCTGGACAACGTCTGGCCGCTGCTCAAACCCTTGCTTTGATCGGTGTGTGAGGAACTTCACACCGCGTCCACTGGCGATGCGGCATGTTTCACAAAGCTGAAGAAAGAGGGAATCCCATGCGTCAGACAAAGGAGACCTCCGGCCTGGTGCTGGTGGTCGAAGACAACCGTAATATTTCCGAGATGATCGGTGAGTACCTGGAAGGGCGCGGCTTCGAAGTCGACTACGCCCAGGATGGGCTGGACGGTTATCGTCTGGCGGCCGAGAACAGCTACGACGTGGTCGTGCTGGACCTGATGCTGCCGCGTCTGGACGGCATCGAAGTCTGTCGCCGCCTGCGCAACGACGCCCGCAAGTCCACGCCGGTGCTGATGCTGACCGCGCGCGACACGCTGGACGACAAGCTCACCGGCCTGGGCTTCGGCGCCGATGACTACCTGACCAAGCCGTTCGCGATCCAGGAACTGGAAGCCCGCCTGCGCGCGCTGATCCGCCGCGAGCGTCGCCAGGTCGGCTCGGAAGTGCTCAAGGTTGCTGACCTCGTGCTCGATCCGGTCAGCATGCGCGCCACCCGTGCCGGCACCGAACTGCAGCTCTCGCCGATCGGCCTGCGCCTGCTGACGATCCTCATGCGCGAATCGCCGCGTGTGGTGACCCGCCAGGAAATCGAACGCGAGATCTGGGGCAATGGCCTGCCCGACTCGGACACCCTGCGCAGCCATCTGTACAACCTGCGCAAGATCATCGACAAGCCGTTCGACCGCCCGCTGCTGCACACCGTGCAGAGCGCCGGCTACCGTATTGCCGATATCGCCCAGCCGATGAGCTGATGGGCGGTCGATCGCCGCTCGGCCGCCTGCGGGCGGCATGAGCGATCCGATCCTCCGGTACCCTCTGGAGCATGACGGCCCCGCATCTGC
>NZ_JBHFHW010000015.1:180303-200577 GCF_057333975.1 Stenotrophomonas sp. AGC87
CGGCATCTGCGGGGCCGTTGTCATGGTTTGCACGATGGACTCACGGCAAGCTTTCCTATAATCGCCGCGAACCGCCCTGGACCCCGTAATGCCGCACGGTCTGCCGCGCAAGATCCGCATCGTCTTCATCCTCCAAGCCGTGCTCGCCAGCCTGGGCATCCTGCTGGGCGCCTGGCTGGTGTCGTTGGTGATCAAGCACAGCCTGGTCAGCAGCGCGCTGCAGGAAGAGGCCGGCTACTACTGGCAACTGCACGAGGCCTCGCCGGTGCAGCCGCCGCCCAATACCCAGAACATCCGCGGTTACCTGCTCGAGACCGGGCAGTCGCCGCTGAGCCTGCCGGCCAACCTGCGCACGCTCACCCCCGGCTTCCATGAGCTCAAGGACGACGACCAGCTGGTGCTGGTCGATGCGCGTCCGGAAGGGCGCCTGTACCTGGTGTTCCTGCGTTCGCGCGCGGAGATGCTGGCGTTCTGGTTCGGCATCGTGCCGGTGCTGCTGACCCTGCTGGCCGTCTACGGCGCCTCGTGGATCACCTACCGCGCCTCCAAACGCCTGGTCTCACCGGTGAACTGGCTGGCCCGGCGCGTCTCGCGGTGGGACCCCGGGCATCCGGAAGCGGCCGATCTGGCGCCGGGCAAGCTGCCAGCGGACATGCAGGGCGAGACCCGCCAGCTGGCCGCCGCGCTGCACTCGCTGGCCACCAAGGTCACCGCGCACGTCGCGCGCGAGCGCAACTTCACCCGTGATGCCAGCCATGAGCTGCGCACCCCGCTGACCGTGATCCGGGTGGCCAGCGACATGGCGCTGGGCGATCAGGACATGACCCCGCGCCTGCGCCGCGGCCTGCAGCGCATCCAGCGCGCCGGGCGTGACATGGAGGCGGTGATCGATGCCTTCCTGATCCTCGCCCGCGAGGCCGATGTCGAGCCGCAGGTCGAGCTGTTCGACGTCAACGAGATCGTCCGCTACGAGGTCGACAACGCCCGCGAGCTGATCGCCGGGAGGCCCGTGGAGATCCACCTGCACAGCAATGGCCCGGTGATGCTGCACGCACCGCCGCGGGTGCTGCAGGTAGTGGTCAGCAACCTGCTGCGCAACGCCTGCAGCTATACCGACGAAGGCCGCATCGACGTCGACGTCGAGGCCGACCGGGTGGTCGTGCGCGATACGGGGATCGGCATGTCCGCCGAAGCGCTGGGCCGCGCGTTCGAGCCGTTCTATCGTGCCGAGCCCAGCCGTCCACAGGGCACCGGGCTGGGGCTGTCGATCGTGCGCCGGCTGTGCGACCGCTTCGGCTGGAAGATCGCCCTGACCAGCGAGCCCGGGCAGGGTACCCAGGCCACGATCCACTACCGCTGAGTCGGGGAGGCGCTGCGCCTCCCGGCGTGGCTCAGTTGCACTGCACCTTGGGCGCCAGCGCTTTGCGCCAGATCGCATAGCCTTCCGGCGTCATGTGCAGCATGTCCTCGCGGAACAGCGCGGCGCGCGGCTGGCCGTCGGCACCGAGCATCGGCGTGTAGACATCGGTGTAGCCGGTGTTGGGCAGCGTGGCCAGCGCGGCCTTGATCATCGCGTTGGCCTCGTTGATCGCCGGCAGCAGGTTGGCGCGTGAGGGGCTGGGCTTGATCGAGATGTACTCCACCGTGGTGCTGGGCAGGTCGCGGTGCACGCGCTTGACGAAGGCGACCACGTCGTCGTGGACCTGGGCCGGGCTGCGGCCGCTGTTGAGGTCGTTGTCGCCGGCATAGAAGAACACCTTGCACGGCGCATACGGGATCACGATGCGGTCGGCATACCAGGTGCTGTCGCGCACTTCCGAGCCGCCGAAGCCGCGGTTGAACACCGGCTGGCCCGGGAAATCGGTGGCCAGGCTCTCCCACATGCGGATCGAGGAGCTGCCGATGAACTCGATGCCGCCGCGCGGGGGCGGGCTGGTCGCGTCCTGGGCCGCGAACTGCGCCATGTCGCCGGCCCAGGCCACGTTGGAGACCTGGGGCGGCACCTGCGGCGCAGCGGGGGCCGGGGTACGGGCCAACGCGGGCAGGGCGGCGCCCAGGGCAAGGGCGAGCAGAAGGGGACGGGCACGGCGGTGCAGCATGGGCAACTCCTGGGGTGGGGCACCCGCTCGGGTGCCCGGACGGGCAGGCGTCCATCATAAAAGCTGCCGCCACGCCGCGCTTTACCACGGACGGGCGTTGGCCGCCTTCGACAATGCCCCGGCCGGCTTATGGCAAAATGAGCGATTGCCTGCCCCATTCAGCGATGCCCATGACTGTCTGCCGTGTGCTGTTCCTGCCGTTCCGGCCCGCATTGCCGACCGGGGTGATTGCCCATGGCGGATGAAATCGGGCACCTCCCGCGCGGCCCAAAGCGCATTTTCAAGGCCGCGGTCTGGTCGTGGCAGGGGCTGCGTGCGGCCTGGCTGCACGAGTCCTCGTTCCGGCTGGAGGTCTACCTGCTGATCGTGCTCGCCCCGCTGGCGCTCTGGCTTGGCCAGACCCCGGTGGAGCGTGCACTGATGATCGGCTCGGTGTTGCTGGTGCTGGCCATGGAACTGGCCAACTCGGCGATCGAGGCGGTGATCGAACGCTACGGTGCCGAATTCCACGAGCTCGCCGGACGTGCCAAGGACATGGGCTCGGCCGCTGTGTTCGTGCTGATGATGAACGTACTGGTGTGCTGGGCCCTGATCCTGCTGCCGCAGATCTTCTGACGTAACACTTCTGACGCGTCACACGCGTCATCCCCCCTGTAAGGATGGAAGTCCATGTTCCTTGAGTTGTTGTCCGACCCCAATGTCTGGTTGACCCTGTTTACGCTGAGCGCGCTGGAAATCGTGCTGGGCATCGACAACCTGGTCTTCATCTCGATCGCGGTGAGCAAGCTGCCCGAGGCGCGCCGTCCGTTCGCGCGCAAGCTCGGCATCGCGGTGGCCTGCATCACCCGCATCCTGCTGCTGGTCTCGCTGGCCTATCTGGCCCACATGGAAGCCAACCTGTTCACCATCGCCGGCATGGGCATCTCCATCCGCGACCTGGTGCTGATCCTCGGTGGCCTGTTCCTGATCATCAAGGGCACCATGGAGATCCGCGAGCTGATCACCGGCGGCGAAGACGAAGACCCGACCACCACCAAGGCCTCGGCCGTGTTCGGCATGGTGATCGCGCAGATCGCCGTGATCGACATCGTGTTCTCGCTGGACTCGGTGATCACCGCCGTGGGCATCGCCGACCACATCCCGGTGATGGTCGCCGCGATCCTGCTGTCGGTCGCCGTGATGCTGCTGGCCGCCAACCCGCTGGGCCGCTTCATCGATGCCAACCCGACCGTGAAGATGCTGGCCCTGGCCTTCATCCTGCTGATCGGCGTGGTGCTGATCCTGGATGGCCTGAGCGTGCACGTGCCCAAGCCCTACATCTACGCCGCGATGGGCTTCTCGGTGCTGGTGGAATGGCTGAACCTGCTGATGCGCCGCCGCGCCGTGGCGCACAACGTGCCGGGTGCCGGCAACTGGTAAGGGGGTAGATGCCGACCGTTGGTCGGCACCACATCCGCTTTACCCAAGACGTGGCATGCTCCGGATCCCGTTCATCGAGATCCGGAGCCGGCCATGCGATCGTTCTCCCGTTTGTTGTGCCTGGCCGTGCTGGCCTCCCTGTTGTCCGGTTGTGGCTACAACGCCATCCAGCAGAAGGATGAGCAGGTCAAGGCCGGTTGGGCCGAGGTGCTCAACCAGTACAAGCGCCGCGCCGATCTGATCCCCAACCTGGTGCAGACCGTGGAAGGCTATGCCAACCAGGAACGCCAGGTGCTGACCGATGTCACCAACGCCCGTGCGCGCGTGGGGCAGGTCAACGTCAATGCCGACGATGCCGACTCCCTCAAGCAGTTCCAGCAGGCCCAGGGCGAGCTGAGCGGTGCGCTGTCGCGCCTGCTGGTGGTCACCGAGAACTACCCGAACCTGAAGTCCGACCAGGGCTTCCGCGATCTGCAGGCGCAGTTGGAAGGCACCGAGAACCGCATCACCGTGGCGCGCGGCCGCTATATCCAGATGGTGCAGGACTACAACACCTACATCCGCCAGTTCCCGCAGGTGATCACCGCCAAGCTGTTCGGCTATGCCACCAAGCCGAACTTCACGGTGGAGAACGAAGCGCAGATCTCGCAGCCGCCGGCAGTCAAGTTCGGTTCGCAGCAACCGGCCCCGGCACCCGCACCGCAGGCGCCACAGCAGCAGCCGCAGCCGCAGCCGGCGAACTGAGCCCGTGACCATGCGCCTGCTGCGCTGCCTGTTGCTGCTCTGCCTGGCGCTGGCGCTGCCTGCCTGGGCGCAGACCCAGGCGGCGATCCCGGCGATGTCCTCGCCGGTGGTGGATACCACCGGCACCCTGGATGCCGCGCAGATCCAGGCCCTGGAAGCGCAGGCGTTGGCATTGCAGCAGCGCAAGGGCAGCCAGCTGCAGATCCTGATGGTGCCGACCACCGCGCCGGAAACCATCGAGCAGTACACCCAGCGCGTGTTCGAGCAGTGGTCCATCGGCCGCAAGGGCGTGGATGACGGCGTGCTGCTGGTGGTGGCCAAGGACGATCGCCGGGTCCGCATCGAGCCGGGCTACGGCCTGGAAGGCGCGATCCCGGATGCGATCGCCAATCGGGTCATCCAGGAGTACCTGGCCCCGCGTTTCCGCAGCAACGACTATGCCGGTGGCCTCACCGACGCCAGCGCCGCGCTGGTCAAGCTGATCGACGGCGAGGCGTTGCCCGCGCCGGTCAGCACGCATCGCGCCCAGGACACACCGGCCGGTGGCAACTGGACGATGGCGCTGGGCATCGGCCTGTTTGCCGGTCTGTTCCTGCGCGGCATCCTGGGCTGGCTGCCGCGACCGCTGCGCGCGCTGGCAAGCGGTGCCGGGGCCGGGGTGGCCGCGTTCCTGTTCACCTCGCTGGTGGTCGCCAGTGGCGCGGCCGCGGTGGTGGGCCTGCTGGTCGGCCTGACGTCGGCCGGTCGCGGCGGCGTGTTCGCGCGCAGTGGCGGCTGGGGTGGTGGTGGCTGGGGCGGTGGCGGGTTCGGTGGCGGGTTCGGTGGCGGCGGGGGTGGCTTCGGCGGCGGCGGTGGAGGCGGCTGGGGCGGAGGGGGGGGACGTTCGGGAGGCGGTGGCGCCTCGGGAGGCTGGTGATGCGCTGGCTCCGGCACGTGTTCTCCCCGTCGGTGCGGCGCGCCTTCCCACCCGCACAACTGCAGGCGATCACCGATGCGATCACCGCCGGCGAGCGGCGCCACGGTGGCCAGGTGATGTTCGCGGTGGAAGCGGATCTGGCGCTGGCCGCGTTGTGGCAGGGCATCACCGCACAGCAGCGCGCAGAGCAGGCCTTCGCCCAGCTGCGCACCTGGGATACCGAACACAACAACGGCGTATTGATCTACCTGCTGCTGGCCGACCATGCCATCGAGCTGGTCGCTGACCGGGGCCTGCGCGGGCGCATCGGTGAGGCGCAATGGCAGGCGATCTGCGCGCACATGCAGCAGCGGCTGCGTGAGGGCGCCCTGCAGGAGGGCGTGCTGCTGGCGATCGAAGAAGTTTCGAGCCTGCTGGCCGGGCACTATCCGCCCGTTCCGGGGTCACAGGATGACGGCCTGCCGGACACGCCGCAGATGCTGGGCTGAAGCCCGGCAATCGCGTGATCGGGGCCGCCGCGAGGCCGCTCCCGGGCGGCGCTAGAATATCGGCATCCCTGCAAGGCGCCCTTCATGATCTATTTCCACGATATCGACCCCATCGCCATCTCGCTCGGGCCGATCAAGGTGCATTGGTACGGCATCATGTACCTGCTCGGCTTCACCGCTGCCTGGTGGCTGGGGCGCAAGCGGATCGCGGCCGGGCGCCTGCCCGGGGTCGATGCCAACGGCTTCTCCGATCTGCTGTTCTACGCGATGCTCGGCGTGGTCGTCGGTGGCCGCGTGGGCTACATGCTGTTCTACGCCACCTCCGAATTCCTGCACAACCCGCTGCTGCTGTTCAAGGTGTGGGACGGTGGCATGAGCTTCCACGGTGGCCTGCTCGGCGTGCTGTTCGCCGCGTGGTGGTGGTCGCGCAAGCATCGCCTGCACCTGTTCGACACGATCGATTTCATGGCGCCGCTGGTCCCGTTGGGCCTGGGCTTCGGCCGCATCGGCAACTTCATCGGCGCCGAGCTGTGGGGCAAGTACACCGATGGCACCTGGGGCGTGGTGTTTCCCAGCGGCCTGCCGGCGCCGTTGAACGCGCTGGATCTGGCCACGCTGAAGGCCGAGTTCGCCACCGGCGCGCTCAATCAGTACGCCCGCCATCCCTCGCAGCTGTACGAAGCGCTGCTGGAAGGCCTGGTGATGTTCGTGGTGCTGTGGGCCGTGTCGGCCAAGCCGCGCCACCGCTACGTCATTGCCGGCCTGTTCGCGCTGATGTACGGCATCTTCCGCTTCGCGGTCGAGTTCGTGCGCATGCCCGACAACGGCGTCTACCTCGCCTTCGACTGGTTCACACGGGGCCAGCTGCTGAGCCTGCCGCTGGTGGTGTTCGGCCTGGTGCTGCTGGTGCTGTCGCGCCGCGCGCCGGTGCTGCAGCCGGTGCTGCCGGTCGCCGCCGAAGGCGCCAAGGCATGAAGACCTATCTCGACCTGCTCGCACATGTGCTGGAGCACGGCACGGAGAAATCCGACCGCACCGGCACCGGGACGCGCAGCGTGTTCGGTTGGCAGATGCGCTTCAACCTCAATGACGGCTTCCCGCTGGTCACCACCAAGAAACTGCACCTGCGCTCGATCATCCATGAGCTGCTGTGGTTCCTGAAAGGCGATACCAACATCGGGTATCTGAAGGACCACCAGGTGCGGATCTGGGACGAGTGGGCCGATGCCAACGGCGACCTCGGCCCGATCTACGGCAAGCAGTGGCGCAGCTGGGCCACCGCCGATGGCGGGGCGATCGACCAGATGCAGTGGCTGGTGGACGAGATCAAGCGCAACCCGGATTCGCGCCGGCTGGTGGTCAGTGCCTGGAACGTGGGCGAGCTGTCGCAGATGGCGTTGATGCCGTGCCACAACCTGTTCCAGTTCTATGTGGTGGACGGCAAGCTCAGCTGCCAGCTGTATCAGCGTAGCGGCGACATCTTCCTCGGCGTGCCGTTCAACATTGCCAGCTACGCGCTGCTGACCCACATGGTGGCCCAGGCGACCGGGCTGGGTGTCGGCGATTTCGTGCACACCCTGGGTGATGCGCACCTGTACTCGAACCACTTCGAGCAGGCCCGCGAACAGCTCGCCCGTGAGCCGCGCGCGCTGCCGAAACTCTGGTTGAACCCCGAGGTGACCGATCTGTTCGGTTTCCAGTTCGATGACATCCGCATCGATGGCTACGACCCGCACCCGGCGATCAAGGCCCCGGTGGCGGTGTGAGCAACACGCGCATGAAGCTCTCCCTGATCGCCGCGCTGGACACCGACCACGGCATCGGCCGTGACAACGACCTGCCATGGAAGCTGCCGGACGATCTCAAGCGCTTCAAGGCGCTGACCGTCGGCAAGCCGATCCTGATGGGGCGCAAGACCGCCCAGTCGCTCGGCCGTGCCTTGCCGGGCCGCTTGAATCTGGTGCTGACCCGCAGCGGCCAGGTGCCGTTCGACGGCATGCACGCGGTGGCCTCGATCGAGCAGGCGCTGCAGGCAGCGGGCGCTGCCGGGGCGGAAGAGCTGTGCGTCATCGGTGGCGGCGAGATCTATCGCCTGGCCATGGCCCAGGCCACCGATCTGCACCTGACCTGGGTGCAGACCACCGTGCCGGCCGATACCCATTTCCCGCCGGTCGATCCGGCGCTGTGGGTGGAGGTGGCACGCGAACACCACGCGGCCGACGAGCGGCACGCGTTCGCGTTCGATTTCGTGGATTACCGCCGCGCCTGAGCGCGCGCTGCAGGCAGGCCGGTCGCACTGACCGGCCTGCGGCTCATTCGGCGTCGCTGGTGACGTCGTTGTTCTGCAGCTGTTGCTGCGGCTGCTGCTCGGCGTTCTGCGCGGGCTTCGCACCACCGCCCTGTCGGCCCTGGCCGCCCCGGCCACGGTCGCGCCCCTGGCCTTGGCCCTGGCGCGGTGGACGCCCGTTTGGCTGCGCACCCTCGGCGGCCGGGCGGCGAGCCGGCGGACGCGGCGCGGACACCGGCTTGGGCACATCGCGGCCCGGCACCTGCACCACGCGCAGTTCTTCGGTATCCAGCTGCAGTGCGGTGAGCTTGCCACCCCAGACCGCGCCGGTATCGATGGCATGCACGCCCTGGGTGATGGTCAGGCCGAGGGCGGACCAATGCCCGCAGACGATCTTCAGATCGCGCTCGGCGCGGCCCGGCACTTCGAACCAGGGGTACAAGCCCTGTTCCTGCGTGCCCGGCGTGCCCTTGTCTTCGATCCCGATCCGGCCTCGCGGGGTGCAGTAACGCATCCGGGTGAACAGATTGATGATCGCGCGGGAGCGGTCGTAGCCGGCCAGCCCGGGGGACCAGCTGGGCTTGTCGCCATACATGTTGCGGAACAGCTTGCGGTAGCCGCTGCCGTGCAGCTGCTGCTCGACCTCGCGGGCATGCTTTTCGGCCAGCTGGGTGGTCCACTTCGGGGCCAGCCCGGCGTGGATCATCATCCAGCCCAGCTCGCGGTCCACATGGGCCAGCTTCTGCAGACGCAGCCATTCCAGCAGTTCGTCGCGGTCCTCGGCCTGCACGATGCGCAGCAGATCCGGGTTGACCTTGCGCTGCTCTTCCTCGGTGCGTGCACCGACCGCGAGCAGGGACAGGTCGTGGTTGCCCAGCACGATCACGCTGCTCTCGCGCAGCGAATGGACCAGGCGCAGGGTTTCCAGCGACTGCCCACCGCGGTTGACCAGATCGCCGCAGAACCACAGCTTGTCGACGGCGGGGTCGAAGTTGATTTTTTCCAGCAACCGCTGGGTGACGTCGTAGCAGCCCTGCAGGTCGCCGATGGCCCAGACACTCATGCGTGCGCCTCCATCAGTGCAGTGTGCGCGGAACGGTCAGGACGAACGGCGCGATGGGGGCGGCGAACTCGGTGCCGTCATCGGCCACCATGTCGTAGTGCCCCTGCATCGTGCCGTGCTCGGTCTCCAGCATGACACCGGAGGTGTAACGGAAGTCTTCACCGGGGCGCAGCCGCGGCTGCTCGCCGATCACCCCGTCGCCGTCGACATGCTCGATGCGGCCATTGGCATCGGTGATCCGCCAGTGGCGCGCCACCAGCCGTGCCGCGACGCGGCCCCGGTTGAGGATGCGGATCGTATAGGCGAACGCGTAGCGGCCGTCCTCCGGGGTGGACTGGTCATCGAGGAAGCGGGGGGCGACCTCGACGGAGATCGCGTAGTTTGCAGCGTCGTTCATGCAGGCAGTTTAGTGAATGTTGTGCACGATGAGATGAGTGCTGCCCAAGCTGGCAGCGCCCCCGTCATGGATGTCAGGCGGTTCTACGTGCGCGCGGCCGGTGAGGGCCACGAGGTGGCGCGCTCAGCCTTGCGGCGCGTCAGCCTCGTACGGGACGTTGGCCAGCGCGATGAACTGCGCCACGTCCAGCTGCTCGGCCCGAGCATCGCTGCGCACGCCGGCCGCTTCGAACTGCTCGGGCGTGCAGACGTTCTGCAGCGCATTGCGCAGGGTCTTGCGGCGCTGCCCGAACGCGGCCTTGACCACGTGGGCGAAGCGCTTGCGGTCCAGGATGCCGATCGTGGCCGGATCCCGGGGGACCAGCCGCACCACCGCCGAATCGACCTTGGGCGGCGGACGGAACGCACCCGGCGGCACCACGAACAGCGAGGTCACCTTGCAGAATGCCTGCAGCATCACGCTCAGCCGGCCATACACCTTGCTGCCCGGATCGGCGGCCATGCGGTCGACCACTTCCTTCTGCAGCATGAAGTGCATGTCGGTGATCACCGCCGCGTGGTCCAGCGCATGGAACAGGATCGGCGAGGAGATGTTGTAGGGCAGGTTGCCGACCAGGCGGATCGGGCTGCCGGCGGCCAGCTCGGTGAAATCCACCTGCAGCACGTCGCGGTGGATGATGGTCATCTCGCCCAGCGGTTCGGCGGCGGCGGCCAGCGGGCCGACCAGATCGCGATCGAACTCGATCACGGTCAGCTTCGGGTGGCGGCGCAGCAGCGGCAGGGTGATGGCGCCCTGGCCCGGGCCGATCTCGACCAGGCGGTCGCCGTCTTTCGGGCTGACCGCCAGCACGATCTTGTCGATGTAGCTGCGGTCGGCAAGGAAGTGCTGGCCGAGCTGCTTCTTGGCGGGGCCGGAGAAACCGGGCGCGCCGGAGGAGGAATACGAAGAAGTCATGGCACCAGTGTACGTTGACGCGCCAGCCGGGCACACAGCGCGGTGGCAGCGAGGAGGCTGGAAGGGGCGGCCAGGCCGCGGCCGGCCAGATCCAGGGCGGTGCCATGGTCGACCGCGACGCGCGGGTAGGGCAGGCCCAGGGTGATGTTGACGGCCTGCTCGAAGCCGCTGTACTTGAGCACCGGCAGGCCCTGGTCGTGGTACATGGCCAGCACCGTGTCGAACCCGGCCAGCTTGGCCGGCAGGAAGGCGGTGTCGGCCGGCAGCGGCCCGACCAGGTCCATGCCCTGGGCGCGCAGGCGCGCCAGCAGCGGGATGATCAGGTCCAGTTCTTCGCGGCCCAGATGACCGTCTTCGCCAGCGTGCGGGTTGAGCCCGAGCACGGCAATGCGCGGCGAGGCCAGGCCGAAATCGCGCTGCAGGGCGTCGTGGACGATCTGCAGGGTGAGTGCCAGCCCATCGGCCGTGATCGCATCGGCCACCGCGCGCAACGGCAGGTGGGTGGTGGCCAGGGCGACCCGGACGATGTCATTGGCGAGCATCATCACCACCGGGGTACGGGCCTGGTCGGCCAGCAGTTCGGTGGTGCCGCTGTAGGCGATGCCGCCCTCGTTGATGACCGCCTTGTGCACCGGGCCGGTGACCACGCCGGCAAGTTCACCGGACAGGCAGGCCTGCCCGGCCTGGCGCAGCGCGCCGATCACGGCCGCGGCGTTGGCAGGATCCGGCGTGCCGAAGCGCGAGGGCACGGCATTGGGGACCGCGCGCAACGGCAGATCGCCCGGCTGGCGGGCGATGGCGTCTTCAGGCAGGAGCTGCAGGGGCAGCGACAGCGCAGCGGCGGCAGCCTGCAGCGTGTCCGGGTCGGCGAAGGCCAGCAGCCGGCAATCGGTGCGCGGCTGCTGGATCAGACGGAGGCAGAGCTCCGGGCCGATCCCCGCCGGCTCGCCCGGTACCAGCGCGAGCTGCGGGAGCATGGATCAGGACTGCGGCGGCGTGGTCGCCGCGGCACCCGGGGCATAGCCGCGCATATCCACGTAGGCTTCGCCACGCAGTTCCTGCAGGAAGCGGTTGTACTCTTCCTCCAGCTTGCGGCGGCCGATCGTTTCACGGATCTGGGCGCGCTGGTTGTCGGTGGTGGCATCGGTCTGGCGCGTGGCGACGCGCTGGACGATGTGCCAGCCGGCATCGGTACGGAACGGCTGGCTCACGCCGCCGTCGGTGATGCCCTCAACCTGCTTGCCGAAGTCCGGACCGAAGGCATCGGCCGGGAACCAGCCCAGATCGCCGCCCTGGCCCTTGCTGTTGTTGTCTTCCGAGGATTCCTTGGCCACTGCATCGAACTCGGCGCCGCCGGCGATGCGGGCACGCAGGGTGTCGATCTTGGCCTTGGCCGCGGCATTGTCCTGCTGGTCGGTGATGCGGACCAGGATATGACGGGCGTGGTATTCGGTGATGGTGTGACCGCCGTCAGCGGCCGCGCTGGCATCACGCACCTCGACCAGCTTCAGCAGCTGGAAACCACTGGGGCCACGCAGCGGGCCGACCACGTCGCCAGACTTCATCTCTTTCATCATCTGCGCGAAGGCATTCGGGATTTCATCCAGCGAACGCCAGCCCAGGTCGCCGCCTTCCAGCGCGTTGGGGCTGTCCGAATAACGGACGGCGGCCGCGTTGAAGTCGAGCTCGCCCTTGTCCAGCAGTGCCTTGACGCCATCGGCCTTCTTCTGGCCGGTGGTGATCTGCTCGGCGGTGGCGCCTTCCGGCAGGCCGATCAGGATGTGGGCCAGGTGGTACTGGGTGCCCACGGTGGCCTGCTGCTTGAGCGCGCCATCCACTTCGCCTTCGCTGACGGTGATGCGGCTCTGCGCGAAGCTCTGGCGCAGGCGCTGGACGGTGATCTCGTCACGCACCGAATTGCGGAAGTCATTGAAATCCAGACCGTCGCTGGCCAGACGCTGGCGCAGGGCATCCAGGGTGGAGCCGTTCTGCTGGGCGATGGCGTTGATGGCCTGGTTCAGTTCCTGATCGCTGACCTTGATGCCGCTGCTCTCGGCACGCGCCACCTGCAGCTTCACCAGCACCAGGCGCTCGAGCACCTGGCGGCTGAGCACGTCATCGGGCGGCAGCTGGTTCTCACGACCGGCGTACTGCGCCTTGATGTTCTGGACGGCGCGGTCCAGTTCGCTCTGCAGCACGACGTCCTCATCGACGATCGCCGCGATGCGGTCCAGCTGCTGACTCTGCTGGGCCAGCACCTGCAACGGGGCCGTCGCGGAGGAGACCGCCAGCAGGGAGGCGAGGAGTACGGGAAGGGTCTTGGTCATGGGATCTGATTCGGATCGTAGTCGTCGCGGGCTGCACCGGTGTTGCTGGGCGGCACCAGATAGAGGTCGTCTCGGTAGTACCCGAGAATAGCACGGCGCAAGGTGCGGTCCGTGTTCTGGCCGATGGAGCTCAGGCCCTTGAGCACGAACTCAATCTGGAAGGAGTTGTTGAGTTCACCCTCGCGGTTGCGCACGTAGCGGCGGGCGATGGCGCGAACGGCCAGGCAGCAGCTGTCCCACTGCACACCGCCGATGATTTCCAGCGGGGCGCGGTCCTGGATGGAGTAGTAATAGCGTCCGACCAGGCTCCAGCGCTCGTTGAGCGGGTAGAGGAAGGACAGGTCGGCCTGCTCCAGCAGCGTCCGGTCGCGGCGGGTCGCCGTGGTCGAGGCCTGCGGATTCAAGCGGCTGCGGTAGGTCAGGTTGACGATGCCGTCGTTGGACATGAGGTAGCGCGCGCGCACGCTGGCCAGATCCTCACGCTTGTACTTGGGATCCCACTGATAGGTGGCACCCAGGGTCCAGCGGTCGTTGATCATGTAGTTCGTATCGGCGATCCAGGCCGACTTGCCCTGCTCGACCGGCGTTTCACTGCTGTTGAGCGTGACCCGCGAATCATCGAAGTACAGGATCTGGCCGATGCTGCCGGAGAAGCGCTCCTTGCCGGTGTCCTGGTCGATGAAGCGGGTGCTCACCGCCATGGTCAGCTGGTTGGCGTCGTTCTGGCGATCGGCGCCGGAGTAGCGCGAATCGCGGAACAGCTGGCCCCAGCTGAAGGTGAAGTCACGCGTATCGAACACCGGCAGATCGCTCTGGTCGCGGTACGGCGTACGCAGATAGAACAGGCGCGGCTCCAGCGTGTGCAGGAAGCGCGTGTCGCCGATGGTGGTTTCCCGATCGAAGAACAGGCCGGCGTCAATGGTGCCGATGGGCAGGCTGCGGCTCGGCGAGGTGTTGCCGCGCAGCTGGTCCGGGGTCGCGGTGGCCGGGTCGATGCCGGCAGCGACCAGATTCTGCCAGCGGGTGTCATCGGCCAGCCCGCGCTCCAGGTCGTACCCGGTGTAGCGATAGGCCAGGGTCGGGGTGACGTACCAGGCCGCGCCGCTGAACGGCATCGAGACATACGGTTTCACGTCCAGCCGCGAGCCGCCGTCCATGCTGCGTGACACGCCGGTGCGCTCGTATTCCTGGTCGGCGCCGAACTTCTCATGCACATCCAGATGGGTGAAGTTGACGGCTTCGGCGTACACACCGGTTTCCAGCCATGGCAGCAGCGGCTTGTCCCAATTGACGAACAGACGCGGCTGGCGGGCATACGGCAGGGACCTTTCGGTCAGGGTGTAATCGGTGAGCTGCCAATAGTCGGCCATCAGGCCGCCGGTCCAGTTCTCACCGGTGCCGTAGATGCCGATCTGGCTCTGCAGGTTGGAGGTGGTCACGCCGAGCAGCTTATTGGAGAAATCCTCCAGGTAACGCTCATCGCTGACCCAGGCCAGGCTGGCGCGGGCCTGCCAGTTGGCGTTGATGTTGTGGTACCCGCTGAACTCCACGCGGCCGCGATCCTTGTCGCGCAGCTTGTCGTTGGGCAGGTAGGCGGTCAGCAGCTCGCCGCGGCCACCGTCGTAGAGATAGCGGAATTCGTTGTCGAGCATGAAGCCGCGCTTGCTCATGTAGCGCGGCATCAGGGTGTCGTCGAAGTTCGGCGCCAGGTTCAGGTAGATCGGCTGGGTGTAGTCGAAGCCGTTGCGGCCGGACAGGCCCACCTGCGGATACAGAAGGCCGGTCTGGCGGCGGTCGTCGATCGGGAACTTGAAATACGGTGCCCACAGCACCGGCACCTTGCCGATACGCAGCACGGCGTTGCGTGCGGTACCGAAGCCGGCGTCGTTATCGACCTCGATCTGCGGTGCCGAGAGCTTCCATACCGGCTGCGAGGGATCGCAGGTGGTGTAGGTGGAGCGGTGCATCTGGCCCACCGCGCCCTGCAGATCGATCGACTCGGCGCCACCGTTGCCCCGGCGGGACACCAGCTGGTACTGGATGTCGGAGATTTTGTGGGTGTCGCTTTCCTGGTTGCCTTCGGCGCGCTTGGCCTTCATCCGGATCGAGGAGTCCTGATAGCGGACGTTGCCCTCGGCGATGTAGTTGCCGCTTTCGGTGTCGAAGCTCAGGTTGTCGGTGCCCAGGAACTGGTCGCCGCGCTTGAGCGCGACATTGCCCTGGTAGTTGGGCACCACGGAGGTACCGGTCAGTTGGTCGCCTTCGATGTCCGTCGGCTGCTGGTCACGCGTCGCGGCCGCGGCTTTGTCAGCCTTGGGCGCATCGTCGAACACGGGCAGCACGTCGGTCACCGGGCACAGGCCCCAGTTCACCGGCTTGTCGTCGGCCAGGGCCGGCAGGCAGATGGCGATACTGAGGGGGAGGGGCAGCAGGCGGAGGGCTCGGCGCACGCGGTATCGGATTCGGGCGAAAACGGATCGTAGCTTGCCCCATCCCTTGCATAGGGGCAATGAAGGTCCCGCCCACGCAGGGGGCCGGGTTCATTCGAAGGCCCGGCCCGCGCGGCTCAGCGCAGCTGGCCGACATGGGCCACGCTGCACTCGGCCAAGGCCTGCAGGTCGTATCCGCCCTCGAGCATCGACACGATCCGGCCGGCGCCGTGGCGGCGGGCGAGCCCGCGCAGCTCAGCGGTGATCCAGGCGAAATCCTCGGTTTCCAGCATCAGGTCGGCCTGCGGGTCGCGCATGTGCGCATCGAAGCCGGCCGAGATCAGCAGCAGCTGCGGGCGGAAATCATCGATGGCCGGCAGCATTTCGTCGGCCCAGGTGTTGCGGAAACGGAAGCCGCCACTGCCCGGCGGCAGCAGGATGTTCATCAGGTTGCCCGCCCCGCGGTCGCGGCGGAGGCCGGAATTGGGGAACAGCCCGGCCTGGTGGGTGCTGTAGTAGGCCACCCCGGGATCGGCGATGAAGATGTCCTGGGTGCCGTTGCCGTGGTGCACGTCGAAATCGACGATGGCGATCCGCTCCAGTCCATAGCGGTCGCGGGCGTAGGCCGCGGCGATGGCGATGTTGTTGAACAGGCAGAAGCCCATCGCCGTGTTGGCGCTGGCATGGTGGCCCGGCGGGCGCACCGCGCAGAACGCGACCGGGTCCTGGCCGAGCATCACCGCATCGACCGCCGCCACGCCGGCACCGGCCGCATGCAGGGCCGCACTGGCCGAGCCGGGCGAGGTCATGGTGTCCATGTCGATCAGGCGCAGCGGCTCGGTCTGCGGCTTGAGGACCAGATCGATCAGTTCGCTGTCATGGACCCGGGCCAGCTCACCGAGCTTGGCCGGGGGCGCCTCCCGCCAATCCAGCTGGTCCGGATAGGCGGCCTTGAGCGCATCGAGCACCCCCTGCAGGCGCGCCGGGCATTCGGGGGGGCCGCGGCCGGGATCGTGTTGCAGACAGGCGGGGTGGGTGAAAACCAGCATGCGGGCAGGATATCCGGGTGGGGCGGCAGCGCCGCTCAGGCGTGGCGGCGCTCGTGGCGCCAGAGCACCTCGCCGTGGCCGTCGGCGCGGGCCAGCACGCGCGCGAGCACGAACAGCAGGTCCGACAGGCGGTTGAGGTAATGCAGTGCTTCCGGGCGGACCGTCTCCCGGCGCGCCAGCGTGACCGTCTCGCGCTCGGCGCGGCGCACGATGGTGCGGGCCAGGTGGCAGCGCGCCGCCGCTTCGCCACCGGCCGGCAGGATGAACTCCTTCAACACCGGCAGATCGGCGTTGTAGTGGTCCAGCTGGTGCTCCAGCGCCTCGATGTCGGCGGCGTGGATGGCGGCATGACCGGGGATGCACAGCTCGCCGCCCAGATCGAACAGCTGGTGCTGGATCACGGTCAGCAGGGCGCGGATGTCGTCGGGCAGCGGCGCCGCGAGCAGCACCCCGAGCGCCGAGTTGGCCTCATCAACGGTGCCGTAGGCGGCGACGCGGGCGTCGTCCTTGGCCACGCGGCTGCCATCGCCCAGCCCGGTGCTGCCATCGTCACCGGTGCGCGTATAGATACGGGAAAGGCGGTTACCCATCGGCGAGCCCGGCCGCGCTCAGTGCAGCACGTCGCGGCGCGCCTGCAGCAGCTTGCCGACCTGTTCGGTCGCCAGCTGCAGGGCGGCGGCCAGGCCGACGTAGACCGCGGCGGTGCGCAGGTAGGGCAGGAACCAGTCGCCGTAGTTCTTCGCCCAGCCATCGACGGTAGGGGCGGCCACGTTGTCACTGGTCCAGTAGAAGCCGCCCTGGGCAAACAGATGACAGACCGCCACCGCCGCGACCAGCAACAGCGCGCCCTTGCCCAGCGCGGCCCAGGTAGCACCGTGGTAGCCGCCGCGCAGGAGCATGCCGCCGCTCCACATGGCGAAGTACGCCGGAAGCAGCATCCAGTAGCCGGGGGAGACGCAGTAGTGCTGCCAGAAATCCAGGCCGCTGCGGCGGATCACGATCCAGTCGACCAGCACCGCCAGCGCCATCAGCAGGGGGAACGCCCAGCGGGTCCACTGGCGCAGGTAGAAGCCGCCGATGAAGAACACCGCCCAGGACGCATCCGGAATCGCCGCGAAATGATTGACCCGGGTCGCCGCCATCAGCAGCACGAGCACGGACAGGACGAAGGCGCGTTGGGCAGTGGAGGTCATGGCGGTGACGGGTAGGGGCAGGCATTCATTCTAGCGCCTGCTGCGGCAGCCCGCCGCACGCCGCCGGAACGGGCGAACCCTTATCATGGCGGGCATGAGTGAACGACATGATGTAGTGATCGTAGGTGGCGGGCTGGTCGGTGCCAGCCTGGCCATCGCCCTGGACCGTGCCGGCCGCGATGTCGGTCTGGTCGAGGCGTCGCCGCTGGGCACGCTGCCGGCGGTGTTCGACCAGCGCAACCTCAGTTTTGCTGCCGCCACCGTCAATGCGCTGACCGCGCTGGGCGTGATGCAGAGGCTGGCCGCTGCGCCGGGCGCGATCACGCGCATCCATGTCAGCCGCGCCGGCGATTTCGGCCGGGTGCAGATGGAGGCCGCGCAGTACCAGCGCCCGTGGTTCGGCCAGGTGGTGGTGGCCCGCGATTTCGGCCAGGCGCTGGAAGCGCGGCTGGACACGCTGACCCACCTGACCCGCTATCGTCCGGCCCGGTTCGTGCGCCTGGGCGCCACGGTGGATGGCTACCGCCAGGTGTTCATCGCCGATGACAGCGGTGAGCGCTGCCTGTTGGCCCGCCTGGTGGTGGGTGCTGATGGCACCCGCAGTGGCGTGCGCGACGCGCTGGGCATCGGCGTGGACGAACATGATTTCCAACAGACCCTGTTCGTGTCGCGGGTGCGCGCCGCGCGTGCGCCGGACGGCACCGCGTACGAGCGCTTCACTGACACCGGCCCGACCGCACTGCTGCCGCGTGGTGACCGCCACTTCGGCGCGGTGCACGGCGTTGCCCGCGAGCAGGCCGAAGCGGTGATGGCGCTGGACGATGCCGCCTGGGTGAGCCGCCTGCAGGGCGCGATCGGCTGGCGTGCCGGCCGGTTGCTGGAGAGCGGGCCGCGCAGCGCGTATCCGTTGGTCCAGGTGCTGTCGCAGGCATTGGTCGGCGAGCGTGCCGTCCTGCTTGGCAATGCCGCACAGACCATCCATCCGCTGGGCGCACAGGGCTTCAACCTGGGCCTGCGCGATGCGCTGACCCTGGCCGAGCTGGTCGCCGAGGCCGACGATGCCGGCAGCGATGCGCTGCTGCGCGAACACGTGGCACGACGTCTGGAAGACCGCGAGCAGACCATCGCCTTCTCCGGCGGGCTGGCACGCCTGACCAGCAACCCGGCACCGCTGATGCGGCCGCTGCGTTCGCTCGGGTTGTTGGCCGCGCAGGCCACGCCGATGCAGTCGATGCTGGTCGGTGGCGCGATGGGCTTCCGCGGCCAGGTGCCGGCGCTGTGCCGCGGAGCCGGCCTGTGAGCCGGCGCCCGCAGGATGTCGTGGTGGTCGGCGGCGGCGTGGTCGGCGCGGCCTGTGCCTTGGCCCTGGCCGATGCCGGGCTGTCGGTGACGCTGGTGGAAGGCCGCGAGCCTGCCGCCTGGCAACCGCAGCAACCGGATCTGCGCGTGTATGCGTTCGCGCCGGACAATGCCCAGCTGCTGGCCGCGCTCGGCGTGTGGCCGGCGGTGACTGCCGCACGCGCCTGTGCCTACCGCCGCATGCGGGTCTGGGATGCGGCCGGTGGCGATGAGCTGCGCTTCGACGCCGATACGCTCGGCCGCGAACAACTGGGCTGGATCATCGAGAACGATCTGCTGGTGGACCGCCTGTGGGCGGCGCTGCCCGCGGCCGGCGTGCAGCTGTGCTGCCCGGCGCGGGTGGAAGCGCTGGAGCAGGACGCCAGCGGGGTGCGCCTGCGCCTGGACGACGGCCGTCGGCTCGACGCCTCGCTGGCGATCGCCGCCGACGGCGCCGAATCCACCCTGCGCCGTCTGGCCGGGCTGGCGGTGACCCGCCAGGATTACGGCCAGCGTGGCGTGGTTGCCTACGTGGATACCGAAAAAAACAATGAAGCCACGGCGTGGCAGCGCTTCCTGGTGACCGGCCCGCTGGCGGTCCTGCCGATCAGCGCGCAGCGCAGTTCGATCGTGTGGACGCTGCCCGAGGCCGAGGCCGAGCGCGTGCTGGCGCTCGATGAGGCCGCCTTCGGTCGTGAGCTCACCCATGCCTTTGCCGGGCGGCTGGGGGCGATGACCCTGGCCTCCAAGCGCGCGGCCTTCCCGCTGCGCCGCCAATTGGCGACCGGCTACGTCGCCGGTCGCGTGCTCGCGCTGGGTGATGCGGCGCATGTGGTGCATCCGCTGGCCGGGCAGGGCGTCAATCTCGGCCTGCGCGATGTCGCCGCGTTGCGGACGATGGTGCTGGCTGCACAGCAGCGCCGCCAGGACTGGATGTCACCGCACCGCCTGCAGCGCTGGGCACGCGAACGCCGCAGTGAAAACACCGTCGCTGCGTACAGTTTCGATGCGATCAACACGGTGTTCTCCAATGATGAGATGCACCTGACCCTGGCGCGCGGTCGCGCGCTGGGCTGCGCCGGCAAGCTGCCGCCGCTGGTATCGATGTTCTGGAAGCGTGCGGCGGGGTTGTGACCCGCGCGCTCAGTCGATCAGCCAGCCGGCCAGATCGGCGCGGTCCAGCTTGCCGCGCCGCTTCACGTCCAGCGCGTTGAATTCATCGGCCAGCGTCGGGTTGGCCTGCGCCTCGGCGCGGCTGATGAAGCCATCGCCGTCGACATCCAGCGCCGCGAACGCGATGCGGTACTGACCGACCACGCTCACGGGCTGCACCGAACGCACCGTCACCTCGGCTTCGCCGGCCGGTGCGGCCAGCGTCACCTGATGGGTCACCTCACCCTGCGAGAGCGGCTGCGCGCGCACGCTGGCCGGCACCTCGCGCAGCGGTTCGCTGACCGCCGGTGGCGGGGTGCGGACCTGGGCCAGGGCAAGCGTGGGCAGCAGGGACAGCAGCAGGGTGAGGCTGGATCGGCGTCGCATGGAAACTCCGTACATGACGTGGGGGGGGCCCG